>CAYGSV010000181.1:5103-5650 GCA_964352635.1 uncultured Algimonas sp.
CGAAGCGCCAGTCCGCATCGCCATTGTTGGCCGACCGAATGCGGGCAAATCGACTCTTATCAACACACTGATTGGCGAAGATAGACTTCTGACAGGTCCAGAAGCGGGCGTCACACGCGATTCAATCACGATTGATTTTGTCTGGCAAGGCCGCCGCGTGCAATTCCATGATACGGCAGGCATGCGCAAAAAAGCCAAGGTACAAGAAACACTTGAGCGTTTATCGGTGCAAGATAGCTTGCGCGCGATTAAATTCGCCCAAGTTGTCGTACTCTTGATGGATGCGACCATACCCTTTGATAAACAAGATTTACAGATTGCGGATTTATGTGAACGGGAAGGGCGCGCCCTTGTTATTGGTTTTACAAAGTGGGATCTCGTCGAGAACAAGTCCGAGAGTTCGAAATGGCTTCGTGATGAAGCGACACGCCTCCTGCCTCAAATCAAAGGTGTTCCCGTCGTAATGTTTTCGGGTAAAACAGTCAAAAGTGTCGATCGTTTGTTGCCTGCGATTGAACGTGTGCAAATTGATTGGTCTGCTAAGGTT
>CAYGSV010000182.1:0-782 GCA_964352635.1 uncultured Algimonas sp.
CGCAATTAAAAGAACTCAACCTCAAACTGGTCCCTGTTGTTGAACAAAAGTAAAAGAAAAAGGCCTCTTTGGGAGGCCTTTTTTATTACCGAAAATTAGACTGAATTATTGCTCAATGGCGCGTTTGGATTGAACCAAGTCCGCATGAATACTTTGGAGTTTGCGTTTAAGTGGGCGGTTAGAATTTGGCGTTGCGTCAAGAATAATTTCAACATCACCAATGGCGCGCTCAAGGCGTTTTACAGTCTTGAGCATCTCTGGCGAGAGGGCTGCGTGGTCATGCCCATCACTCACATGCTGTTCGGTATTTTCACAATAAGGAACAGATAAGCCGTCAGGCAGTTCTGTGTTCATATTGCCACAAGCTGTATCTAATTGCGCTTGTTTAAGACCCTGAACACTTGTCATTTTTGCGTCTGAAATGTCGGCACCTGTCAGGCTCGTATCATTCATGACGGCATAACCAAATGTCACACCATTGAGTTTAGTATTGTCTAATTTGGCTTCGGTAAAATTCACGTGGTCGAGTCGCGCGTTTTGGAAATTTGATCCTGTGAAATCACCAGATGGCGCTTTGACACTGATTAGGTTTGAACCTGTAAAATCATTACCATGAAATTGCCCGCGAGATAAATCTGCGCGGCGTAAATTGGCTAGGCGTAAGTCAGAATTAGAGACGTTGGCCTCTGTCAAAGTCGCATCTTCGAAGACAGCGCTTTCCATCAAAACTTTGTCGCCATGAACGCGGTAGAGTAGCGCCTTGCGGAAGTGCGCCCCGCGAA
>CAYGSV010000182.1:792-5617 GCA_964352635.1 uncultured Algimonas sp.
TTTAAGGACAACACCGTTCAAACGCTTGTTCGACAGGTCACATTGCGCACAAGAACCCGAAGACGCATGAATACGAGCATCAACGCGAATTTGTGCAGATATCGAAGGGGCAGTCGCAACCACGAAGGCGAAACTTACAAAAGCTAAATATATAGGTTTTTTCGTCATCAAAGCCTTATATGACGCTCAAGTCCTATCGTTGAGTAAATAAACCGTAAGGTGCTGTAGAATCATGGGGGTTGTGGTAATCAGGACACAGTCTGCTTTTAGACAGAATTCAGACCTTATTTGGGTCACATCTCGGCTTTACCTTAAGGCCGAGCGGGGGCATAACGCTCGCGAAGCACAGATAGGACAAAGGCGACCCATGTCTTTCATAAAACGCATCTTTACTTGGTGGAATGGCACGACATTCGGCACGAATCTTCAGATCAGCCGCAAAGGAACGAAGATCGGCGAAGATGCTTACGGCAATACTTATTTCGAAGAGAAAAAACTGACTTATGATGGGCGCAAACGCCGTTGGGTTAAATATAATGGCTATGCCGATGCGTCTCGTGTGCCCCCTGGATGGCAAGGCTGGCTCAATCACACAAGTGAACTGCCCCCGACAGAAGACGGTTACAAACCGCATGATTGGGAGTTAGAGCATACACCTAACCTCACAGGGACTGTCCATGCTTATAAACCTAAGGGTAGTCTCGACCGCGGTGGCGTGCGCGACAAAGTTGCTGCGGATTACGAAGCTTGGGACCCGAATGCTTAAGCTAGGCTTTATTTTAGGTCTAACTGTTAGCGTTTTCAGTTTTGGTCTTGCAGCCAAGGCAAACACGGGCGGTAATTTGGTGGGTGAAGCCGTTGTCTTGCGGACGCTCGATAAAGTCACGGCGACGACCCAAGACTATACCGTCAAAATTGGCGAAACATTGGAATATGGCAGTCTAACGATTGCCGCGCGCCATTGTGAAAAACGCCCCCCCGAAGAGATCCCTGAAACTTACGCTTTTCTTCAAATCACGGATAAGCGCTTAAAAGGCACAGGCGAGGAAGCCGAAGATTCTGATAAGATTTTCTCAGGCTGGATGTTCGCTTCTAAACCCGCAATTAGTGCGCTCGACCACCGTGTCTATGATGTCTGGGTCATTGATTGCAAAGTGCCCCCAAAGCTCGACACTGAATTTCGACGTTAGTTGTATTTAGCCGCCACGGTTTCAAACTCACTTATCAATTCAGCTTTTCGTGCTGATGAAAGATAGGCTCCGTCGAAACTATTTCTGACGAGGGTCAAAATGTTTTCACGAGTCAGGCCAATGGCCTGTGCTGTTTGGATGTAATTATCGTTGAGGTAACCGCCAAAATAAGAGGGGTCATCAGAATTGACGGTCGCCTTTAGGCCTTTATCCAACATCGTTTTTAGCGGATGATTTCTGAGGTCATCCACGACGCAGAGTTTTAAATTAGAGAGCGGGCAGACCGTCAAAAACATTTCTTCTTTGACAAGACGGTCGACCAAAGCTTCATCTTCGAGAGAGCGATTGCCATGATCAATGCGGTCAACCTTCAATAGGTCGAGCGCTTCATAAACATAATCAGGTGGCCCTTCTTCGCCCGCATGAGCAAAGCTCTTGAGGCCCATCTCCATCGCTTTGGCATAGACACGCTCAAATTTAGAGGGTGGATGACCAAGCTCAGATGAGTCTAATCCGACACCTAAAATTTTATCGAGGTAAGGCTCTGCTTTCGCCAAAGTCTCAAAGGCGTCCTCTTCGCTCAAATGTCGCAAGAAGGATAAAATAAGATTGGAGGATATACCAAAATCAGCTTCACCTGAGGCGAGGCCGTCTAATATACCTTCAATCGCGGTTTCAAACGGGACACCGCGTTGCGTATGCCCTTGTGGGTCAAAGAAGATTTCAACATGGCGGCAATTATCTTCATTCACGCGTTTCAGATAAGCATAAGTTAGGTCATGAAAATCTTGCTTGGTCTGTAGAACCGACATGCCTTGATAATAAATATCGAGGAATTCTTGGAGGTTGCTAAAGCTATAAGCCGAGCGAATATCCTCAACACTTGCATAAGGTAGGTCGACGCTGTTCCGTTTGGCAAATTCAAACATTTGCTCTGGCTCAAGACTCCCTTCGATATGAAGGTGAAGTTCAGCCTTGGGCAGAGCGCGAATAAGGGCGTTTAAATCGGACATGACCTAGACATCTACCTCTTCGATGAATTGCGCATGGTCTTGGATATATTGGAAACGCAAATCCGCTCGTTTACCCATCAATGTTTCGACGAGGGCTTCTGTGGTGGGTAGGGCGCTAGGGTCAATTGTGATGCGGGCGAGGGTGCGCGTTTTCGGATCCATTGTCGTTGATTTTAACTGGCCAGGATTCATTTCGCCCAAGCCTTTAAACCGTCCAACATCAACTTTACTTTTGCCTTTGAAGGTCGTGTTCATCAATTCTTCGCGGTGCGCGTCGTCAATCGCGTAAACTGTGGTTCCACCTGCACTTAATTTATAGAGCGGTGGCATCGCCATAAAGAGGCGACCTTCTTCGATAAGGCCCGGTGTATAGCGGTAGAAAAAGGTGATGAGCAGAGCCGCAATATGTGCGCCATCCACATCCGCATCTGTCATAATCACAACACGTTCATAGCGCAGGTCATCTGTATCGAATTTCTTGCCTAAGCCTACGCCTAGGGCCACGCAAAGGTCATTAATCTCGGCATTGCGTTGTATCTTATCCATTGTCGCAGACTCGACATTTAGAATTTTACCTTTGAGCGGCAAAATCGCTTGTGTCTTACGGTCTCGCGCTTGTTTGGCGGAACCGCCCGCAGAGTCGCCCTCAACAATAAAGATTTCAGTGTCTTCCGAGCCTTTATTAGAACAGTCCGCGAGCTTGCCGGGGAGGCGAAGTTTCTTGGTTGCAGATTTGCGTTTAACGTCGCGCGCTTTACGGCGTTTGACGCGTTCATCGGCGCGCTCAATCGCCCATTCGAGCAAGAGGTTCGCGTCTTTTGGCGAGCTCGCAAGCCAGTGATCGAAAGGATCACGCACCGCATTTTCAACGAGTTTCGTCGCTTCGGAACTTGAAAGGCGGTCTTTGGTTTGGCCCACGAAATCTGGATCGGAAATAAAGACCGAGACAAGAGCCCCCGCGCCGAACATCACATCATCAGGCTGTACATGGTTAAACTTTTTCCCCATGCCCGCAATGTCAGCATAGGCGCGAAGCCCTTTGGTGATGGCGGCGCGGAGGCCTGCGACGTGTGTGCCACCTTCTGGTGTGGGGACGGTGTTACAATAAGAGCGCACAAAGCTATCGGCTTCGCCAAATCCTTCGGGGCTCCACGTAACGGCCCACTCAACGCGGCCATGCCCGTCTTGTTTTTTAGAACGTCCTGCAAAAAGCTCTGAGGTGATGGTGACTTTTTTACCGAGTGTCTCTTTTAAGAAATCGGCAAGGCCGCCCGGGAAATGAAAGACAGCTTCGGCTTCAATATCGTCGGTTTGCTTGACGAGTTCAGGCGCGCATTTCCAACGAATTTCTACCCCGGGTTCGAGATAGGCTTTAGCACGCGCCATACGGAAGAGGCGCACTGCTTTGAAATGGGCTTTGGCACCAAAGATTTCAGGGTCAGGATGGAAGCGGACTTTCGTGCCACGGCGGTTGTTAATGGCGCCGAGTTTTTCTAATTTTCCCTGCGGTTTGCCGCGTGAAAACTCCATGCGATAAAGTTGCTTATTCTTTGCCACTTCGACTTCAAGAAAATCAGACAGTGCGTTTACAACGGACACCCCAACACCGTGCAGACCGCCGGAGGTTTCATAAGCATCTGAGCTAAATTTACCGCCGGAGTGAAGCTCGGTCATAATAACTTCGAGGGCAGATTTTTTGGGATATTTAGGGTGAGCGTCGATTGGAATACCGCGACCATTATCGGAAATTGACAGGTAACCTTCTGCGTCTAATTCAACTTCGATGCGTGTCGCATGACCCGCGACCGCTTCATCCATAGAGTTATCAATGACTTCGGCAAAGAGATGGTGGAGCGCGCGGTCATCCGTACCTCCAATATACATACCCGGGCGTAAGCGGACAGGTTCTAGGCCTTCTAAGACCTGAATGTCTTTGGCAGAGTAGTTGTCATTTGGCTCTTTAGACTTTTTACCAAAGAGACCTTTGACGACATTATCTTCGTCTGTAGGGTCGTCTGTTTTGTCGCTCATGAAAATCTCTGAAATGAATCGTTAGCGCAATATGGAGTCTCTGCCGTGTGAGGCAAGCGCTTTATGCGTCTGAAGCCCAACGAACGGCATAACTTGTTTCATCATCGGGTAGTTCAACGGATTTAAACAAAGCCTCGGTAAGGCCAATGACTGTTTTAGCGTGTTTCGCACTCGCCTTAAGATAAGCGCGTTGAGAGAGGGGGGCGTCTCCATCCTGAAAGACTTTATTATGGAAGCGTTTGGGGACGGCGTCGAAGGGTTTCGTTTTTAGACCCAATAAACGCTCCCAAATTTGTTGATATTGCCAGAAGTATATGGCGTCTTTCAAAGCCTTTGAGGCAGCCATACCCAGAACGACATGGCAGGCCTGAATATATTGGGCTTGCATTAAACCACCCGCTCTTAGCTTGGCATTACAGATTTCATGTGTCGGCGTTTCAATACGTTCTGCGTCTATGCGCGCCCACATGATTTTGGCATCTTGTAAAAATTGGGTTTTATCGCGTGGACGGGTCAAGACAGTCTGACAAAATTCATCAACCGTTTTGCCAATGACTCTATCACCTGCAACCGAACGTGCATGGGCGAGGG
>CAYGSV010000183.1:0-5561 GCA_964352635.1 uncultured Algimonas sp.
TGATAACAGACGTACGGACAGTCTCGGATTCAATTGCTTTGAAACAATCAGAGAAGACATTGTCGGCCATTTCTTCTGAAACAGCTTCCCAAGCGGCCGCGCGTGTTTCGCGAAGAACCTCTTGGCGTTCCATTTTGTCTGTGAGTTTGTAAGCGGCTTTGATGCCTTTTTCAGCCAATTTCTTGACGACTTTTTTCTCAGCTGACAAATCAGCAGGGACATAATCCCAAGATGGTTTACCGGCTTTTTTCGTTAGCTCTGCAATCGCTTCGATAACTTCTTCGCAGGATTCATGCGCGAACATAACAGCACCGAGCATTTGCTCTTCTGTCAATTCTTTGGCTTCTGATTCCACCATCATGATGGCGTCTTTTGTACCCGCAACAACGAGGTCGAGTTCTGATTCGACCATTTCGTCGAGTGTTGGGTTCAAGACATAATCGCCGTCAATCAAACCAACGCGTGAGGCCGCGATGGGGCCTTGGAACGGAACGCCTGAGATTGAAAGCGCAGCAGAGGCCGCAATCATACCAATGATATCAGGTTCGTTTTCAAGGTCATGTTGTAAAACCGTGATAACGATCTGAACTTCGTTTTTGAAACCCTTTGGAAAGAGCGGGCGGATTGGACGGTCAGTCAAACGAGAGATCAATGTCTCACGTTCTGTTGGGCGACCTTCGCGTTTGAAATAACCACCAGGGACTTTACCTGCGGCATAGAATTTTTCCATGTAGTTGACAGTCAGCGGGAAAAAGCTCTGACCTGGTTTTTCGGATTTCGCAGCACAGGCTGTGGCGAGGACAATTGTTTCCCCGTAAGTGGCGAGAACCGCGCCATCGGCTTGACGGGCCATCCCGCCTGTTTCGAGTTTGAGTGGGCGTCCGGCCCAATCGATTTCAACAGTGTGTTTATTAAACATAACGTATCGTTTCTTTCTTCTACGTACATACAAAGGTTCAAGCATGAACCTTGATTAGAGTGCCTTATTGCACTTTCGGATTTGGGGCCTCATGCCCCGGGTTTTGCATCCCAAAACTCATGTCGTGTGATGCGTAAAAGGCTGCTATGATAGCAGCCTTTTAAATTTTTAATGCTGGGTGCGATTATCCGCGCAATCCTAGCTTTTTAATGATGGCCTGATAACGGCTTTCATCTTTTTTGCGAAGATAGGACAAAAGACTACGGCGTTTTGCCACCATCGCGAGGAGACCTCGGCGAGAATGGTTGTCTTTATTATTCCCTTTAAAATGTTCTGTAAGGTTCGAGATGCGCTCTGAAAGTATAGCAACTTGAACTTCGGGTGAGCCAGTGTCGCCAGGTTTCTGGGCGTGCTCGGTAATTAACGCAGCTTTGCGTTCAGGTGTAATCGACATCGTGTTCTCCGTTTTGATTACAATACAAAAACACGTTTGGGGAATAATCTTCCTTCGCGTGCTTCACAAAGGGCCACTTCACTCTCGCCTTCCATAGCCAGAACCCAGTCAGAAACGTAGGCAATGTCCGAAGGTGTGAGGTCGATGGCCCGACCGTGCCGAAGATCAATTGCGTCCTGATCCGCTACGGCCAGCACCGGGATGTCGTCCAGTGCGGTCGAGAGGGGATGCAAAGCCTCTTCAGCGGCGCCCCTATTGCAGGTTTGTTCCAGTTCCGCAAGCGTTATTGACTGTTCCAACGCGAACGGCCCAACGCGTGTACGGCGTAAAACCGTGACATGGCCGCAAGTATCGAGCGCGGCGGCCAAATCCCGCGCAATCGAGCGGATATAGGTGCCTTTCCCGCAATTTACTGCGAATGTGGCGGAGTCTGCTGTGATGGAGAGAAGTCGGATATCGTCGATTTGCACAAGTCGCGACTTCATCTCAACCGCTTCGCCCGCCCGCGCGAGGTCATAGGCGCGTTTCCCATCAATTTTTATGGCAGAGAATTTGGGCGGAACTTGCTCTATCTCGCCGATGAATTGGGGTAGAGCGTCGAGGATAGCCTCTTTTGACGGGCGATTATCCGATGTGGCCGTAATCTCGCCTTCAGTATCTTGCGTCGTCGTATTTGCGCCCCACGTAATTTCAAACTCATATCCCTTTTTGGCATCCACCAAAAACGGAACAGTTTTCGTCGCTTCACCCAGAGCAATAGGCAAGATACCCGTCGCCAACGGATCAAGCGTCCCCGCATGGCCTGCCTTTTGTGCCTGAAACAACCACCGCGTTTTCCCCACAGCCTGAGTAGAACCAAGACCATAAGGCTTATCCAATATCACCCATCCATGAACGGGGTTGCCTTTACGTTTGCGGGACATGAATTCTAGCCATAAAAAAAGCGCCCTAAAAGGCGCTCCTTGAAATATAACGTATTATTTTTAACAGCCTTTAGATACTGAAAGGTCAGTTAAAACTCTGCGGCGTTCTGCAACAAGCTCTTCTGAATCTTTGGCATCCATGTAGTTCCCAACAGCCGCAGGCCAAAAGAAAACAGCTGCTGCGATATTGGCGCCACTTGCACCTTTATTTTTCTTAGCTTCACGCATAACTGTGTCTAAGTCAGAGAATTCTTTATTAATATCGCTACAGGACATTTTAGAATCAGTGGGTTTTACTGTCGCTACTTTTTCCGTATGCGAACAAGCAGATGTTAAAAGTACAGAAGCGCTAAGGGCTATGAGGGCAAGTTTTTTCACGTTGAGGTCCTTTAATATAAAGCGTTACTATTAAAAATAATTTAGTTAGTTGCAATAGGTAAAACTACAAATTTCTATTTTTATAGATCAGAGCCTTCTTGATTCACAAAAACACCGCCGTCTTGCTCGAAAGCTCTCGTTAGAAAAAAATATTGTAGCCATAAAATTAAAAAAGGAATGGCGAGTGTGAGTAAAGATAGCAATAAAGATTTTGTTTGAATTCCACCCTCTCCATTCACCATAAAGTAAAACATTTGACTACCTATAAAATAGGTAAGTCCAAAAATAGGGATTAAGTGGAAAATAGAGGATTTAAAAAACCCTTTAAACTTAACCCTATTTGTAAAAATCACCCAAAATTGAGCAAAGCCAACATAGGTAAGACAGAAAACTCCTATGAGAAACCCATACCCCATAGTGGGTAAGGTCGATACCATTAAGCAAATTGTATAAATAATAAAAAATGCCCAAGCGAATTTTTTCATAATTATATAAACCTTTATTGCATAAGTTTCTGGCGTTAAGCTTTATCCAAATCCTGCTTCACCTTGGGTTGGTTCAACAGGTTCGCCATGTCTTCCGCCGTATCGAAACTTCGGTCTGCGACGAATTTTAGGCGGGGTGTGGATTTCATTTCCATCTCTTTACCCAGGCGTCCACGCAGGAATGACCCGCAGCGTTGTAGAGCTTTGATGACTTTATCAGGGTCGCCGCCGCCGAGCGGAGCCGCATAAACGATGGCATGTTTTAAGTCGGGCGAGGCGCGGACTTCGGAGATGGTGACGCTGATGCCTTGTAAGTCGGGTTCACGGATATTTTCTTTGGCCAAGATTTCAGCCAAAGCGCGGCGAATTAATTCACCGGCTTTTAACTGGCGTTGGGAAGGAGGTCTGTTTTTTGTCATAAGTCTTCATCCTGCAATGAGGTTACGTCTCTCGCAACATGTAGAATTCGGCGTATTTCAAGCCCCGTATTCGTAATTTGATAATAGACGTTATGGTAGTTAAATAATAATTTCCGGAATTCTTCCTCTTTAACCGTTCTGTAAATGCGCCCGATTTCGGGCGCATCAGACAATCTATGGAAGCCATCATAAATTGACATTAAATAGGCATCTGCCTGTGCAATGCCGTGTGTGTTCAATGTATAGGCATATATCTCTCTAACGTCCTGCTTTGCGCGTCGAGATAATTTATAATTCACCCTTTTGCCTCAACTCTTCTTTGAATTCCGCAATTATTTCCGGAATAGTTTGATCAATTAAGGGGCTGTTGAGGCCTTCTTCTAGAGCCGCATCAAGCCACTTCCTTTTTTCATAATCGATTTGAGCGGCCTTTAAGGCATGACGATGAACTTCGCTATCATTTGTAAATTCACCCGATGCAACAATTTCTTTTACCCAAGCGTCTTGCTCTGCACTTAAACTTATCGTTTTTCTCACCACGCCCATAACGCACTCCATTCATACTATTGGTGCAGTTTAACATAGAGGCTGCAAACTGTCTATTCCTCTATATCAGCGTGATCCAAATGTTGCGTTTGGCGTAGTTTGGGGAAGAGGTACATCCAGAGCCCTGCAATGCCGACGGCGGCGATACCGCCCGCCGTCACGGTAAAGACCGCACCAAATACGGCGGCCATGAACCCTGCGCGAAATTCGCCTAACTCATTAGACGCCCCGAGGAAGATAGAGTTTACTGCATTGACGCGCCCTCGCACATGATCAGGCGTCCAAAGCTGCATAAGCACTTCGCGGATATAAACGGAAATCATATCAAACCCGCCGACACAAATCAGAGCAAGGATTGAGAGCCATGCGAGGGTCGATACGCCAAAGACGGCGGTCGCCAAGCCAAACAAGGCGACAGTCACAAACAAGATTGTGCCTGCGTGGTCTTTAATGGGGAAGGCAATGAGATAAGCGATTGTGATAATAGCCCCAATGCCCGGTGCCGCGCGCAGCAACCCTAATCCGATGGGGCCAAGTTCCAGAATGTCTCGTGCATAAATCGGCAGGAGGGCGACCGCCCCGCCGAGCAGCACAGCAAAGAGGTCGAGAGAGATGGCTCCCAAAACGACTTTCTCTTTCCATATATAATGAAATCCACCGACGAGTGTTTTAAGTGTTGTGGCGGATGTCTCCAGAACTTGAGTGGGCTTGGCGATGGAGAAAATGAGACAGGCGGCGAAACCTAAAATGACCGCCGCCGTGGCATAGGCGATGGGGCCTGATAATCCGTAAAGTAATCCACCCGCGACAGGTCCAAAGATAGAAGCCAATTGCCAAGAAGATGTGCTCCAACCCACCGCATTGGCAAAGTCTTTTTTGGGCACGAGGTTTACCACAAGGGAGGAGGAGGCAGGGGAATGAAAGGCTCTCGCAATCCCAAAAATGGTCAATATGCCCAGCACCCAAAGGGGGTTAAATTGTTGCGTCACCGCCAGATAAAAAATGCCTAAAGCACAGAGCATTTCAAGCGCGACGGAACTCCCCATCATGAAGCGCCGTCCAAATTTGTCAGAGGCGAGGCCCGTAAACAAAACGAGCGCGACAGCAGGCAAGAACTGAACTAAGCCAATATACCCAAGTAAAAGCGCGTTCTGCGTCTCATCATAAATCTGCCATCCTACGGCAACAGACACAATTTGCGTCGCAAAAGAGGTGGAGAACCGCGCCAAAAAATATCGCGCAAAAGACGAATACCGAAACGCGGCAAAGCGGTCTTCTTGATGGTTTAAGTCTTCTGACATGTATGTCTCTAACAAAAAGCCCTCCGTGTGAGGAGGGCTTTTTTAAATTAATATAGCTATAGTGCCTAATCTAAGCTTCGTTCAATTAGTTCAACGGTAAAGCATTCGATCTGATCACCTTTGCGGAGATCGTGAT
>CAYGSV010000184.1:0-5552 GCA_964352635.1 uncultured Algimonas sp.
CCCGAAATGGCGGTTAAGTGTTCAGACGCATAAATATATCGGCGTACCTTAGCTAAGTAAGGTCTTTACTGACACGCTTTGCAAAGCGCCCGATAGCGCGGTCTGCATCAGTCCATGTGCCGCCGAATTGTGCATCACGAATGTTCGTCTCAAACCATCTATATTCCATTGTCCCCAAGGAATTCCCAGCAGCATCAAATAATTCACCAGAAATTTCTGCTCCACCATTTCCAAAGCTTTGAAATGATAGGTTTGGTTCACGCGATAGTTGTTCAAAAGTCGGGCGGTTTGGACGCGCGTCTTCAATCGTCAAAACAAGTTTAGTCGGCGCGTCTTCGGCAACCACAATGCCGACTTTGTCTAGTCTTTGCGAGACCTTTTTAGATAATCTGTCTGTTAACCTGTTCAGAGCTTTGTCACCATAAAATCCATTATTCGCAAAGCCACTATTAAGGCGACTCGATGAACTTCGGTCACTTAATTTTTCAGGTAGATTATTCGCCCGATGCTGCATGTCATCGCTAAGTCTGACCTCTACAGCAATGGGGGTTGCAATTTTCGCTGAGACAGAACTGTCATAGCCTATTCCGCCAGCCGAGGCGGCGAGAGGGGCGGCTGATAATACGGCAGTCGTGAATAATAAAGCACTCAATTTAGTAACAGATTTCATTTCACACTCCTATGTTGCAGTACATCATAACATATTATGCGATAAATCTCAATTGACCCTGCACCACCTCACGATAATGTAATAATGGTGGGATATGCGCCATCTTCAGGCGCTAGCTAAAGGCATCAATCATTACGCCAAGAATGTTTGACGCTGAACGAATAGCCATTAATTCCGTCTCGAGTTCTGAGGCCTGTATTTGTCGAGATGTTGTGACAACTTTACCCCCCAAATCTACTGCTTGGGTCGTCACAGTGAGGACTTTGGTTGTTGTGTCGAGGGCCTTATCGGTGATTTTAACTGGGACAGAGCCTGCATAATAGACGCCCTTTCCTACAGCAAATAACGACTGCCCCGTCAGTTTTCCTGTGCCATAGACAGTTTTGCCTGCGATTTTGCCTGTTCCTACAACACCTTTTCCAGTTAATTCTGTCGTTTTATAGGCTGCTTTAAAGGGAAGTGCGGCGACTTTCCCGGTTGTTTTTGCAACGATGCACCCAGATAAAAAACATGCAGCCAACACGGCTATACTGATATTTATAAACTTGCGAGACATAGACAAACCTAAATTTTGGACTTTGCGTTTACGCGCATATCGCAAAAAAAGACTTAATACAGGCTGAATGTAAGTGGGTTAAAGACCTTCGCGCCACCAAGCCATGGCAATGCTCATGAAGAACAGGACGAAAAACAGGAGCGGTGGTACAAGCGGCTGTCTTTGACTGCGGGTCACAACATAGTCTTCATAAGACCGTAGCCCTAGCCATGCCTCACCAGATGTGTCAGCTGTGAGCCCAACACGTCTGACCGATGGTAAGTTATTATCCGCTAATCCGACGAGCTTTATAAAGCCGTCGCTCTCTTCGGATAGGCTTGCGAGTTGCTCTGTCGTTGGCAATAATTCGTCATATTCTTTTGGGTTCAAGGTCCCAATAGCTGTGATGGTGCTAACATCTCCTTGTTCCATTCGATAAGCGCCAAACCCTTCTGCGGCTATCTGACCTCGAAAGACACCCTCAGAAACTTCTGACAATGTAATCTGTCTTTCTTCTCCAGACGGGGTGAGGATGGTTACAGGGGTATTGGCATCTGAAAGGCTACGGCGTTCAATGATGAGGTCATTGCCATCAGACGTGGCACGCAGTGTTTCAGCCTCAAGGTCAGGTTCACCCATCAACCAATGGGCAGTGCGTCTGAAAATCTCTCTATAAGGGCCCCCACCGTCATAGCCTTTAGACCAAAGCCAAGCTTGATCTGACATCAACATCGCAACACGGCCTTCGCCAATTTTATCAATCACAAAGAGCGGTGCGCCTTGTGCACCTTCCATAAGAACATCACCGCTGACGGGGGCGTTATCAATAAGTCTAAACCATTGCCCCCAGCTATTTTCAGTCTGGCCTTTGAAAGAACTGGTAATCGGGTGCCGCCGCCCTTTGTCATTGAGGGAGGGGCGGAACTTTTCCGTGGTGATTTCGCCCGTTGGTCGTGTCGGAAGAATACTGGCAAGCGAAGAGCGGAACAAGCTATCTGAGGTCGCAAAAGATGGGCCAGTAGCGAGGAGTAAAGCCCCTCCATCTTCGACATAGTTGACGATATTGTTGAAATAAGTCGGGCGAATAATAGGCAGGCTCCCGCCAGAGCGTCCACGTGTCGCTCGGCGGCGGTAATGGTCGAAAATGATAAGGTCAAATTCATCCAATTTTTCTTCAAACAATTGCCGCGTCGGAAATTGAATAAGGGAAAGCTCATTCGTCCGCGCATTTGTTGCGTTGATACGTGGCATGGTCAGGATGGTAAATTGCACAAGGTCAATAGCGGGATCGCTTTTAAGGAGGTTCCGCCAAGCCCGTCCACCACTATGCGGTTCGCCTGTAATTAACAGCACGCGCATACGATCACGAATACCAGAAATTTCACTAACGAAGACATTGTTGTTGAGCGTTAACTCGTTCTCTGCGGCGACCACTGTCATTTCGACAGTGTTTGATCCGCGTCGTTCAATCTCAAGCGGGATAGATAATGTTTGGCCAATTTGAATAGGGAAGCGCGCTTTTAAAACGCCGTTGAGTTTTACTTCGATGAGGGCGCGTTCGCCTTCATAGCCTGGGTCATCGACGCGCAATTCATATTCAGCGAGTTCTCCAACCAGTCCGAAACGCGGGGCTGTAATAGCGCGTATCCGACGGTCTCTGGCGTCTGGGTCACCTATAACGAGCGCATGAAAGGGCACGTTTTCTGGCAGGATAGAACTAAGCGTTTGCGGATTATCGTGGATTTGCCCGTCTGTGAGCGCGATGACGCCTGCGATGCGTTTACTGCCGACCGTGCCTAAGGCTTCGACAAGAGCAGAGGAGAGCTTGGTACCGCTTTCATCGCCTGTAATATCGACTTTGACGACATCTAAAGTTTGGTCATTATCAAAACCTGCTTGCAGGCTTTCTAGGATGGCTTCGCGCGCATTATCTCTATTACCGACGGTCATAGATTGGGACCGGTCATTTAAGATAATCACCGAGTCCGTCAGCGGTGTTCGGTCTTCTTCAACACGCTGTGGATTAAGAATGGCGAGTATCAGAAACAATCCCGCTAAAAGCCGCCAAAAATAGCTTTTAAGGCCAGACGTCGCCGTCAGCAGCGCGCCAATGAAAATTGCCACCCCGAGCGTGATAACCATCCACATAGGCACAAAAGGGTCAAAGGCGAGAGCAGAGAATAAATCACTCATTATTCTGCCCCTCTGAATTTTGATCCTCTGGCGAAGGCGTATTAAAGCCTGCTGCCCCCGCATTTTGACCTAAGCGCTCAACAAGCTCGGCCGTATGGACTTGGTCGGCTTTGTAATTGCCCGCGAGGGTATACATGGCGAGATTAACGCCGAAACGCGCTGCAAACTCTCGCTGTCGCGGAAGGCTCTCATCAATATCAATGATGGGACGATTATCTTCATCTAAGGCCCAAGCTGCGACCCAATCGTGGCCGCCTATGATAACAGGGCTCACACCGTCCCGTCCTGCCGCATTGCTTGCCGCATCGACCCAAACCTGCCCATTGGCCCAGCGTCCAGGAAAGGACTGAATGAGATAAAAGGACTTTGTCAAAACATGATCGCTTGGAACTTGATTGAGGCGTGGAATATCGAGCGCTTGGGTAATCGCGGCAAACCCGGGGTGAGGGGCATTGCCCGTAATCGCTTGATCTGCCGCATCACGCGTATCGAAAACAATTGTGCCGCCTGCTTCCATATAGGCGTTTAGTGCGGTGACAGCTTCATCAGCAAGGGCCAAGGAGTCGCGCGAGACAACCCAATAAAGAAAAGGATATAGCGAAAGATTATCAATAGAAGGGTCAACCGCATGGACGCCCATGACATCAATTGTTGTACGGACATCTAATTGCTTGCCTAAGCTCTCAAGCCCGTTTTCAGTCAAGCGGTCCACGCGACTGTTTTCTGTTTTTATATAAGCAAAGTGCAGCCCTGTTGCCGCTTCAAGCTCTTTCAAATCAGACCCTTGCGCTTCAGTCGTCTGCGCCGTCAGGCCAACAACCATAATTGCGATAAGCAAAGCTACGACTTGTCGATTTTGAGGCCATAAGACAGGACGTCTTCCTGACATAAGCAAAGCGAAAAGGGCGTCTAAGCCTAAACCAATCAACCCCATGGCCAGTCCTATGCCTGCTAGGCTTTGTAATTTCGTCCCGCCATATTGTTTGCGCGTCGCTCTTGAAGGGATATCGACCGCTTTAATAAGGTTTGGGTCAGTAATGGTTTGAATGGCGCGTTTGCGGGTGCCTTGAATGTAAAACCCAGCGGGTGTTTGTGAGGTCGCTAAGGCGGCATCGAAATCTGCGTCAGCGATTGTTTTGACATTGGCACTGGGGCTCTCAAATTGACCAAAGCCGTTTAAGACACGATTTGCGACCCAATCTCCGCCTTCGGTTTCTTCGATTTGACGTGCGCGGGATTTGGCGAGAGGTAGAACGCGTTGCAGCATTTCAACATATAATCCGCTCAAGGCTAGGTTTGACCATTCAGGCCCAGCCGTCACATGGAATAGTACCACAAGCCCTTCGCCTCTTAGGTCTGCGGTCACAACAGGGGAGCCGTCTTCTAATCTTGCCCAGCTATTAGTATCTGTTTCAATTCCGGGTTCAGCCATGACTTGGCGCGAAACGGTTATTTCATCTGAAACATCTAACCCATAGAAAGGACTATTTGCTTCAAAGGGCGCAAGTTTTTGGGGGCTCTCCCAACTGAGCGCACCACCAAGGGCGCGACCACCTGACCTAAGCGGTACAGGCAAGAGGCTATCTGGACGTTTAGCGAGCTTTTCACCTGCGAAACGCACCAAAACACCGCCGTCTTCGACATAGTCTACTAAACGCGCGTCATCTGTGCGTTGACTATCGGGCATGACGATTAGGCTTGGATTGACTGCGAGGAGGGCATCGAGGTCGCCATCATAAATATCAGCATAGGGTTGAAGCGCTGTGCGGGCATAAAAGGGTTCAGATAGAAGCGGGCTCGAAGTGTCACCCGTCCCACTTAGTAATCCAATAAGCGGACGTCCCCAACTGTCATCGAGAAGTTTAACAGTCCCTGCTGAATTATTTACAGAGAGCTTGATATGCGTAATGCGATTACGGAGTTGGGCGGGGAGTTCAAACCGAGCCGTCGCTGTACTCTCACCTGACCCAAAATTCAAATCAGCGCGGCCTAAAACAGCATTGTCTGCGCTTAAGGCCAGGACGGTCTTTTCAATCGGAAGAGGGCTACTCACGGGGCGTTGCCACACCGTTTCAAATCCATCGGGCACTTCTTGCGTTGAGGTAGGGAGAACGATTTCGTTTGTTCCAAAAGGTGTGTAGATTGAGACATTAT
>CAYGSV010000185.1:0-919 GCA_964352635.1 uncultured Algimonas sp.
TAAGAGACGGGCGCGCTGGTCGTTATGCGAAAACCCCCATCCTCAGTCTCATAGCTGATATGATGCACGCCGCGTTTTGGTTTTATCTCTCTCTCGCCCCAATCGGCTTGGGCGTTAATTTGAATTTTGATGCAAGGCGAGCCACTTACAACTTTGAACTCCCGCACAAAACTGGCTGGACGAAAGCTCCGTCCGCGTTTTGAAAAATAAGGCGCAAAGTCGATAATATCGAGAATGGCCCCGTTTTTATCCGTCAAACGCGTCCGCAATATTGCGGTATTGTGTTCATATACTTGTTCTGTGGAAACACGGTCTTCCATCCATATGCCGAATTGCCCTTTTCCACCCAATAAAGCATCAAAGATCGGTTCACCGTCAATTTTGGGCAAGCAAAGCCAATTAATACGGGCGTCTGTATCGATCAGTGCCGCAATCGTACTATTACCAATAATACCAAGGTTTAAATTGCTCACGTTAATCTCTCTAAATGTGTGTAAAGCTCGGCTATTGTGCCGAGACGATAATTTGCTGCGGTTTTTCCATCGCCAATTTTAATGCCAATACCCCCCAAATTTTGACAGGACAGAAAGCCATCTTCATCTGTTGTGTCATCGCCAATCATAACGGGCGTACGACCTTTAAATGGTGGGACCTGCATATGATTTGTAATCGCGAGACCTTTATTGGCCCCTCGCGGTTTGATCTCCACGACGCAATGACCGCTTTGTAAATAATAGTCTGTATATCCAGATAAGAGAGGCTCAACCGTCTTGATTATCATTTCCCCGGCCTTTGGATTGGCGCGGTAATGTATGGCTGTAACGGGGCCTTTGGGCTCGAGTCGTGTCCCGGGAATGTTAGCCAGTGCTTGCCATAACATCTGACTTAAATCCTCTGGGAAATCACTAAGCTTCGACGG
>CAYGSV010000185.1:929-5527 GCA_964352635.1 uncultured Algimonas sp.
CCTCTGCATTGGGGGCGGCTTGGAATAAACCGTGATTTCCCAATCGCCAAAATTCTTGGGGTACGCGCTTTGAGAGGTCACGAATGTCTCGCCCGCTGATAAACGCAAGTGCCCCGTTCAGGCGCTTATTCAAACCCCGCAAAGTTTTAGTATCTCCATGCGTTAAATGCACATCATCGGGATTGTCTTTGAAGCCCGCCAGAGTGCCGTCAAAATCAAGAAAGAGCGCCATGTTTTCTGGAAAGGTGAAATCCCCTGGAAGATTAGTAGTCATCTAATGCGTTGCCATTTCAGAGTTTAGGGTCTCTGCATCTGAGGCAAAGAAGCGCCGACGCCACCAATTTATATCCTGTGTACTGACATTATCATAAAGGGTCTGCCACCGCTCTATGCGTTCTGACAATGGCATATGAAGTGCTTGATAAATGGCTTTGGCGACCATTTCTGAATCATATGGATTGACGATAAGGGCGTTTTTCAGTTGTTCTGCGGCCCCTGCGAATTGAGATAGAATTAAAACGCCTGGGTCTTTTGGATCTTGTGCTGCTATATATTCCTTCGCCACAAGGTTCATGCCATCTTGCAAGGGCGTCACAAGGCAAACATCAGACATTTGATAGAGGCCCGCAATTTCATTGCGTTGATAGGGCCGGGCGAGATATCGAATGGGTATCCAATCTAAATCGCCATAGTCACCATTGATGCGTCCGCACAATTGATCGAGCTGTTCACGTAACTGGACATATTCATCAACGATACTGCGCGACGGCGGCGCGATTTGCATAAAGGAGGTTTCGCCATGCGTATCAGGATAATCGTCAAAAAGTCTGGACACAGCTTCAAAACGTTGTGGTAAACCTTTGGAATAATCCATGCGGTCAACGCCGATAATTAATTTACGATCGCTTTGAAACCGTCGTAGCTTTTTTCGGGCTTTTTTTGCCACCTTGCTTTGTGAAACTTTGCGAAAGTCTTCGGCGTCAATGCCGATAGGGCAGTGCCGAATAGTAACGCGTCGTCCCTCGACAATAAGGTCTTCTTCGCCGTCTTCTTCGGCACCAAAGTCTTCACGCAGATAACGCTTTAGATTGGTGACATCCGTGGTGCTCTGCAATCCGATAATATCAAAATCGCAAAGCGCCCGTCCAATAATAGCGGCTTCCGGCAAGGCGCGGAAAACATCAGGGGCGGGAAAGGGGATATGCAAGAAGAAACCAATACGACCTTTCCAATTCTTTTGGCGTAATTCATGCGCAAGGAGGAAGAAGTGATAATCATGCACCCAGACAAAATCTTCATCTGTGGCATTGTCCATCACGGCGCGGGCGAATTGCGCGTTGGTGTCTCTATAGGGGCCGAACTCATGAAGGTCGAAATTGACGAGGTCGAGGCGGTTGTGAAAAAGCGGCCATAAGATGCTATTGGCGTAGTTCAGATAAAAGCCTTCATATTGTGCTTTTTTCAGGTCACAGAGGGCAAACTCTACACCGTCATCAGAGGCAAGGGTCGCTTTCTGTGAGGCGTAATCCTTGATCTTTCCACTCCAGCCAATCCAGAGACCCCGGCTTTCTTTCAAACTATCCCACAAGGCCACAGCCAATCCGCCTGCGCGCGCATTGGGGTCAATAGCTGTGCGGTTGGACACAGCGATGAGACGAGAGTGATGTGTTGATTTTTTATCGGATGTTTGCACGCCCTAAACTCTAGGGTTTTACCCACTGCAATGCAAATTATCGATGTCTTACCGATAGGCCTTCAAACGCTTGCACAATAATTAAGCTTTGATTTCTGCCATAAACCGAGACCGCCATTGCAGTTTAAATCAGTATCGGCGATGTTGCGGTTTTTTTGTTGAGACACACTGGGTTAACTGTCATCTGTTTATTATGATTCTCTTTGACGCAGTTATCCGGTTTACAGGTGTTGGACTGTTGGTCTTGTTGGCAACATTTACCGTGCGCGACTTACGAAAATGGCATGGTGCGCCGTATCTATTTTTATCCTGCGTAACGGTTTTAGCGGCATATTTAGGCCTGACGATAGAGCCCTTTCGGCTCCCAAAACTCGCACACTTAATCGTGCGGATCCTGGATATTCCTCATCTTATATTTGTTTGGCTCTTCGCACTGTCTCTTTTCAACGACAGCTTCAAACTCCGTTGGTTCCATTTATGCGTGGGTATTATTTATTGCATCCCGATATTAGTGATGAGGCTTTATCATCTGGAGGTCATTTCACAATATCCCCATTTATTTGTAAGTGTCGCTGAAGTTTTCTCTATCGTGTTGATGGCGCACCTCATTTACACAACTCTACGAGGACGCACTGGAGATTTGCTAGAGAAAAGGCGAAGAGCGAGACTTTACTTTGTAATTATAATCGTCTTCGTGGCCAGCACTGCGACATTCATAGGCACTGATGTTTTTCTACCACATATTGTTGCTTATGAGACTATTTGGATCGCCTCAATTTGGCCTGGCATTCTGTGGACCTGTTATTGGTTGTTAGGCGCAAATAGACTTGTACTTGCTTTCGGAAAGAAAGAACCGAAGCAAGCTAGTATTAATAAACAAGAAAAGGACTGGCTTTCAAAACTAGAAAAAATCATGATTGCCGAAGAGGCTTACAAAGACTCTAATCTGACCATTGTAATGCTTGCTCAAAAGATGGCTATGACGCAACATCGTTTGCGGTCGCTCATTAATCAATCCTTGGGGCATCAAAACTTCAATGGCTTTGTGAATAGTTACCGGATTTCAGCTATTAAAAAAGCACTGAGTGACTCTGAACAAAATCACCTGCCTATATTAACGCTTGCCCTTGATCATGGCTTTAATTCGCTTTCACCCTTTAATCGTGCTTTTCGCGAAAGTGAAAACATGACACCTTCTGAATTCCGACTGTATTCAAAAAACCTCTAATAAACCGCCTTAAAACGGCAATCTGCGAAATCAGTCATGCTTTACGCGAAATCAGTAAGACGCAATCCAACAAATCTTTATGCAGCGGACAACTCACAGCGAGTGAGTAGGAATAACAATTATAGAATCCGAAATAAGGATATAGTTATGTCACAGTTAAACTGGTTGCCCTCAAACCTAAATAGATCATGGTGTAGAGCGATTAAATTATGTTCGATCTCAATGGCTGTGATAATTACGGGCTGTAGTGGTAACGTTAATGATGCACAAGTTTCTGATAGCAGTGATGTTAGGGCGATATCAAAATCAGTTCAGGCCGAGCCTACCCTGGCAGAGATCAAAAACCTCGTAGAAAGTTATGCAGAAAAACGCGATTTTAGCGGAACAGTTTTGGTGGCCCGTGGCGACAATATTTTATTGGAAGCCTCCTATGGTGAAGCTGATATTGAGTGGGGTGTACCGAATGTGCCAGAGGCGCGCTATCGTATAGGGTCATTGACGAAGCCCTTAATTGCGACATTAATTATGAATATGGTTGAGGATGGGATTTTATCCTTATCTGGAACACTAGGAGAATATTTACCAGATCATTATGCTGGAACACCCGCCGCTGTCGTGACCGTTGAACAACTTCTCAGCCATACATCAGGGCTAAAGGATTTTCCTCAAGATCTTTTTGATCCATGGTGGGAGACGACGGCGCGCCTGGCATATGAGCCAGAGGAACTTGCAACACAGTTATTCAAAGCTGAGCTTATTGAGGAACCAGGTACAAACTGGCGATATAATAACTCAGCTTATGCGGTGCTAGGACTCATTGTTGAAGGTGTAACAGGCAAGCCCTATGGGGAGAGTTTGAAATCGCGAATTTTTGACCCTGCAGGCATGACGGATAGCGGTGTTTTTTCTGAAAATGTTGCGCTTGATAGATTGGCACACGGTTATGCACCGCAGCCTAATGGTGAGTTGGGCCAGCCCATCCAAGTTGACTCTAGCATCTTCTTTTCTGCGGCTGGTATCTACTCCACAGCGCGAGATTTGTATCGGTTCGATCGTGCGCTTTATGGAACAGACCTTGTGAGTGCCGAGGCTCGAGAAAAAATGCACACCAAGAAGACCGATTTTGGATATGGGCTTGGGTGGGGGCTTGAAGAGTGGCCTATGCCAAATGACAGCACATTGAAGATTATTTCTCACACTGGAAGCATACCAGGGTATCAAAGTTATTATATGCGTGCAGAGGAAACCGAAGACGTTGTGATTGTCTTGAATAATACGAACAACGGAAGCGCAACCGTTGAAATGGGTCGTCAGGTGATGTCATTATTAAATGGGAAACCTGCCGTACCTATCAAACTGAGACTCGAGGATTTACTATTGCCGATAGCGCATAATGATGGCGTCGAAGCTATGGTAAAAGCCTATGAAAATCTTGGTGATAAACGCTCTGAATATGATTTGCGTGAAAGAACAATTATTAGACTGGGATACAAACTTCTTACGCGAATGAAACGTCCTGAAGACGCTGTCGGGGTTTTCGAAATCGCTGTTATGGAGCATCCAGAAGCTGCGAATGCCCATGATAGTTTGGGCGAGGCTTATCGTGCCGTTGGGCGAAATGAGGAGGCCATTCGAACCTACCACCGGGCGCTTGCTCTCGAACCTGATATGTCGTCA
>CAYGSV010000186.1:0-5512 GCA_964352635.1 uncultured Algimonas sp.
GGTCCGAAGCGTTTTAACATTTTTATCAGACTGATTATCAAGATATAGCCTTAGGCGTTTGGCAGAACGGCTCTCCATCAAGCGAGGTAAACGTTTTGAGGCAAGACGTGAACTTATCCCGTTAAACCATGCCATGTTTGGTCGCATGGCCGAGCGAGCCTTGAACATGGCCTGTATGTCTTTCCAGTTTTGCAGAACTGTTTGGGGTGTTTCTGTCTCACTCATAGATAAAACCATCATGAGGAAACGGCACTCTGTCAAGATAGAGAGTATATATTACCCTAATGGTTTTGATTTCTTTTCGATCTCTTCGACCATCAACTCCCGTTTGATGCGGGCGAGGGTGAAGCCGATATTGCGGCGTTTAATTTGGGCTTGCGTGATATAGCCGAGTTTGTGACGATAGCCCTCTTGATATTTACGCAGTAATTCTTTGTGTAGGCCGCGCACCATAAACAAATGCCCGCCCCGTATCAGAACAAAATAAAGCGTGAAAAACCCAACAATAACAGAGTAATGATTCAGGTCTTTGCCCGTCCCTAAAATAAGTTTGAAGGCAATCAGTAAAACAATCAGAACAATCGCACTCGGCAGAGCACACCAACGCGCCCAATAGCGAAGAGATAACCAGTCGCGTTCTAACAATTCAGGTGTCATACGTCTATTTAGCGCCCTGCCCTCAAAATGCCATGGGGCAAAACGTCAGATTAGATTTGACTGTCGCCAATAATGCGTAAGAATTCCATGCGTTGTTCGGCTTTATGGAACTGTCCGTCTAGGGCGGAGCTTATCATGCGGTGCGGGGTTCGGATGCCGCGCATGGTCATGCACAGATGCTCGCCTTTGGCCATAACGGCGACATCTTCTGTGCCGAGGATGTCTTTCAACTCTTCGGAAATGTCAGAGACGAGCTGTTCTTGCAAGGTGAGTTTATGGGCGTGTTTGTGCGCAATTCGTGCGAATTTAGACAGGCCGAGAACTTTGTCTTCGGCGATATAAGCAATCGACACATCGCACCAGAACGGCAACATGTGATGCTCACACATAGACCAAACACGCATGCCCGTAACAGCAACCATTTGGTTATGTTTGACGGCGGCAAAGGTCGTGTCGAGCTTACCCGCATCATATTCGATAAAATCACGCCAGAAATTCGCGATACGTCGCGGCGTTTCCACTAGACCTTCACGGTCAGGGTCTTCGCCTAATGCGGTTAAAAGCTCCCGCACGAGGTCTTTGACCTTAGCATGGTCTATGGTTTTTCCATTCGTGGAATTGGGCATGGGCATCCTTTCGTGACGGGGCCTTGAGTTCTTTGAGGCACGTCTGAATTGTAGTTACGGATAAAGCCTTGCAGCCGATGGGCAAAAGCAGGTTTTTTGAGTTTAGAGAGCCGCGCGAATGGCTTTGACGCGCTTGCGGTTCACACCGCGGTCCGAATAGCCCATGCGGGAGGCGGAGCGAATATGGCAAATATCACCCGCAGTGCGGACTTCGACATCATCAATGAATTTAAACAAGCGGCTCATATAAGTCGCGGAGAGATAATCATCCGTGCGCGAGGTAATCGTGCCGCCTGTAGCTTCAATCGCAATAGCCACGTCTTTCAAGCTCGCCTCAAGTGGTTGCACCAGTTTCTCAGGCTGCGTATCGACTTCTGAGCTGACCGCATTCGGTGATGCTGGGACATCTGCAAGACGTCCATTGACGAGGCCTTTAGGTTTCCCCTTTTGTGATAAAATACCCATAAAAATAAATGCCCCTGCCCCGATCAGCAAAATGTAAAAGAGAAATTTAAAAACAATCATGCATGTTTATTAGAGGCTTTCAGCGCAAGCGCAAAGCCCTAATCAAAGACAATATCACTCACATAGTCATCATACCATGTTGGCCCCGTGAGCGATTGGAAGAACCCATTATGACCGCCGTAACGATGGATGATACAGTTAGCGTTATCATTGAGGTGCAGCTTTAGAATATCTTCTTCGGGTATCATGCCGTCATCAGATGAGGTGATAATGGAAATTGGCACAGGACAGTTTTCAAGGTCGTGCGGATCAACGCGGTAAGCGTTAAAATAGCTCTCCATATCGGGATAATCCGAATAAGCGGGCAAGAGCTTCTGCGTAATACCCAAGACTTTTTTGTCTTTTAACATGTGATCGAAATCATAAAGATGCGGATAGAGTTTTTGTTTTTTACGCAAAGACCGGGTCCATTTTTTCAAAAAATACCGTCGATAAAGCCAATTCATATCAATCAAAGGTGCAGCGCCCCAAGGGTCAACAACAGGGCTGATAGCAAAAATATGTTTGAGGTTTTTAATCGTGAGATCTCTTAGCGAGCGCGCAATGCGAAGGGAGAAATTCCCGCCCAAAGAAAACCCAACAATATAGACAGGCACATCTTCGACCAGATTGGCCGCTTGTTTCACCGCATCAAACACTTCGTTGAATAATGTCGAATAAAACACACCTTCATTCAGGTGATGGCTGTCGCCGTGATCGCGGTAATTCAAGCGAAAAACAGACGCGCCTTGATTGTAAACGTGGCGTCCGCAGGACACGACATAGGTCGAGTCTTGGCTACCCTCCCACCCATGGAGTAAAATGACGAGCGCTTTATTCTCTGGATTAGGCGAGAAGCTTCCCAATAACCGAACGCCGTCTTCACATTCGATAATGCGGTCTTCGGCGGCGTCGAGCATGGCGTTGGGCCCGCGTTTGCGGAACTTCATACTGGCCAGAGCCGTTTGCACGATAGACGGACGCATCCAAAGCGGCGGGATGAAGGGTGTCCAATTCGGGTCAGATTTGGACGAAATAACCGTCTCTAGTTCGCTCGCAAGCGCATTCTCAGCCCTGGGTTCAGCCAAAGGCAGGATTTCAGACCGAGGCTGTTCAGCGGTTGGTGTCATGGTCGCTTACCTAGTGAGTATGGAGTCACCGTGCAAGTTTCAGGCCGCATATGGGCATAAAAAAGGCACGGTGACTAAACACCGTGCCAAAATCACTACATTTTGGTCGCGATGTTAGAGGCTTTGCGATCTAAACGCGCCTAAGAATGAACCGTAATGCTGGTTCGCTGTTGGCTTAAAACCGAAACGCTTCAATGCGCCCAAGACTTTCTCGTTCGACTGTGACGTCACAGCGACAGAGATGTAATCGCGTTTGTCAAATTTGATATCGGCGACTTCGATACGAATATCTTCATCATCAAACACGCGACGTGTCATTTTCGTCTCATAATATTTTGACTTCTTTGACAGAGAGTCTGTGAGGCTATGTGCATCAACAACAGAGGAACATGATCCACGGAAACGCGGAATATAAGTGCCAATCATTGAAGACGTTGTACGCTTGAGCGGGAATGTTGTGCGGATAGACCGCTCCCACTGCTCCAAAGCTCCCGCCGTACTAATCATGGAACGGATTTCTAATGTCTCATCATTGATAAGGCGCGTAATCATATTGCTACGGCCTGGCACGATGAAATAACGGTCATTGCGCGTCGCTTCTTCGGTCAAATCATACTCAGCTTCGATAATTTCGAGGGCTTCGGGGCGCTCTTCGAAGAAGTTTCTCCACTGATAAAAACGATCAGGGCGATTAGCATGACGATGGGCGGCGGCGGCAGAAACGGGTTTTGAATTATGGTAAAGCATGTGAACCTTTTTTGGTCTTATGGTCTAGAAAATAACAACATCTGGCAAAGCGCTGAACACGCACAGTTATCGGGGCTTTGCAAATTATGGAATGTTAGAAAACAGTCGCGCAGGTGTTATAGATTTCTGGACTTATCGTTTTACTTGGCATTCCGTCTCTATAGCGAAACGTTAATGAAAAAGCAAGTTTTCTTAACACTTTTAGGCGTTTAGACGTGTTTTATGGTTAATTTAGCAAGTAAATCGACGGTTCTAATCAATTTATACGCGAATCAACGGACGGATTTACGCCGCAAAAGATAAGCGCAAACCAAAGCTGTCGTGATTTCAAAAATAGACGCCGCGAGAAGTGTACCGTCTGGTATACCATCCAATGGCAAGGCCGCTAATCGCGCGAGACCATAACCGCCGGTATAAGCCATCAAGACGAAAAGGGCTGTGCGACGCATATCGGCTTTTAACCCGCCGCTCAAAGCTAAGAGCCCAATGCCGAGAGTTACCCCGCCATATATGCCGCGGATTTCATAAATGCCGCCAGAGCTCACGCTCGGCGCGCCTAAAATGTCGACAATGGCTTGCGGATTGAAAAAGCAATAGAGGCCAAAGAGAATAAACCCAACGCCTTGGAGGATAAGAAAAATCTTGGCGAACATTAGGTTTCGAATTCCATAATGATCTCATCCACGGCGAGGTTGTCGCCTGCTTTGGCATTGATTTTGGAGACGATAGATTTCTTCTCTGCGCGGAGCGTGTTTTCCATCTTCATCGCTTCGACAATCGCGAGGGCTTGGCCGTCTTGCACTTCTTGGCCTTCTTCAACCATGACGGAGACAATCACGCCCGGCATAGGACAAAGCAAGAGGTTCGACGTATCAGGCGCGACTTTGACAGGCATGAGCTTGGCAAGTTCTGCGGCGCGCGGTGTACGAACAGCGACTTTAAACTCACAGCCCCTATGCCACACGCGGTAACCCTCGGGGATAGGCTCGGCCTTAAACGAGAAAGGCTTATTATCCACGAGCGCAATGACGAGCGGCTTGCCCGGTTTCCATTGTGTAAGCACTTCCATTTCAATCGCCGCTTTGTCGCCATCGCCCATGACGATCGTGCGGAGGCCGCGTTCGCCATTGATGTCAGCAGTATATTCAAACTCACCGACCTGCACCGCCCATTCATCAGGAATGTGACGCGCATGATTAGGCAGCGTGCCAGAAATCTCGGCCGAGCGATGTTCGGTGATGTCGTGCATCAGAGCACAAATCGCGCCGATTTTACGGCAATGACCAGAATTTACATCAGCGCCTTCAAATCCGTCAGGATATTCATCGGCTATAAAGGCCGTGGTGATGTCGCCGCGTTCAAAACGGTCATGATCATAGACGGCTTGGAGGAACGGGATGTTATGGCCAATGCCGTCGAGCTCGAACAAGTCGAGCGCTTGGCGCATGGTTTCTAACGCCACGCCGCGATCAGAGCCCCATGTGCAGAGCTTCGCAATCATCGGGTCGTAATACATCGAAATTTCGCCGCCTTCATACACACCCGTATCATTACGAATGATGGCGCCGTTTTGTTTCGTGCCTTCAATCGGGGGGCGATAACGCGTTAAGCGTCCAATGGACGGGAGGAAATTGCGGAACGGGTCTTCGGCATAAATACGCGATTCCAACGCCCAACCATTTAATTTCACATCGTCTTGGCTCATGGAAAGCTTATCGCCATTGGCGGATTTTATCATCTGCTCGACGAGGTCCACACCCGTGATGAGTTCGGTCACAGGATGTTCGACCTGCAAACGCGTGTTCATCTCGAGGAAATAGAAATTCTTATCTTTGTCGACGATAAATT
>CAYGSV010000187.1:0-5502 GCA_964352635.1 uncultured Algimonas sp.
TACGAACGCATGTGGCTAGCGACATTGTTGTGGCGGCGTCTGCGATTGCGGGACGCTTTTGTGATCCGAAAGACATCACATGAAGCCGTTTACGACACATAAAGGCATTGCTGTCCCGTTATTGCGCGATAATATCGATACGGATCAGATTATACCGTCTCGCGAAATGAAAACTGTTTCCAAGACAGGCTTGGGTGAGGGGTTATTTGCAGGTCAGCGGTATATAGAGGGCCGAGTAGAAAATCCCGACTTCATACTTAATCAGCCCGATTATAAAGACGCAACGATATTGTTGTCAGGCAAAAACTTTGGCTGTGGGAGTTCAAGAGAACATGCGGTTTGGGCGCTCAAAGATTATGGCTTTCGGGCCGTTATTGCTGAGTCCTTTGGAGAAATTTTTTACAATAATTGTATCCGAAACGGTATTTTAGCGCTTCAGCTTTCACGCGCAGATATTGAAGCCTTAGGGCATGAAGTTAGTATTGACCTTCCTAATCAACGTATAAATGACGTTTCATTTGATATCCCCAAGGGCGACAAGGACATTCTCATCAATGGATTAGATCCCATTGCGATGACATTGAAACATCAAGATAAAATTGATGCTTTTTTTACCGAGGATGCAAAGAAGAATGGTTGGAAATATTTAGATAACGCCTGACGACTTTAACGCATCAATATCATAGCCAAGTTCAGTTAAAATATCTTCGGTGTGCTCGCCTGCTTTGGGCGGATTGAGGTGCAGGCCCAGACGTTCGCCGTCCAGACTTATCGGCAGAGCAGGGAGCTTGCAGCGCTCTCCATCTTCCATTTCCATATCCAATAATCCGCCGCCTGCATTCAAATGCGGATCGTCAAACATATCTTCGGGTTTACCGATGGGGGCAAAGGGCAGGCCGAGGTTTTCAATTGTCTCCATGAGCTCTGCTTTTGTTAAAGACTTAAACTTATCAATGATTTGCGGCAGAAACCTATCCTTATGAATGACGCGGTCTCTATTTTCTTTGAGGTCTGGGTCTTCTAATAAGTGGTGCAGGTCAAAGGCCTCACATAAAATTTTCCACTGCCCATCAGAGACAACCCCGACGAAAACTTGCTCATCATCTTTGGTATCAAAGAGCTGATAAATCGCCCAACTTGAAACGCGCGCGGGCATTGGTGCGGCCGCTTGGCCTGTAACGGCTTTTTGCGCCATGTGCTGTCCAACGAGAAACACGGTTGTTTCGAACAACGCCGCCGTCACGCGTTTCCCTTTGCCCGTCATATGGCGCTCATTCATAGCGGCAAGCACGCCCATTGCGCCGAACATGCCCCCTGTGACGTCAATGACAGAGGTTCCTGCCCGTAAAGGGCGTCCAGGGGGGCCTGTCATATAGGCGAGGCCGCCCATCATTTGCGTGACTTCATCAAGGGCGGTGCGGTGAGAATAGGGCCCGTCCAGGAATCCTTTTTCTGAACAATAAATCAGACGCGGATTAAGGGCTTTCAAAGCCTCATAGCCAAAGCCCAATTTATCTAAGGCTCCAGGTCGAAAGTTCTCGATGAAAACATCAGCCGTTTTTATGAGCTCGAGAATAGCCGCTTTGCCTTGGTCAGATTTCAAATTTATCGCGATGGATTTTTTATTGCGATTATACATGGGGAAGTAACCCGCGCCAGCGCCGCGTAAGCGACGTGTTTTGTCACCACCAATGGGTTCGACCTTAATAACGTCTGCGCCCATATCGGCGAGCATTAATCCAGCCGCTGGGCCCATGACCATGTGGGAAAACTCGATTACTTTGATACCTGCGAGGGGTTTCGTCATTTTATCTGATCTCGAAATTGTTTTGTGGTCTCTGAACCCGTCATGACAGCAATATCTTCGTGTCCTGAAAGATAAGACAGAAATTCGCGCAAGGCCCAGATACGAAAAGGTTGCCCGATGATATAAGGCGTGAGGGTCAAACCAACAGACTGCGCGCCGAAACGCTCATGCTCTGAAATCAAATATTCGCAGGCTTCTGTGACTTGAGATAACCAGCTTTCTTCGGTCTGGCGACGGGTATGTAGCAGAGTGAAGTCGGAGAGCTCGTAATTATTAGGGAGCAAGGTGATTTCGCCAGCTTTATTCTTGGACATTACAGGAGCATTTTCTAATTCCCAATCTAAACAATAGTCGAAACCATGTTTGGTCATCCAATATAATGACCTTTGAGATTGATTTCTTGCTGGACTCAACCAACCTGAGCCCACACCAAATTGTTTTTGCAAGGAATTAAACAAGGATGCTTCGTCTTGAGTTCTGAGCCTTTCATGATGAATATGGTCAGTCGATATTCCATGCGCGGCAATTTCATGCCCGTTGCCTTTCACAGCTTCTATCAAAGGTGGATAGCGTTCCACTATTTCTCCATTCGCGGCGAAAGTGGCTTTCAGGTCTGCGTTTCCTAACGCTTCTAATATCCGATAGACGCCGACACGATTTCCATAATCGCGCACCGTAAAGTGACGTAAATCGGGGTAGGGCGTGACCATTGCGCCAGGATGTTTAAACGGCACGCCGCTCGGGTTAAGCGGGAAAAACTCCAAAGGGATAATGAGGTTTACGGCGAGTTTTGCGCCCTTATCCCACTTTAAATGTGGTCGATCTTTCGCCTGTCTCCACTTATAAAAATCATGGTCTTGGCCATATCCGCGTTTGGGATATTTAAGATAGGAGTCGTCCATTACGCGCCCCCATTCTGAGGGTTGAAACCCGTCCCGCCCGTCATTACGCCGCGCGCTTTAATATCGGCGAGGCTTTGATCCCAATAATTATCGATAAAATGCTTGGCGATTTCTTTGCCTGTCGCGAACCAGACATCATCTGCATGGTCGCAAATATGTTTTAGAGCTTCTTCGAAGGGGCGAATGCGGTGGGGTTGGCTAACCAAATAAGCATGTAGCGGAATACACATGACTGTACCGCTCCGTTCACCTTCTTTCAAAAGCTGATCAAAATGACGTTTCAAAATATCCGTGTAACGTTGTGGATCAAACCCCATCACGGAATAGGTAATGACGTCATTCACCTCGAGCGAATAGGGCATAGAGACGAGCTTGCCCGTTTTGGTCTTGAGCGGTTGAGGTTGATCATCTTGAAACAGATCACAAGAATACCAAAAATCATTTTCCGCAATAAGCTCAAGCGTATGCTCTGTATGGGTTAGGGCAGGGGCAAGATAGCCGCGTATGCGTTGGCCACTGGCTTTCTCAACGGTCTTTATAGAATCGTTCAAAACAGCCTGTTCCTGTTCTGGCGTCAGGCCGTAGCTATAACGCGTATTGTAAATGCCGTGGCTGAAAAACTCCCAATCGCGCTTGATGCAATCTTCAATAATTTCTGGATGATGGTCGCAGAGGGCGACGTTTAAACTGACCGACCCGCGCAGATTATATTTATCAAGCAATTCCATAAGGCGTAGATGACCAACGCGATTACCAAAATCCCTTTGGCTATATTGCTGAACATTCGGAATAGCGTTTGGCCAAGGTTGCCGTTGGGGATTATTGGGCGGCATAAATTCATAAAACTCGATATTCGGCGCGACCCAAAAAGCGAGCTTCTTGCCGCCCGGCCATTCTATTTTCGGCCGACCCGCATAGGGCCAATAGTCATATAGGTTTGGCGTTGCGTGCATTACTGCCCCGTATAGGCATTCAGCCAATCATAGACCTCTTGAACCTCAACCACATCAGCATATTTTATCAACAAATCAGTGAGGTTGGCGAAGTGATAGCTCTCATGCTTATCCGCAACACATTCAATAGGGATGATAGTGCGGTAGCCATAAGAGAGGCTGTCCACGGCGGTGGCTCTCACACAGCCCGATGTGCTGCCGCCAGTGACAACGACTGTGTCAACCTTATGAAAAGTAAGGAAGCTGTTGAGTGGTGTTTCAAAAAAGGCGCTCGGCATGCGCTTTGTATAGACTGCATCCACAGATGGATTAATGTCTAAACGATCATCAAATTCAGCACGCTGGCTGCCATACTTAATGTTTTGTAGGCTGTCTGGGGTGTTCGTCCGCGTCCCCCAAATACCGCAATCGGCGGCATTATCCATATAGGCCACATGGGTCCAAATCACAGGGAGGCCTTTGTCCCGCGCAAGTGTCGAGATTGAATTGATATGTTTCATCTGATTAGGGTCAGTCACATAGGCCGTTTTGAAAAGGTCTGGGCGGGTGTAGGACTTCTGCGGGTCAACATTTACAATGGCCATGCGCTCACCAAAGCCAAATCTTTTGCGCGCAGGATTAGACCGCACCTCTTCAAATATCTCGCGGGCCGTTTTATCGGATAAAACCATTGTGGATTCAGTTGTCATAACTCTCTCTATCTCTAAACACTGTTAGACATGACTTGATACACCTCAACTCATTTCAAAGATTTAGATAAGATAAGGCGCGCATGAAAGACAAAATTCTCATCAGTGAAGTGGGGCCGCGTGACGGCTTGCAAAACTGTAAAGGCGTGATGCCCACAGATGTTAAAAAGCGCTGGATAAAAGGGCTTTATGAGGCGGGCGTGAGAGAGATTGAAGTCGGGTCATTTGTGCCGCCGAAACTCTTTCCGCAACTCGCAGATACGGCGGAGATTGTGGCCTTTGCAAAGACATTACCAGAGTTGACTGTTTTGGCACTCATTCCAAATCTGCGCGGCGCGCAAGCGGCTTTGGACGCGGGCGTAGATGCGGTCACTTTACCCTTATCTGCTAGTGAAACGCATAGTCTGAAGAATATGCGTCAAAGCCATGATCAAGTGATTGAAAACGTCAGAGCTATTCGTGACCTTTTTGATAGGGCGCCTGTCGATAAGCGTCCTCGATTTGAGGCGGGCGTGAGCACGGCCTTTGGGTGTTCCATTGAAGGTGACGTCCCCGAGGCCAAAGTTTTGGAGTTATCAGAACGTCTCATTGAGGCAGGCGTGGATGAGCTAGGCCTGTCCGATACAGTCGGTTATGCCCAACCTTTGCAGGTCAAACACCTCATTCGTAAAGTACGTGAGATCGCGGGATCTGAACGCGTAAAATCTGTTCATTTACACAACACTTATGGCTTAGGTCTCGCCAATGCCTTTGCGGCTTATGAAGAGGGAATTGAGGTCTTTGATAGTTCCCAAGGCGGGCTCGGCGGATGTCCTGCGTCCCCTGGCGCTAGCGGTAATATCGTGACAGAGGATATGGTCTATATGTTTGAGGCTATGGGCGTTAAAACTGGTATTGATCTGACCAAGCTCATGGAATGCCGTAAGTTTTTGACGGAAGGCTTACCCGATGAGCCGATTTATGGATTTACGCCAAATGCGGGTCTGCCCAAAGGCTTTGATGCTTAATCTAGCGCCGTTTTCACAGCTTTGACGGCCCCTTCGGTGTCGACATCCATAAAGCCAAAACCCCACTCTGGATGGTCAATGACTTCACCATTTTGCAAGAGCTTTCCGACGCGCGGTGTCAGTTCAAAGAGCATATCCTTGGGG
>CAYGSV010000188.1:0-5498 GCA_964352635.1 uncultured Algimonas sp.
GTTCTGCTGTGGACGCTGCCATTGCCGTGCAAACTGTTTTGGGCCTCGTCGAGCCACAAAGTTCTGGTCTCGGCGGCGGTGCATTTATGGTGGTTTATGACCCTAAAACAGCGAAGGTTTGGAATTATAATGGCCGCGAAACGGCACCCGCCAATATCACGCCTGAGCTTTTCCTCGACCCTGAAACGGGTGAGCCTTTGCGTTATTTCGCAGGCATTGCCTCGGGCCGTTCCACAGGCGTGCCAGGGGCTGTCGTCATGCTCCATAAAGCCCATGAAGATTACGGCATTATGGAGTGGGGTTCGCAAATGGAACCCGCTTTGAAGCTGGCCGAGGACGGTTTCGCCGTTAGCCCCCGCATGGCGAGCCTCGTGAAACGGATGGGCGGTTTTGTCCTCGGCAATGATGATAATGCGCGGGATTATTTCTTTCTCGAAGACGGAACGACAATTCCCGAAGGCTTCGTTCGCGACAATAAACCTTACGCCGAAACATTGCGCGCGATTCAAGCCAATCCCCGCGCCCTCCTCGAAGGCCCCATCGCCGAAGCCATCATTGCCAAAACGCAAGAAGCCCCTCTGCCCGGCACTCTGACTTTAGACGACATGGCGGCCTATCAACCCAAAAAAACCGAAGCCCTTTGCGGGACTTATCGCGACCATGTTTTATGCGGCGCTAATCCGCCCTCCTCTGGCCCTGTAGCTGTGCTCTCGATTTTAGGCGTCTTGGAAAATTACGATATGGCAGCCCTTGGTCAGACGACACAGGGCTGGCACGTGTTTTCCGAAGCCTCGGCTTTGGGTTATGCGGACCGCGATAAATATATCGCCGACCCAGACTTTGTTGAGGTGCCAGTCCAAGAGATGCTGGATAAAGATTATCTCAAAAGCCGCGCAGCCCTCATCCAATCTGACATAGCGATGAAAGATGTTCGCGCAGGTAATCCCGTTGATTTTGTCCGCGGCAAAGACGCGACCCCTGATAGTCCGGGAACGTCACATTTTACAGTCATTGATAAAGACGGCCTCACGGTTTCTATGACCACCACCGTCGAAGCCCCCTTTGGTAGCCAGCGTATGGTCAACGGATTCATGCTCAATAATCAGCTTACTGATTTTTCTTATCGCCCCGTTGATGCCGACGGCAACCCGATTGCCAACGCCCCTGCACCGCGCAAAAGACCGCGCAGCTCTATGGCGCCGCTGATTGTGTTTAATCCAGACGGGGAGCTTTTGTTTACGACGGGCTCACCCGGTGGAAACTCTATTATTGATTATGTCGCGAAGTCCGTTGTCGGTGTGATTGATTGGGGGTTGTCACCGCAAGAAGCGATTGAGCTTCCAAATGTGATTTCTCGCAATGGACGTGTCCGATTAGAATCCCAAGATTTGAAATCCGAAGATACAGATGAGATTGACCGTGGTGCGGGGGCTGTGGAATTTGGCTTACCCAATGATATTGTCAGTGCTCTTGAAGACATGGGACATAATGTTGTCCGATCCAAAGGCGAAATCTCAGGGCTTCACATTATTTATCGCCAGTCCGATGGCACATTAATCGGCGGGGCAGACCCTCGCCGTGAAGGCGTCGCCCTCGAAGTGCAGTAGAGCTTAACTACTTTTACAGCGCTTAAAGGTCAGGCGGAAATGCGTACCGTCACTATCAGACTTGATGAGTTGAAGGTCTCCGCCTTGGGCTGTGGCCAGCTCTTTAGAGATAGAGAGCCCCAAACCTGTACTGCCACCTTGACCATTTGAAGCCGCGAAAGCGAGAAAGAGGTTCTTCACGGCTTTTTCTGGCAAGCCCGGCCCCGTATCAATTATGTCCAGATGAACGAAATCTTCTACGACCTCTGATGACACTGAAATCTGGCGAAATTCGCTATCTTTCATCGCTTGCGCCGCGTTCTTAAAGAGATTGTGCAAAATGCGGTAAGCTTGATCCGGGTCAGCCATGGCGCAAAGCGCTGTCGGCACATTATTCTTGAAGTTCGTCGCGGGGTAGTGGGCCATTGTGTCCGCCGCCACTTCGCCCAAAAGGAATGATATACGCACAGATTGAAGCTCAGGGTCTGCCGTTTCTGCGCGACTATAAGCCAAGACCTCTTCGGTTAACCCAACACCGCGCTCGACTGTGCGAACAAGCTTTTCGCCCATATCAATAACCTTAGGGTCTTTTTGCATCGTCAAACGATCAGCGATTAAAAGGGCCGTTGAGAGAACATTGCGGAGGTCATGATTAATTTTAGCGACAGATAAACCCAGTCCCGCAAGGCGTTCCCTTTGTCGGAAGGCAGATCGCAGACTTTGTTTTGTATCGTAAAATTCGCGCTCTAATTCACCAATTTCGTCTTTGCGTCGATTAGACCGCCCAAGGTTTTGCCTGAATTGCGGGTTCTCGCGAAACGTCATCATATTGCTCAAAAGCCGCTGCAAAGGCCGTACAATAATCATCAACATTGAGAGATAAATGAGTGCGCCGGTAAGTATCGCAATAAAAAGCGAGAGATAAAAAATGCGCTCAGAAAAATCCCAAAGCTCGGCTTTTACGGCGGCGCGAGGAATAATTAGTTCCATCGATTCCTGACCTTTTACAGGAGAATCTGCGATCACACGGAGACGGTCATCGCCAGAAGAAAAGAAATCGCCAAAGGCATCTCGAAATTGCGGGAACCGTGCAGGGTTTCGCATATCGACTTCAATAAAATTCACATCTGTCGGCGGAAGTCCCAAAATCAATTCCGTAATACCTCTATGTTTAGCCGCCAGAAGCTCGACATCCGTCGAGGTCATAAAGTCCTTGGACAGCATTTCTGACGCTTCATAATCAGGCACGCCTGTTAGGGCTTGGGTCAAAATGCCCGCCTGTTGAATACGGTCCACCAAATAGCTCTGACGATAAAGGGCCAGTGACGGTACGAATAAAACAAGCTCCGCCAACATGACGAACCCAATCGTCATCATCAGGAGCTTCGCCGAGAGGCGGCGGGCTATGAAGCCATCAATCATACTGCGTGACTACCTTGTTTGCCTTTTGGGTAAAAGCCCGAAAAGGCCGAAAAAAGATTAGTGGAATTTCGTCCAAAACCCCGCCAATTTCCGCGTCTTCGGCGAAAAGACAGCCTCCGTGTACCAAGAGCCCGCGGCGCGTTTCACAAGTTCCATGCGTGTGGGGTAAGGCGAGATAAATTTCGTGAGCCCGATAATCTTAATCCCATTGGCCATGGCGAGCGATATCATTTGAATAATTTCACCTGCCCCTTCGCCAACACAAGACGCGCCTAAGATTTTACCCTTCGGTGTCGCAACGATTTTGATACCGCCATGTGTGTTACGCTCAGCAATGGCGCGGTCATTTTCTTCAAACTCCCAATGCACCACTTTAACATCGCCATGTTTCTCCCGTGCTTGCGCTTCAGTGAGGCCGATTGAGCCTAATTCAGGTTCTGAATAAATCGCCGCCGGCATCCGGTCTGTTGTTGATTTCGTCAGCATACGATTGATGAAAGGCGGCATGAAGTAAAACTGCTTAATCAATTGCCCTGCGTGGAAACCGGCCGCATGGGTCAGACCGCCCATGTCTTTGGCGACATCGCCTGCGGCATAAACGCGTTTATTGGTTGTCCGAAGGTCCGCTTCAACATCAATACCGCGACGGTCATATGTCACGCCAGCGGATTCGAGGTTCAAGCCATCAACAGAGGGCTTGCGACCAGCGGCGACCAAAAGGTGTGAGCCGCTAATTACTTCGCCGTCTTCGAGTTCAATCTCTATGCCGATTTGCGAGCCTTGTTTAACCTGACGGATTTCTTTAGTTTTAACGGGTGTTCGGAACATAATGCCTTCGTCTTCGAGAGCGGACACCAAAACCTCTGCATGTTCTGGTTCCGACCGTCCCAAGGGCGCAGCAATATCAATAATTGTCACATCACTGCCCAAACGTCGGAAAGATTGCCCAAGTTCTAGACCAATAGGGCCAGCGCCAATAACGAGGAGATGTTGCGGGAGGCTATCAACCTCAAAAATATTCTCATTCGTCAAATAAGGCGTGTCAGCTAACCCCGGTATAGGCGGAGCAGACGCCCGCGACCCTGTCGCGATGACAAAGCGCTTGGCTTTTACTTCTGTGGTCTCAGAGACGACAGTGTTGGCATCAGAAAAAGAGGCATATTCACGAATGACTGTGCAACCCAACCCTTCAAAGCGTTCTTGGCTATCAACAGGCGCGATGGTCTCAATCACGCCTTTGATATGCGCTTTAACGGCTTCGAAATCGACCTTGGGTTTTACAGGTTTAATACCGAAAACCGCCCCTGATGTTTGCGCGTGAGCCGCTTTACCCGCAGCAATCATCGCCTTTGATGGGACACAGCCAGAGTTAAGGCAATCACCGCCCATATCTTCGGCTTCGAAGAGCACGACGGAGCGCCCTAATTGCGCCGCGCCTGAAGCCACAGATAGTCCTGCAGACCCGGCACCGATGATACAAATATCAACATTGTACTTTGTTTTGCTTGTGGGGGTTTTACTCATGATTATTCTCTCTCAGATGGACGGTTTAGGCCTCTGGTTTAAGCAGTCGTTTTCTTGAAAAACTTCTTATAAATGGCAGGGATCATTGCGACGAAAGCTAAGGCAAAAAAGGCTGGAATAAAGTTTGTCGCGGCAGACGCGACAATAGCGCCAACATCCGCTGTTTCGCCTTTAGCTGCAGCATCTAATAATGTGCTGCGAAGACCAGATCCAATCAACGTGTAAGCAATGGTTCCTGGGATAATCCCTAGCGCCGTTGTGATAAAATAATCCCGAAATTTTGCGCCCAAAACAGCGGGGGCAATATTGACCACGGCAAAGGGAAAGAGTGGAATAAGACGCAATGTGAACATATAAGAGAGCGCGTTCTCATTAAACCCTTTTTCCATTTTCGCCAGAAACGGCCCCGCGATGGATTTAAGCGTTTCGCCCAACGACGTTTTCGCGGCGACAAAGAGGATACAGGCCCCGATTGTCGCACCGATAATCACGGCAGGGGCACCGACATAGACCCCAAATAGAAACCCGCCGCCAATCGTGAGCGCACTCGCTGGCACCATAAAGGCGGTGGCCGCCGCATAAATACCAATGAAAGCGATAAGAACGAGCCAGAAGTTTTCTTTTACTAAAGTATCAAGATAGACGGCGTTTTCACCCAAAGCTGAAAATGTTAGTTGTTGGTGCCAGCCTTGTGAAATCGCGAAGCCAAGGCCCGCAAATATAATGTATAGGGGCCAAAGCTTAATCCAAATGGGTTTATTGGGTTTAGCGGCGGTTTCAGATTGTTGGTTTGTATCGGATGGCATGGGCTGTTCTTGTATTGACATCTGTGTGTTCATTTTTCTTTCAACTGCGCTCTTTTTCACGGAGTGACAAGTTGTCCTTAAGTTTTTTAGCCTCTTAGAGACTTTGAAAAATAATACCTCTCACAAGAGTTCACCTTTCTGTGTCGCAAAATCACGGGGC
>CAYGSV010000189.1:0-4016 GCA_964352635.1 uncultured Algimonas sp.
CCTAGCCTATTAATGATTGGTGTCATGAGTGAGGCCATGAATACGGATATTACAATCAATAAAGACGAGCTAGAAGACGCCCGTTGGTTCACCCGCGATGAAGTCGCAGCTGTATTTGATAAAACAGGCGAAGCGTTCCAACGACCTCCACGCATCACAATCGCCCATCAATTATTGAAATGCTGGTTAGAAGAAACAGCCTAGCCGCGAGTAAAGGCTAGGCCTTCCCCTGCTTCAAACTCAACCTTTTCAGAGCAATCTGCATCACCCGTTTTACAGGTCACATTAGGTGCCGTGATTTCGAGTAACTCATTACATTGACGTGTTGGAAACAAAAGTCGTGCTGTATTGGTTTCGCCCGGCGCAACAGTCTGCCCAAACATATTGCCACTATCTGGATCGCCTTTCCCTGTAATGGTGAATTGCATCATCGATACTGTTGTTTCAACATCGGTGCCATTCGTTACCGTTATCGGTAAAATACAAGCATTCGGCTCGCTAACTTTCGGTAGAGCGGAAATCACGATGCGCCCGTCCTTCGCTTTCTCATTTACGGGCGCTGTATTCGTGACCTCTGAAATATCACCTGTTTCATCTGGCACCGAGTTATTACCACAAGCCGCCAAAGTTAGAGCGGCACACAAAAGGAATAAGAAACGTAAACGCATCATAGATAAATCCTAAGAAGTAGAATGTTAAACGGGAATGCCTTCAGACTCGCAGAACTCTTTTACCAAAGGTCGAAGCGAAGACAGGCGGGTGTTTATATTGATATTGGGTTCTATTAACGCCCGCAACTTCTCTGCGTTGAGTGCGAGCAAGGCAGATTTGACAGGGCCAATACCTGTTACGGGCATCGACAAAGTATCATATCCCAGAGCCACTAAGCAGCAAGCCTCTAAGGGTCGCCCTGCAATTTCCCCGCAAATACTGATCGGCGTATTATTCGCCCTACAACCTTGGGCAATAAACTTTAGAATTGAAAGCGCTGCAGGATGCAATGGATCATAACGATCGGAGACTCGACTATTATCCCGATCTGCCGCAAAGAAAAACTGCATCAAATCATTCGCACCGACCGATACAAAATCAGCATGATCACACACCGCCATAACTTGCCAAGCTAGAGACGGCGTCTCCAACATCACGCCTATTTCTATTTTCTGCGGTAACTCTAGGCCTAAATTATTGGCACGCGCGACTTCACGATTAAAAAGCGCTCGCGCCGCGATCATTTCATCAACCGTGGTCACCATAGGGAACATCACACGGAGTTTCTTGCCCGCGCCTGCGGCCACCAGCGCCCGCAATTGATATCGCATGAGACCGGGTCTATCGAGAGCAATACGAATAGAGCGCCACCCCATGGCGGGGTTCTCCTCGGGTACAGGGTCCATATAAGGCAGGATTTTATCAGAGCCCAAATCAAGCGTACGAAACGTCACGGGCCGTTCACCTGCTGCGTCTAAGGCCTGACGATAGAGCGTAGTTTGCTCTTTCAGTTTTGGCATGAAATCACTCACCATAAACTGAAATTCTGTACGGAATAGTCCGATACCATCGGCACCTGCGAGGTCGAGCTGTGGTAAATCCACGAGTAGGCCCGCATTTAACTGCAAAGATATATAACGCCCATCTTTTGTCTTGGCGGGTTTCAAACGATTGGCTTGATAGGCTTTTGCCATTTCGCCGCGCACATTTTGGCGCATTATGAAGCCAGAAATTTGCGTCTCCAACGGGCGGATATGGACAATGCCCGTCTCACCATCGACGAGGACTTCGTCGCCAGTTTCAATGAGATCCAAGACACCGTCGAGGCGGCCAACCAGTGGGATGCCTAAAGCCCGACAAATGATAGAGGTGTGAGAACTTGCTGTGCCGTCTTCGAGAACAATCGCTTTTAATTTATCGCGGTCATAATCCAAAAGTTCAGCGGGCCCAATTTCGCGGGCAAAAATAATCGCGTCATCCGAGATATTCTTATTACCTGGCGTCACAGCCTCACCTGATAACGCGCGTAAAAGTCGGTTCGCCAAATCTTCGAGGTCATGCAGACGCGCGCGCAAATAAGCATCACGAGATTTCATCAACCGCGCACGGTGCTCATTCCGAACCCGTTCAACGGCGGCTTCGGCTGTAAGACCTGAATGCACCGCTTCACGCAAACGCCCGACCCATTTTCGGTCATAAGCAAACATACGGTAGGTTTCGTAAATCTCTTTGGAGGCACGAGAAAAGCCCGCCGCTTCACCCGAGACCATGGCATCAACCGACGCTCGCAATTGCCTAATGCCGTCTTCAAGCCGAATTTCTTCAGCCGCAATATTATCTGCTAAAAGATTTGACGGCGGTACGGGCGGAAGGTGAAGATATGCATGCCCACGTGCAAGACCATCGGCAAACGCATTGCCTTGTATCGACTCAGGTTTAACTGGGGCTAGCGGAATCCCTTTTAGGGCCCCTTGCTGCCCCCCTGCTTTTTCATCATCAATAATGATCTCACCAATGACCATGGCGACCGTCAGAAGGTCTTCGACTTCCTCTTCGTTAAAACTTCGCGCCTTTTTCGATTGCACGACAAGAACGCCCAAAACTCGGCCACCGCGCAAAATAGGTACGGCAAGGAAAGACCGATACGGATCCTCTCCTGTTTCTGGTCGATACGAAAATAGGGGATGGCTGGGCGCATCGGCTAGGTTCAAAGGTCGGGCCGTTAAGACAACATGACCCACCAAGCCTTCACCGGGCTTCAAGCGTGTTTTATGAACAGCGGACTTTTTAAGGCCCTGCGTTGCCGATAGTTCTAAATCTTGCCCTTGACGTTGCAGGTAAATCGAGGCGACTTTCACCCGCATTGCTTTGGATATGGCTTTGACGAATTCGTCCATCCGTCCTTGGACGGATTCCGTTCCTGCCATAGCCGCGCGAATAGCGCGCATAAGCTTGGGAGGCGTTGTGGTTATGTTCGGCTCGATACTCACAGCGTCTATATAGCAAGGATTACGGCCAATACCCTAGAGCAAATTATGAATTCCCCGTAATCACGTCCCTAAATAGGAAAATTAGGCGCTTATTCCGCCTCTTGAACGACAATCACGACACGTCCTGCGGATATATCTACTTTTGGCGTGGCGGCTTTTGTAAAGGGGTGGAAAAAGCTCGCGGCCTGTTTCTTGGTTTTTTTATCTAAATGAGGCCGAATTTCGAGCATATCCCCTGCTCCAAATTCATGGACGGCTGTGATAACGCCAACACGCTTGCCATCGGCTGATTTCACCTCGAGCCCTATCAAATCAGAATGATAAAAGTTATCCTCTTCTGGTTCTGGCAAAACCTCTCTTGGGACATAGAGCTTGGTTGATTTCAGGGCCTCCGCCGCTTCACGGCTTGTGACTTCTGGCGCGCTTACGGCAATAAAATCTTTCATCACACGATGTGATTGAGGCGTTAAAACAATGTCGCCCGCCTCCGAGAGAAGCGGGCCATAAGTAACACAATTTTCTGCTTCTTCTGTGAAAGACTTAAGCTTCACTTCACCCTTAACACCAAAAGCACCAGAAATAGCGGCGACGCAAACAAATTGAGACGCCGCTTTCGTCATAAATTAAACAGCAGCCTTAATCGCATCGACGAGGTCAGTTTTTTCCCAAGAGAAACCGCCATCCGCATCAGGCGTACGACCAAAGTGGCCATAAGCGGCTGTACGGGCATAGATAGGCTGGTTGAGATTTAAATGAGAACGAATGCCGCGCGGCGTCAGGCTCATTAGCTTCGGAAGAACTTTTTCAAGTTTTTCAGCCAAGGCTGCATGCTCACTATCAAGCTCCACGTAAATAGATGTCGGCTCTGCCACACCAATCGCATAAGACAATTGAATGTTGGCCCAATCAACCAGACCAGAAGCGACAATGTTTTTCGCCAAATAACGCGACGCATAAGCCGCAGAACGGTCAACCTTTGTCGGATCTTTACCAGAGAAAGCACCGCCGCCATGAGGGGCCATGCCGCCATAAGTA
>CAYGSV010000189.1:4026-5467 GCA_964352635.1 uncultured Algimonas sp.
CCATAAGTATCTACGATAATTTTACGACCTGTTAGACCCGCATCCCCATCAGGACCGCCAATGACGAATTTGCCTGTTGGGTTGATATGGAAAATCGTCTCATCCGAAATCCAACCTTCTGGCAGTGTTTCGCGAATATATGGCATAACGATATCTGAAATATCAGCGGAGCTTAGTCCGTCTTTATGCTGTGTCGATAAAACGATGGCAGACGCGCCGACAGGTTTGCCATTTTCATATTTAATGGAAACTTGTGATTTTGCATCTGGCTCAAGACCCGCTTCTTTTCCAGAGTGACGCACTTCTGCGAGACGCTCTAGGATTTTATGGCTGTAATAAATTGGGGCGGGCATCAGCGCGTCGGGCACTTCGTTTGACGCATAGCCAAACATGATACCTTGGTCGCCAGCACCTTCTTCAGTATGAAGGCCTGTGCCTTCATCAACACCCGCGGCAATATCAACGGATTGTGCGTGAAGGAGAACGTCTACGTCTGCATGAGCATGGTGAAAGCCTGATTGCTCATAGCCAATGTCTTTTATGGCAGCGCGAGCCACAGCTTCGATTTCGTCCTTAGACACATCCTTGCCGCGCGTTTCACCCGCAATAACAACTTTGTTCGTTGTTGTGAGCGTTTCAGCGGCAACGCGAACGTCCCAAGGAGACATGCCAGCGGCAACGGATTTACGGAAATAAAGATCAACGATTTCATCAGAGATACGATCGGAAACTTTATCAGGGTGACCTTCCGAAACAGATTCAGAGGTAAAATAGTAAGTTTGACGGCCCATTTGGACACCTTTCAGATTTTAAGGCTCTTCGCTTTTTATTATTATTCTAGAGGCTTGATTTTGAGGGAACAAACGCCCTCAAGCGTAAAAACGGGGCGACCACCGACCCGTCCAATTTGATTTAACTAGTAACGATAATGCTCTGGCTTGAATGGGCCTTCTTTTGCAACACCGATATAATCAGCTTGTTCTTGGCTCATTTCAGTGAGTTTCACGCCGATTTTCTCGAGGTGAAGACGCGCAACTTTCTCGTCCAAATGCTTAGGTAGCATGTAAACTTTGTTTTCGTATTTACGCGAAGACGCTTTGCTGTCTTCCCATAATTCGATTTGAGCTAAAACTTGGTTTGTGAATGAGGCTGACATCACAAAAGACGGATGGCCTGTTGCATTACCTAAGTTCAAAAGACGCCCTTGAGACAAAAGAATCATACGGTTGCCAGCAGGGAATGTCACCATGTCCACTTGGTCTTTTATGTTTGTCCATTGGTGGTTTTTAAGGGCGGCAACTTGAATTTCATTGTCGAAGTGACCAATATTGCCAACGATAGCCATGTCTTTCATCTCACGCATGTGCTCGAGACGGATGACGTCTTTATTGCCTGTTGTTGTGATAAAGATATCAGCGTCTTTAACTGTATCTTCGAGTGT
>CAYGSV010000190.1:0-5459 GCA_964352635.1 uncultured Algimonas sp.
ATCCATCGGTGGATACAGACCTTGATCTCGTGCCTCATAAAGCCAAGCCGATTAAGGCCAAAGCCGTCATGTCCAATTCATTTGGTTTTGGCGGCACAAATGCGGCCGTAATATTCGCACAAGCGCCTGAAAACGATTAAAAGGCGGCATGGCCCGCGATTCTCACAGCTCTGAAAAACTGCCTAAGCGTACAAAACGCACGCTTGCCTTTATTGGTTTTTTTGGACTGCTCACACTTTGCCTTGGTGTCGTGATCGCCGCTTATGCCTTCGTGAATTATCAATATGAAAAATCGACGACGGTCGATGTGGCCCAAGACGCGGTCATTTTCGAAGTGCCCAAGGGGAGTGGTCTCTCTTCTATCGCCGCACGGCTTGAAACAGCGGACCTTGTCGACAGTGCCTTTATGTTTAAACTCGTCACTAAAATTCGGGGTAATGAAGGCAATTTCAAAGCGGGCGAATTTCGTCTGTCGCCCGGTGCGTCAATGGCGAACATTTACGACACGCTCGCCGAAGGACAAGCTATTCTCTACCCCGTTACAGTGGCCGAAGGCTTGGCTGCATTACAAGTTATGGCGTTGCTCGATACCATCCCTGAACTGATTGATGATAATCCCCCTGTCCCTGCCGAAGGCTCGCTTTTACCCGAGACCTATATGATACCGCGTGGGATGAAACAGTCAGAATTAATTGCGAAAATGCAGACGGCTCAGACGCGTCTTTTGGAAAACCTCTGGGAAAATCGCGCCTCTAATTTGCCGATTACGTCCAAACGTGAAGCCATTATTCTGGCGTCCGTGATTGAAAAAGAAACAGGTATTGGCGGTGAACGGTTTGAAATTGCGGGCGTCTTTACGAACCGCCTTCGCAAAGGGATGCGACTGCAAACTGACCCCACAATCATCTATGGTATCACAAAAGGCTTACCACTCGGCCGCCGTATTCGACGTAGCGAGATTAACCGTGTGACGGATTGGAATACTTATCAAATGGAGGGCTTGCCCAAGACCGCGATTTGTAACCCAGGGGCCGAAGCGCTCGCCGCCGCGCTTAACCCCGCGCAAACCAATAATTTGTTCTTTGTGGCGGACGGTACGGGCGGCCACGCCTTTGCTGAAACCCTCGCAGGGCATGAAGCGAATGTGCGTAAATGGCGGAGCATTCAACGTCAACGCGGCGAGAGATAAGAAGAAAAGTAATTAATTATGTCATCTGACCTTAAAAACTTACGACAAAACCGACGCGGTTTGATGGTTGTATTATCCTCGCCCTCTGGTGCAGGGAAGACCACGCTGACGCGCAAGCTTTTAGCGGATAATCCAAATATGACCATGTCAGTTTCAGCAACAACGCGCTTACCGCGACCCGCTGAACGCGAAGGCGTAGATTATTATTTTGTCTCAAAAAATCAGTTTTCAGAGATGATAAATGAAGGGGATTTGCTGGAGCATGCGCGCGTATTTGATCATCACTACGGCACGCCCCGCGCGCCTGTGGAAGCGGCGCTGAATGACGGTAAAGACGTCATTTTCGATATTGATTGGCAAGGTGCGCAACAACTCGCCGAAGCGGCTGTTGATGATCTCGTTAAGATATTCATCCTCCCGCCGAATATGCGAGAACTCGAAAAGCGTCTCAAAACCCGCGCCCAAGATTCAGACACAGTCATCGCCAAACGCATGAGTAAATCAGAGGCCGAAATTAGCCACTGGGCGGAATATGACTATGTCATCGTGAATGAAGACGTTGATGTGGCCTTGGAAGAACTTCGTATAATTATCGGTGCAGAACGCATGCGGCGGAAGCGCCAATTGTGGCTGTCTGGATTTGTGAAATCTTTGATTAGTGGTGCGTGAAATTAGAACACTTTAATTAAGTTAGGATAAGAAAATAGACTTCACGCTCACTAATTTTTTTGCGGTCATGTCGATCCTCATCGGATTTACGTGCACGTTATTAGCAGGTTTTCTTTGGACTGTTCCATCGTCAAGACGGCAACCGAATAGATTTTTTGCAGCGTTTCTTTTCTTAACGGCGATTGAGCTGACCATTTGGTTTTGGGGCGGTCTTGAGAATAAACCCGAATGGGTGAGTGGTATATGGTTTGCACTGGGTAAGTTGCAGATGCCTGCCTTTTTCTTCTTTTTTATCTCAAGCTGTTATTCAGATTTTCGATTGAAGTTATACGACAGCCTTCACCTTATTCCTTTTATATGTGCCATTTTGATTGGTATTTTGAATTTACCCTTTTTGTCAGTTTTACCTACACCCATAACGAATGCATTTTTACCTGATACAGCCGCATCAGCAGTTTTGAGCCATATAATTTATTATGGATACCTAACCGTTATTATAGTCGTGCTTTTACAATTCAGTCGTAGGTTTCGAGATCATTACTCTGGTAGTCGTTCAGAACTGCTTAGTTGGCTAGTAAAGCTCGCGGGTGTGTCGCTCTTTGCACACACATTAGTGATGCTCCGTGATATTTTGGTTTTAACTTCGGCAGGTCATATTGTTTGGGTGCTTCAAATAACCAGCGCACTTTTAGTTTTGGTTATCATAACTTGGATTGCGCTAAATTCATTATTGCGACCTGAGCTTTTTCGCGATGTTGATCGTCGCCTCATGAATGTAGAGGGTCAATCTTCTGCGGTTCGAAAACAAGAATTAAACAGGATTCAAGTATTCGTAGAGAATGAAAAACCTTACCTAAATCCTGATCTTAATCTTGCGCAACTCTCGCATGAATTGGCTATGACTCCACGCGAGTTATCTGAGAACATAAATGGGTTGCTCGGGCTACATTTTTTCGATTTTATAAATCAATACCGCGTGGAACATGCGAAGATGCTTTTGCGCAATCACCCAAAAAAATCTGTCACACAAATACTTTATGATAGCGGATTTAATTCTAAATCATCTTTCAATACGGCTTTCAAAAAACATACCCAGCTCACGCCATCTTCATTCCGCTCCCAAGCGAAAACATAACGTTTTTATAAGCGTCAGAACGTTCGAGAATAAACAAATGCGTTCGATTACGCGTTCTCGGTCTCATAAAAGGTTTAAATGTTGTGATATGATCTCATTAGCAAAGAGGACATCTATCATGCTTAAAACACACCTATTGAAATCCACGTCTATTCGGTTTGCCTGTATTCTTTTGGCGAGCTTTGTTGTGACGAATTGCAATATGTCGGAACAAAGCCAAACCGACCTTGCACAAGCGGTTATTGAAGAAGCTGAGGCGATTATCGAGCCTTGGGTTTCAGATGCCGCCCCAGGTGTTGCTGTTGCAATCTCTCTAAATGATGAGGTTGTATTTGCCAGAGGCGCGGGAATGGCGAATCTAGAGCATGACCAAAATATAACGCCGGAAAGCGTTTTTCTTGTTGGATCCGTATCAAAACAATTCGCCGCCTTCGCGACACTCTTGCTTGTCTCAGAAGGTGAGATTGAATTAGATGTAGATATCAGAACATATATTCCTGAGATGAATGAGGCTCCACGTGTTATTACTGTGCGTCATTTATTAGACCATATGAGTGGACTTAGAGAACGCAATCTACTCGCTGCTATGGCAGGTTGGATGGAGGATGATATTCAAACAGAAGCCCAACTTATGGAGCTTGTTGTTAGACAGCACGGCGTGAATTTTCTAGCGGGTGAGAAGTTCGAATATAGTAATACAGGTTATGCGCTTCTGGCTGAAATTGTTAAACGGGTGTCAGGACAGTCCTTTCAATCCTTTATGGATGAACGCATATTTCAGCCGCTAGACATGTCTCAAACACGTTTCCCCAAAAGCCGTAATGATTTAATTTTAAATCTCGCTTCTTCTTATTATGCGCAGGGTGAAAACTTTAAAAAGGTTGTTGCTGCAAGTGAGGCCATGGGATCTACAGGTTTATATACAACAGCAATAGATCTTTTGAAATGGCAGGAAAATTTCGAAACGCAAATAGTCGGAAATGACTTAGTTTTTGACATGATGGCAGAACGCGCAATAGCGGCAAACGGCGCGTCATCAACCTTTGCTAAAGGGCAAGAATTACGAGTTTATAAAGGTCTTGAGACTTGGTCCCATGGCGGGACAGATGCAGGATATCGATCATTTATTCTCAGAATTCCGAGTGAAGATTTTGAGATTTCTATCCTGAGTAATAGGCGGGGCTTTGATACGGCAAAAATGGCGTTCGCCCTAGTTGATACATTCCTCAAAGACTCAAAGAGTTTTAAAAATTTAGAGCCGATTGAATTTGAGACAGCAACCGCAACAGATCTGGCGGCCTATGCAGGAGATTATGAATTCTATCCTGGGACAATTTTTTCATTGAGAGCTGAAAAGAACGGGCTAACATTTTCAATGCTAGGCGCAGATAGAGAAAACCTAGAACCTTTGGTCCAAATTGATGATGGCGAATTTATGTTAAACCCACGAAATGATCTGTCTCTGAAGTTTTCTAATCCAGAAAATGGCTTGTCTAAGTCGGTAGATTATAAAATTGGCTTGCACGGCACTCTGAAAGCCGAACGTTTAAATCTCAAACCGTTCGACCCTCAAATAGTTAATCTAAAAGACTATCTTGGCAGCTATATGAGTGATGAACTTGAAGCGTATTATACATTGAGCATCAAAGACGGACAACTTTCTGCCAAGCATTTACGTCTTCCCGCTTTTGGAATGATCTCATATCAGCAAGACACATTCTCGGGCCTTGCGGGCCCGCTTCAAAAGGTAGAGTTTATAAGAGATGAAAAGGGTGACGTGACGGGGTTCTACGCTTCCGCCCCAGTTGCTGAGAGTATTGAGTTTATACGTATGAAATGAAGGAACAATTTTTAGAGGGGCATTCGCTCTTCTAAATTCACAGGCCTATAACCCTCAACCTGTTCCATTCGTGCGCGTGCCGACTCATGCACTTCCGCATTTTCCTTAATAAACCTTGGTTCGGACCAGGGGATATAAAAGCCGAGCAAGGATTTTCGTTTAGGCCATTCGCGGCGTTTTTTGGATTTGGGGATAAACTCTAGCAACCACCATAGGCCTTTGAGTGATTTGTGTAGTGTCGCTGTCACATCAGGTTTTGGATAGAGATAATGCGTATTTTTTGACCATGGTTTTTTCCCCGTTACATAATCGGCCATGCGTCCAGAAATTTTAAGACCTGAGCCTTTTGTCTCGTCCATCATCCAAATCAGCGGAAATTGTGAGAGGCCACTATCGGCTCGCTTATTCCCTCCGCCGACATCACCGTGCACGCCCGCAAACCAGACTTCTTTTGCATCTTGGTCTTCAGGCTCACCTTGAGAATGGATGTTTGGTTTATAATGTTGCCCAAGCGGCCAGTGATCGACGCGAAACATGCGGCGGCGTTCATCAATGGCCATCGCATGACGGAGCTTTGCGACGGCTGGATTGGCGGCGGTATGGGGGAGGTGAGACCGTGTAAAGGG
>CAYGSV010000191.1:0-1901 GCA_964352635.1 uncultured Algimonas sp.
CCCCCGCCCAAGAAATGCGCCGCTATGTGGAACCGCGATATGCCGGTATGAAAACGAAAACGCTGATTTCACCAGAACGCTATGAGTGGCGGCAAGTGCTGTGTGCGCCCGGTACGGGAAGCATTGGTGCAGGGTATATTGGAACAGAGCATCGGACGCCCACGACATACCATGGCACTCAGAACGCACCCAGGCCTACATATGCAAATCGTTCAAACGAGTCTTACATCAGCGACGTGCGCCTATCGGGCGGATATGATGATAATAGCTCTCACCTCGACAGAGCCTATACAAACACATCTCGATATGGCGTGATGCGAAAACCTCTTTATAATAAAACGACTGAGAAGCGTCAGCCGCATCGGACTCGCGACTAAGCTTATTTTACGCCCGTAGAGCCAAAACCACCGGCACCGCGATCGGTTTCACTCAGCTCTGAGACAAGCTCGAAATCAGGTTGGGTGATGGGGGCGATCACCATTTGGGCAATACGCTCGCCGCGATTGATGGTGAACGGGTCTTGCCCATGATTAATAAGAAGGACTTTCACTTCACCGCGATAATCCGCATCAATGGTGCCGGGTGTGTTCAGGCAGGTCAGACCGTGCTTATAAGCGAGACCAGAACGCGGACGGATTTGGGCTTCATAGCCTGCGGGTAAAGCCATGCAAAACCCTGTGGGCACGAGCGCTCTTTCACCAACCTCTAAGACCATCGGGGCATTTTCGGACACAGCCGCACGGAGATCAGCCCCTGCCGCTAATGGTGTTTCATAGGCGGGTAATTGTAAGCCTTCGAAGTGATCTAAAGTCTTAAACTCAACGCGAACCATGATGTGCCTCTCTCTATTTGAGATGAGGTTTATTCTGAATCGGTGGGCTCTTCTAGAGAGGCGTCGCTCTCTTCCGTGGATTGTTTGGAATCTTCGTCTTCTTCTTTTTCCGTCTCAGACTTTTTTGCCATGAGAGCAGCTTCTTTTTCGTCGAGGTCGTGTTCCATCTCGTTCAGGCTGACGAGGCGGGCTTCGAGTAATTCTTGCGTTTCTTCAGACAGGCCGGGACCCTTATAGCTATAACGAAATTTGCCGTCTTTGAAGAAGACAGAGACGAGGTCTGTCTCTTGAGCTTCAAAACTTTGTGTCAGAAAGAAAGGAATGCCTGTGGCAATAATTTTTGCATCTGTGTCAGACGGAATAATATCTGCGCGCTGACACATTACGGCCTGAATAGAGAGGCCATCAATTTTATAAAGCGTCTCGACATCGTCATCATAGACCGACGCCATAAATTCACCTGCGGGTCGATAACTCGCGACTTGTGCGCCGCCACGACCACTTTCGTCCTCAATTGTTTCTAAAAGTACGACTTCGCATTGGGCAATGTTCCCCGCAAAAGCAGCAGAAGGGAGGAGTGTGAACAGGCCAATCAGGAGTGCTTTTTTCATAGACTAATCCTTTAAAGCGTTGGCAATCTCTTGCGCGAGCTTGTCAGCCGCCGCTTGTTTATCAAGGCGTGGCCATGTTGTTTCTGCTTTGTCGGTGACGACGATCATTGTGTTATGATCACCGCCCATGACGTCACCTGATACATCATTGGCGACAATCCAGTCACATCCTTTTCGCAGTCGTTTGGCTTTGGCATGTTCAATCACGTCATTGGTCTCTGCGGCAAAGCCGATAACGAGGGCCGGGCGTTTGGTCTTATGCTGGCAAATCGTTTTGAGAATGTCAGGGTTTTCAACAAGCTCGAGCGGCGCGGGGCCGTCTTTTTGCTTTGCTTTTTTGACTTTTTTATCTGCGCGAGAGGCTGGGCGCCAATCTGCCACCGCCGCGACACTGATGAACACATCCGCGGGGAGGGCGTCTTCTACGGCGTTCATCATCTCTTGCGCGGTTTCTATAT
>CAYGSV010000191.1:1911-5451 GCA_964352635.1 uncultured Algimonas sp.
GATAGCGCACGGGGTCGAGCGGTTCCCGCGTTGGTCCTGCCGTAATTAAGGCCTTTTTCCCTGCGAGGGGGAGGTCGGGTTTAATGCCGTCAATATGGGTGACGCCTGCTAGTGCTTCTTCAATGGCGTCGGCGATAATTTCAGGTTCAGCCATGCGGCCATCGCCAAATTCACCGCAGGCCATAGCGCCTGCATCAGGGCCGACAAAGAGACAGCCATCTTTGCGCAAGGTTTGGATATTGCGTTGTGTCGCGGGATGTTCCCACATACGAACATTCATGGCGGGGGCAAACATCACCCGTTTATCTGTTGCGAGGAGTGTTGTGGTGGCGAGTTCGCTTGCAATGCCATTGGCGGCTTTGGCGAGTATATTTGCCGTGGCAGGGGCAACGACAACGAGGTCAGCCGAGCGGGAAAGCTCGATATGGCCCATTTCCGCTTCGTCGGTCAGGTCCCAAAGGTCGGTAAAGACTTTCTCGCCGGATAGGCTCCCTGCGGAAAGGGGCGTCACAAATTCTGTACCGCCGCGCGTGACAATCACGCTGGTTTTAATGCCGCGTTTCGCAAGCACGCGGATGAGAAATAGCGATTTATAAGCCGCTATACCGCCGCCAATTATAAGGAGAACCCGTTTTGTCATAGCGGGAGTTTAAAGCCTCAATTGCAACGTGGCAAAGGCTTTAAACGATATATTTAAAAGCTGATGAGGTTGCCTGTTGCAATCCAAGGCACGAAAACAGCCAAGGCGATACTCACAACCAAACCAAAGAAAAGACGCCCCATATCGGCCAGAACATCTTTGACCGCTTCTTTCATCGGGCGAAGATTGGCGATGAAGCTGATGGCGATTTCACGACCTGCAATCAGTCCCAAGAAGACCCAAGTTGTTGACATCGGCACATCGTTCATTTCTTTGAAATAGAGCAGTATAATCGCAAATAAAAGGTCGATCACTGTAGCGGCTCTGACGTCAGTTGTATTCGTTTTGGCTAAAACGATTTTTTGAATTTCACCGCCACGCGTTTTGAAAACCCAGCCCAGCAGAACGACCATGGTAATGGTACCAAACACCAGCATGCTAAAGTCAAACGTAACTTGCGTGGCCCCGTTGATGACCTCTGTTGTGCGCGGGAGGAAGATGAAGATATTCGCAAAATCCTGCGCTAACCATTGCCACCAGAGGAAGGCTGTCGCTGACCACTGTAAAATCGTCCAATAGAAGGGCAATTTGTCATTCTTGGTTTTGTCAATCCAACGGCTCCACATGCGGGCAATTAGCAGATAAATGATAAAGCCTGTCGCCATTGCAACGACATAACCCATGCCCGATTTAATAAGCATTTTCCCAAGGACACCTTCAGTATCTGCTCCGCCCGTGAGAGCGAAAACGGTCAAAACTAAGAAAGTTGTCGAGACAGGAATGCCAAAACGCGTCAGAAATAAGAGCACGATAGGCGGCAAGACGTGATACCACTGAACCCCGCCCTCTGGATAGGGTAATCTGTTGAGGCGGCCAAAGGCAATATCGCCGCTCTGCGTGTAAAATCCAAAAATCATAACGGCTATGAGGACAGCCGCCGCAAATATCCAAAGCACCCACCAAGGTTTCTTTGCATTAGACGATAAGAAAGTTCCGAGGGTTTGAATCGCATCATTCGCGACAACGGAATAGGCGGCTATCAAAAAGCCGATTATCGCAAAAACTTCAATACCCATCAAAGACATGGTCTGCCCTAAGTTATTCCCTGCTAGTCCTTTAGAGAAGCCCGACGGTTATTCAATCAGTTTTATTATGACAAAACAGGAAAAGTTTTGTGACGGCTGTGGATGAATTTAGACGCTTTCATTTAAAAGCTTTTGGCCTTTTTCAGTCCATTCACTCTTTCGACCCTTGTTAATAACGAGTCCAAAATCATATAATGTTGAGACAGCTCTTTCTCCTGCACTCATTGATAAGTGAACCAGAAAGCCATCAGCTTTCTCTAAATATTGACAAGTCATCCAAGCTAGTGCTTCGAGTAATTTTTTCTCATCTGCAGTCATTTGGTTCAAAACGCCCCTGCTGCCCAAGCACTGCCTAGGGCAATCACGGCGCCTGCACCTAAATACGCAACAGGGCGCATGAGGCTTGCTTTAGGTTTTGGTGCGTTTTGTAGGCCACTCAGGTCAATTTCGCCTTTGGCCCAAGCTTCGGCGAGTTTGGCGATGTTATCTGTCGCGTCAGGCAAAGTTTGTAGTGTTTTACGTGTACGGTCGAGACCATTGAGGAAGTCATTGATATAGCGTTCTGGCCCAAGCTCGCGACGCACGGCGACTTCCACGATAGGACGAGAGGCCTCCCACATATCAAATTCAGGATCGAGACGGCGCGCAACGCCTTCGGCTTGCATCATTGTTTTTTGTAATAAGATAAGTTGCGGCTGTAGCTCCATATCAAACAGCTCGGTGATTTCGAGAAGTTGCAGCAAGACTTTTGCCATAGAGACATCTTCGGCCTTTTTCCCAAAGATAGGTTCACCGACGGCGCGCAAAGCGCTGGCGAAATCTTCAATCGTATGATGAGGCGGGACATAGCCAATATCAAAGTGGACTTTGGCGATACGGTAATAATCGCGCTGCAAAAACCCATAAAGAGTTTCAATCTCAAACCGAATTTCAGCATCACCTAAGCGTCCTAAAATGCCAAAATCAAGCAGGACAAGTTTACCGTCAGAATCGACGATGAGATTGCCTTCGTGCATGTCTGCGTGGAAGACACCGTAATCAAAGGTCGAAGAGAGGAAGCTTTGAATGACCTGACGGGCCAAATCTTTTTTATCAATGTTTGGATCTGTCAGGACGTCTGGGGACGAGAGATGGACTCCGTCTATCCACTCGCTGACGAGCACATTTTTGCCGACCAAATCCCAATTCAGTGTGGGGACGCGGAAGAGACCTGTTTCTTCAGCCACTTCTGCGAGTTCTGATTGGGCGGCGGCTTCGAGCCGGAGGTCAAGCTCGAGCATGACCGCGCGGCGAGCCTCTGCCACAAAGTCTTTGGGTCTCAGGCGGCGGAGTTTTGGCACAGCGTTATGGGCAAGGTTCGCGACGAGGCCGATAACGTCCATGTCCTTTGTCATACGCTGTTGAATGTTCGGGCGTAGGACTTTGACGGCGACGATTTCACCCGAATGAAGCTCGCCTCTGTGGACTTGCGCGACTGATGCGGCGGCGATTGGCTCTGATAAGGTTTTAAGGTGTTTGCTCCACGGACCGCCCCATTCTTCTGCCAACATCTCTTCGGCCTTTTTCATCGGAAAGGGCGGGACTTTATCTTTGAGGCGAGAGAGCCCTTCGGCAAATTCGGCGTCAAACATATCCCCGCGTGTCGAGAGGATTTGTCCAAACTTGATATAGGCCGGGCCAAGGTCTTCGAGCGCATTGGCGAAACGCTCTCCCGCATTGCCCTTGCGGTTGCCGATAGAAAAGATACGCGAAATCGCACCGAAAAGCCTAATCGGACACGGCACTAATTTGGCATATTCCGCAGGCACAAGTGAT
>CAYGSV010000192.1:0-5418 GCA_964352635.1 uncultured Algimonas sp.
GCGTAAATGTGAATGTGGCGCTGCGTTCACTTCGGTCCCAACATCTGCGAGTTCAAACAGAATTTGCCAGTGGTGAAGTAGCAGACCGTGATTTGAAACGCGTTCTGAACAGTAGTCTCTCTGAGCTTTCTCAGCCCGATTACGCTATTCTTCATGCCATTCCAATGAATTGGAGTGTTGATGGAGAAACGGGCATCAAAGACCCGCGCGGTATGTTCGGTAAATCCCTTGGCGTGGATATGCATTTTGTTTTGGGCGGCATTGGCCCTCTTAGAAATTTGGCACATTGTATTGAACGGTGTCATTTGCAAATTCGTTCCGTCACAGCCTCACCTTATGCCTCGGCTATGTCCGTGCTGACCGAAGACGAGCGAGACCTTGGTGTAACCGTTATTGATATGGGTTCTGGCATCACATCTGTTGCGGTTTTTCGCGATAATGTTTTGGTTCATGTGGACGCGCTGGGTGTAGGCGGTCGAAATGTGACGCATGACATTGCGCGCGGGCTTTCAACGCCGCCTGAAGCAGCAGAGCGAATTAAGACAATTTATGGCTCTGCCTTACACGGCGTAGATGATGATCATGTGATGGTGCCGTGTCCACCTGTTGGTGCGCAGGACAGGTTACAGCATCACCCGAGGGCTTTGGTAACAGAAATTGTCCGTTCACGAATCGAAGAGACCTTCGAAATGATAAGTGAGCGGCTTCACCATTCTGGCATGGATCACATTGCGGGGCGGCAAATCGTACTGACGGGTGGCGGAGCGCAGTTAAATGGCGTGAGGGAACTCGGCGAATTAATTTTCAATAAGCGTGTCCGCATTGGCCAGCCACACGGTATTTTCGGATTAGACGAAATGTTGACGGCCTCTGATTTTGCTGTAGCGACAGGCATGCTTAAGCAAGCTTATGATAATTCAGGGGAGGCTATTTCTGGGCCGCCTGATTTGTCAGGCCGACGTTATAAAGAACGTCGCTATTCAGGTCATGCTTTGGGCCGCTCGTTTCAATGGTTGCGTGAGAACTTCTAGACATACTCATTGGTTGAAACTGTCATAAAGAGCGTCCAAAAAGTTAAAATATACCGTTTAGTTAATCACCCTTTAACGGTTTCAGCCCATCACTGTCTTAACTAAACATTGACCATAATTCGGGATTCGTCATGCCAATCAGTCTCTCTCTTCCAAAAGCCGTTGAACTTAAGCCGCGCATTGTCGTTATTGGCGTTGGTGGGGCAGGCGGTAATGCTGTGAACAACATGATCGCAGCGGGCCTAGACGGTGTTGAATTTGTTGTCGCCAATACAGATGCTCAAGCTCTAGCGTTATCTCGTGCTGATCGTCGCGTTCAAATGGGTGGCGGTATTACACAAGGCCTCGGGGCTGGCATGCGTCCTGAGATTGGAGAAGAATCAGCTGAAGACAGCTTGCAAGAAATCATGGAACACCTAGACGGTGCGCATATGTTATTCGTCGCCGCGGGTATGGGTGGCGGCACCGGCACAGGCGCAGCCCCAGTCATTGCACGTGCCGCTCGCGAACGGGGTATTCTGACCGTCGGCATCGTCACAAAACCCTTCATGTTTGAAGGGTCACGTCGCATGAAGTTGGCGGAGCAAGGCATTGAAAACCTTTATGCTTCTGTCGATACAATGATCACAATTCCAAACCAAAACCTGTTCCGTGTTGCGACTGAGAATACGACCATGTCAGACGCTTTCTCAATGGCAGATGAAGTGCTCTATAGCGGCGTTCGCGGTGTCACAGATTTAATGGTTGTGCCTGGCTTGATTAATCTCGACTTTAATGACGTCCGCACTGTGATGGACGAAATGGGTAAGGCCATGATGGGCACAGGCGAAGCAACAGGAGAGCGCCGCGCTGTCGAAGCCGCTGAGTCTGCAATCAACAATCCGCTCCTTGATGATGTTTCACTCAAAGGGGCTAAGGGTGTCTTAATCAACATTACGGGTGGCACTGACCTCACACTTTATGAAGTTGATGAAGCGGCCTCACTTATTCGTGGTCAAGTGGATGAGAACGCGAACATCATTGTGGGGTCTGCCCTGGATGATGACCTTGATGGTATTATCCGTGTGTCAGTTGTTGCAACAGGCGTTGACTCAGAAGCTCGCGCAGAAGCGCCACCAGCACCATTTGCGACTCGTACGCCTGAAATACAGACACACGCTGTTGAGGTTGACGATGTATTCGAAAGTATTGCAGCTGAGGAAGTCGTGGCTCAAGACAGGTTTGAAGCCTATAACCCTGTTGCAGATATGCAAAAGGAAGTCGCACAAGGTCTTGCAAAGGCTGAACCTACACCCCCGCCTTATGTAGCAGCGCGACCTTATCCCCCACAGGTCGAAGCGCCAGTACAACACCAGTCAGGGCAACAACAAGCCCACCCAACTCCGCCGGCACCTCAACCTATTCCAGAGCCAACGCCTTCGACGGCCGCTAAAAGTGTCTTTGGCGGATTTTTTGGACGGGGCAAGAAAGCACCAACGCCACCAGTGCAAACACAGACGCAAACGTCAAAAGCACCAATCGGAGATCTATTCGGGGATGACATGGAAGACGAGTTGGAAATTCCAAGTTTCCTGCGTCGTCAAAGCCGCTAAGCTTACAAAACAGTCAGAAAACCTGAGAAACCCAGCGTTTTTGCTGGGTTTTTTTATATTTGTAACACGCTGTAACATGAGGTTTGTTGTCGATTGAAAGGCCTAGGGTAGTGATACTAAAGATTATGCCAAATATTAGACGACAATCGACGATTAATGCGCCTGCCGTTTGTGCAGGGATCGAACTGCATGGTGGCAATCACACGCGTTTAGTTATGCGTCCCGCGCCCCTTAATGCGGGTTTGATGTTTATACGTACCGATATTTCAGATCGTGATAATCGTATTCCTGTTACGCCAGATGCCGTGTGTGATGTTAAAAACTGTACGACATTGGAAAATGCGGCGGGCGTAAAAGTTTCAACGATTGAACATCTTTTGGCCGCTTTGGCCGCGACGGGCATTGATAACCTCTATATTGAGTTGGATGGACAAGAGTTACCGGCTCTTGATGGGTCTGCTGAGCCTTTTTTGAAATTGATTGAGCAAGTCGGTGTAAAGCGACAAAATGCGTCTCGTCGATATGTTGAAGTCTTAAAACCTATAGATGTTCGAAAAGGCGAGGCTTTTGCGCGCATATCACCCGCTAAAAAACTCTCATTAAGTGTGTCAATCGACTTTGAAGATGAGGCGATAGGCCAGCAAAAGCTAGACATTGAACCAGACGTGCGTGCTTTCCGAGAGCGTTTAGCCTCTGCTAGAACTTTTGCGCGATTGCACGAAGTCGCGGCACTACAGGCGGCAGGCCTCTCAAAAGGCGGCTCTCTTGATAATGCTGTTGTTGTGGACGGAGCAACCATTTTGAATCCTGAAGGGTTGCGGTTTGCGGATGAATTTGTCCGCCATAAGGCGCTTGATCTTTTGGGAGACCTTTACCTTGGCGGCCCACTCTTAGGGCGTGTCGAAACCCATGCCTCAGGCCATGGCTTGAACCATGATTTATTGATGGCGCTTTATGCGGACCCAACGGCTTGGCGGTTTGTTTCCTTGGATGAAAAAGGTAATTTGGACGAAAAAATGGCCTATCCTGAGCTATTAAGCCAAACTTCACTGCAAACCGCCCGCGCATAACGGTTTTCTCACTTTCCGCGACGCAGTCCATCCTCTAAGAGACTTTGGAAATGTAATAGGTGCGAGCAGAATCACACCTCTTAAGCGGATAGGCTTTATGGCTTTTAAGAAGATTTTTAACCGAACAGCGAGAGTCGCACTTATAGGTATTATAGGCTTAACTGTATCAGCCTGCTCAATTTTGGGCGGGAATGACCAAAAAGAGCGTTTAGCCTATGTCGAGCGGCCTGCTGAACTGATCTATAACCAAGCGCTAGACCGTATTGAACGCAATGACTGGCAACGCGCGAATTTGTTGTTTCAAGAAGTCGAACGTCAGCATCCATTCTCAAAATGGGCACGCCGGGCGATGTTGATGAGTTCTTATGCACATTACCGCTCTGCTGATTATGATGAAAGTATTGCCACGGCACAGCGTTTCATTAGCCTTCACCCTGGTAATGATAGCACACCTTACGCCTATTATCTGATCGCTATCAATTATTACGACCAAATATATGACGTGGGGCGTGATCAGGCGACAACAGTCAATGCCGAAGCTGCTTTACAGCAAGTGGTGCGCCGATATCCAGATAGTGATTATGCGCGTGATGCGAGACTAAAGCTTGAGCTGACCCAAGACCATTTGGCGGGTAAGGAAATGAGCATTGGCCGTTACTATTTGAGAGAAAATCAACAATTAGCGGCCATTGGGCGTTTCAAAAATGTTGTACGTGATTACGAGACAACCTCTCAAACCGAGGAAGCGCTACATCGGTTGGTAGAGTCATATGTTTCACTAGGTATCATTAGTGAAGCCAAACTTGTCGGGTCTGTTCTTGGTTATAACTACCCGAACAGTGAATGGTATGCAGATAGTTATGAGCTTCTTCAAGGCTACGGCGTTGATCTTGAAGCCGAAGTTAAGAGAAATCGTCGCGATGGCTATTGGCGTCGTTTGAAAGAACGTTTGTTCTAAGGTTATGTTAAGCGGGCTATCGGTTCGAAATGTTGTTTTAATTGAACAGTTGAACCTTGAGTTCAATGAGGGTCTCACCGCGCTTACGGGCGAAACAGGGGCTGGTAAATCCATCATTTTGGACTCGCTTGGCATGGCAACGGGCGCACGTTCTGACCGCGGTCTCATTCGGGCTGGTACCGATAAAGCCGAAAGCACCGCCGCTTTTACGCTCTCTTCTGAACACCCCGTTATGCCTCTCTTGAAGGCGCATGACATTGATATCGGAGCAGGAGAAGATTTGACCTTGCGCCGCGTTATTCGCGCGGATGGGCGAAGTAAGGCCTATATCAATGATGCGCCTGTCAGCGTGAAGCTTCTTTCTCAAATCGGGCGTATCCTTTTAGAAGTTCACGGACAACATGATGGGCGAGGGCTGTTAGACCCCACTACGCATATTCGACTTCTCGATATGTTTGGCGGGTATAAAACCGAATTAGAGGCCGTTGCAAAAGCCTACATCTCTCATAAAGAGGCCGAGGCTGAGTTGAAATCATTACTTAGCCTCCAAGCCAAAGCAGGTGATGAGCAGGACTTTCTCGCACACGCGATTGCGGAATTAGACCGTCTGGATGCACAGCCAAATGAAGACGAAACTCTTGCAGATGAACGGCGTTTCTTACAAGGCGCAGAAGGGGCTCTCTCAGAATTAAAAGCCGCGCAAGACGCCTTGGGTGAAGACGGCGCTTTTGAAGAACGCCTGTCTATGGCTTTGACAGGTATTGAAC
>CAYGSV010000193.1:0-5290 GCA_964352635.1 uncultured Algimonas sp.
GAATATCTCATTGCGGCCTGTTTCATGTCTGCACCCGCGGGTTTGTTAATGGCAATGATCGTGATGCCTGATCCTGTTGTCGCCGCGCCGAAATCAAAGGACGTCGATAAAGACCTGTTGAAAATGGGCGAAACCGCACGCCACGCCAATGTAATTATGGCGGCGGCGGTTGGCGCACAAAACGGCGTGAAACTCGCCGTGGGTATTGGCGCGATGTTGATTGCTTTTGTTTCCCTGATTGCGCTTTGTAATGGGCTCTTGGGTTACTTTGGTAATCTGGTCGGATTCGAAGGCCTCACCATTCAGAGCATTCTCGGCATGATATTCTCACCGCTTATGTTCGCGCTCGGTATTCCTTGGGCCGAAGCGCAACAAGCGGGTGGTATCTTTGGTGAAAAAGTCGTGCTCAATGAATTTATTGCCTATATCAGTCTCTCAGGCGCAGAAGGCCTGTCGGACAAAACCATGGTCATCTTGACATTTGCTTTGTGTGGCTTTGCCAACCTCAGCTCTATCGCCATCCTCATGGGCGGCCTCGGCGCGCTCATCCCAGACCGCATGTCAGACATCGCAGAAATGGGCGTAAAGGCAGTTTTCGCGGCGTCATTAGCGAATTTAATGAGTGCGGCACTGGCGGGGATATTGGTGGCGGTTTAGGGGCGCGCTTTCGAAAGTTAGGTAAGTACAAATTTACCATATGAATTAACTCGGTTTCAGTCTTAGTCGTTTAAATTACCCGTATGCGGGGTGTTTATGACTGAAGATAATTCAAATGAGCATTCAGAGGATGATAGTCCTGAAGATCGTTTAAACAGATTATTGGACCGAGTTCCTAATAAAGAAGACTTCATTTCTGAAATTGAAGGCTATGTGGATGATGTTTTCCCTGATGTTGATGAGTTGGAAGCATCTTACGCTTCAAGATCATATCGTTTCTTAGTTCCTATTTTTCTTTTAATTGCCGTCATAGCGACTAAGTTTTTATGGCCATATTATAAAACTAGCCCTGTCTCGTTGGACAGGTTGATAGAACTACATTCTCAAGAAGGAGTGACGAGAGATATTTTTGTCAGACACTTAGAAGCAAAGCCATTTGGGGAGGCGATAAAGCCAATTATGGCATTGGCCGACTCTGGTAATGTTCATGCGCAAAACATGACATGTTGGGCACATATGGATGGCCTCAGCGTCATTAGGAATAATGACCTTGCTATAAGCTATTGTGAGATGGCGTCCAACCAAGGTCACAGCGGTGCGCGTATGAATCTTGGCCACTTGTATTATAACAATAAAGAATATTTTGATCTGAACAAAGCGATAAATTTATATACGCTCTCAGCAGAGCATCGTGCCGCTTCTGCGTGGAACTTGTCTTATATTTATGAAAATTTCCCTTCTCCTACTCAAGACTTTAAAAAATCGATTTATTATAAAAAGCTTGCAGCGGAGTTAGGGTACTCGCAGGCGTTCATATCTCTTGGAAATGACTACTTTGAAGCACGCCTGGGTTTGGTCAAAGATTACGAGCAGTCGTTGAAGTATTATAACATGGCGGAGGAGGTTGGACACCCTGACGCATTTGCAATGTTGGCTGGTTTCTACCGGAAGGCGACACCACCATTCCAAGATTATAAAAAAATGAAACATTATTCGTTAAAGGCATTGCGAAGTAACAATCATCCTATGGCACTGAGTTATTTAGGAGATATTTATAGGGACGGCATGGGGGTTGAAAAGAATCCTAAGCGAGCAGCGGAGTATTACAATCGCTGCGCTATGAGAAACAATACTTATTGTATTGGTCAATTAACCACCTTGAGTGCCTATGGCTCAATTAACTATGAGAATGTAGGTTACGGATTTAAATATAAAGGCGAGACTCTTCCGTATTTGGTGCGGTATGTTTTGACACATCCTGAGCATTTCTCGAAAGTTGGAGAGTTCATTGCTGACAAATCCACAAGCCCACTTTTAGTTTCCAAAATTTTTGAGTATTATGCTGATGGAACACTTGGGGATCATGATCATGGTGAGTTCCCGCCACACCTAATGAATGTTTATTTTGGTGATGGTTATGTTGAAGAATTTCAACCTTTGTTAAAAGCTTATGAAAAAATGGCCTTATGGGGTTCAGGTAAGCACGCTTACCAACTCGGTCTTATTTATATGTCAGGCGGTGGTGTTGTTCGAAATCCAAAAACGTCGATTGAATGGATTTCAAAGGCACTAGATTTAGGTTATCCAGATAAACAAGAATACGTGGGGCCTTATATGATGTTTGCTGTTGAATCTGTTGAAGGAAACACTCAATTTGCAAGAGATACGCTTTACAAAGCTGCCGCTCTTGGCTCCCAAAAAGCAGCGGAGACATTAGGGTTTATTTATCTGGAAGGTAAGGGTGTTGAAACTGATAAGGTTACAGCAGTATACTGGTATATGCATGCTAACCAAAACATGACCGTATCTAAAATACAAAACTCTATGATGCCTGATGAGATATTAAGGGCGGAGAGTTTGTTTACTAATTGTAAAAAAACACATTTTTTTTCCTGTCTTTAAGATGCGTATAGTTACGCACCCAATACGTTGATTGTTGCTACCCCTTCAACAATCCAATCTCGATCAATCGCTCTTTCAAATAATCACCCGCACTAATCGGATCTTCGGCTGTTCCGCCTTGGTCGAGACAGCTTTGTAGCGGGGCGATCATGGTGTCGTTATTGAGGTGCAAGAAGAACGGCATGGAATAGCGGGGGAGTTTGGAACGCTCGGGTGTGGGGTTGAGGACTTGATGCGTTGTGGACGGCAATATACCTGCTGTGAGGCGTTGTAACATGTCTCCGCAATTAATCACCATTGAGCCTTTGGGCGCGTTGACATCGAGCCAAACGCCAGAGCGGTGTTTCGCTTGCAGACCTGCTTCTTCCGCACCGAGTAATAGCGTGATGAGGTTGATATCTTCATGGGCGCCTGCGCGGACACTGCCTTCGGGTTGCGGCGTGGTTTGCGGTGGGTAATGGAGCAGGCGTAAAATCGAATTCCCGACATTGACCTTATCATCAAAAAACGTCTCAGGCAGGTCGAGATAAATCGCGAGGGCCTGCAAAAGGTCGAGGCCAAAGGAATCAAAGGCTTCGTAGAGCGCGCGCGTATCGCGATTAAATTTATCTAATTCTGCAACCTCGGGCGTATCACCCATGACCGCGCGATAAGGCGAGTCTGCGGGCAGGTCGCGCCCTGTATGCCAAAACTCTTTCAGGTCGGCTTCGGATTTGCCTTTGGCATTTTCCGTCATGAAAGGGGAATAGCCGCGTTGATGCCCATTATCCGCGTCAGCGTAATTTGATTTCACGTCACGCGGCAAAGCAAAGAAATCTTTCGCCCCTTGATAGCCTGCATCAATAATGTCTTGCTCAATCGTGTGGTCGCTGATGATGGCAAAGCCCGTTTCTTTGAAACTATCGCCAAAGGCTTTGATGAAAGCCGGCTTATCCGTTTTCCAAAGATTATAACTGATCGGGTCAATTGAAATACTGGGTTTTATATCTGTCATCATACATCCTTCTTGCGATTCCCTAATTACCACGGGGGCGATAAAAAGGGAAAAGGCTTTTGTCACAGCCGCGTCTGGCATAAAAGGGCTTATGACAAACTTACCCACAATTTGCGCGCTCGGCTCGGTTAATCTCGATATGATTATTCAAACGGCGACATTACCCGTCGCGGGGGAAACCGTGACAGGCGGGCAGTTCACGGCGCTGCCAGGCGGAAAGGGTGCGAATACCGCCTTCGCCGCGCAGAATTTGGGAGCGCAAGTCTCTCTGGTCGGGATGGTCGGGAAAGATGCCTATGCGGAGGAGGCATTAAAAGGCGTCAAAGCGGCAGGCGTAGATTTGAGTTTAATCCTTAAACATGTAAGCGCGCCAACAGGGCTCGCTTTTATCAATGTGTCAGAAGACGGCGAGAATCAAATCGCGGTGGCGTCAGGCGCGAATATGGAATTTGGCGCGGAGGATTTACCCGTATTGACCCACGACGCTATCCTCACACAGTTCGAAATTCCTATCCCAACGATTGAGGCTGCCACCCATGACTTCAAAGGCTTTGTCGCCGTTAATGCTTCACCCGTCTCGGATGGTATCCGCTGTCTCTTTGATCGGGCGAATCTGATTATTGTGAATGAAGGCGAATATGCGGCTTATAAAGATAGGCTGGTGAATTATCACGGCTTGCTTGCCGTAACGCTCGGCAGTCGCGGCGCGGTCATACGCCAGAACGGCAAAGTCATCGCCGAAGCCGCCCCGCCCAAAGTTGATGTGATAGATACAACGGGGGCAGGGGATGCTTTCGCGGCGGCGCTCACTGTCGCGCTCGTCGAGGGGCAGTCCAATGAAGCCGCTTTACGCTTTGCTTGTACGGTGGGGGCTCTCACGACGACGAAGCTCGGCACGCAAACGGCGGCACCAAAACGGGCCGAGGTCGACGCGCTACTTTAGGAGTTTGAAAATCCGCTCTGGCAGGGGTTTTGTTTTACGCAGTTCATCAGTAGAACAGCCCTCAAGCTCATGCGGGAACACCGTCCACTCATCCGTTTCATGCAGATAGAAATCAGGCACGCGCGCGGTCTTATTGCGCTTGGGCTTATAATACACAGTGGCCACACGAATATCGCTCGGCGTATTACGGCGGCATTTCTCTTTTAGCTTTTGAATAATCGCGTCAACCGATCGACCACTGTCGAAAATATCGTCGATAATCAGGAGTTGGTCATCGACATTAATCGTGTCGACCAGATGTTGTAGGCCGTAAACCGTCACGTTTTTGGATTGCTTATCCATGGTTTCATAAGAGCGAGTGCGAATGGCAAAGTGATTGGTCTCACACCCCAAAAGCTCCAGCACTTCTTGTACCGCAATCCCGACGGGTGTGCCGCCGCGCCAAACGCCGACGATGAAAGACGGGCGGTAACCCGTTTCAAAAATCTGTAAGCCTAATTCAAAAGAATCCTTCAAGAGGTCTTCGGCGCTGACAAATAGTTTTTCCATGAGAGCAGTCTTTCTTGAAACAAACGAGAACAGGGCGCGTAAATCAAATCTACGCTCTAATCAACTATTCTCATTTGTGCATAAGCAGAGTATGAGCAGTGATGACAAGAAAACTCATTATTGATTGTGACCCTGGCCAAGACGACGCCATCAACCTGTTTTTGGCGCTGCCGCCAACCGATGCTTATGAGATTTTGGGCATCACCGTTGTCGCGGGCAATACGAGTCTTGAAAAAGTGCAACGC
>CAYGSV010000194.1:0-5228 GCA_964352635.1 uncultured Algimonas sp.
TTACAGAAATCTGTGATGATATTCTCGGTTATGGGCCATTAGAGCCGCTGTTAGCACGCGACGACATTGCTGATATTATGGTCAATGGTGCGAAACACGTCTTTATCGAAACCAATGGTAAGATGTTAAAGACCAACATTCGTTTCCGTGACAACACACAGTTGATGAATATCTGTCAGCGTATCGTGAGCCAAGTGGGTCGCCGCGTTGATGAAGCCAGCCCTATTTGTGATGCGCGCTTGCTCGATGGTTCTCGTGTCAACGTGATTGCCCCGCCCCTCTCTATTGATGGGCCAGCGCTGACTATTCGGAAATTTAAGAAAGACAAGCTTCAGTTAAAAGACTTGGTAGATTTTAAATCGATTTCACCTGCTGGTGCCCGTGTTTTGGAAATCATCGGAGCTTGTCAGTGTAACATCGTAATTTCTGGCGGTACCGGTTCTGGTAAGACAACACTCTTGAATTGTTTGACGGGGTTCATTCACCCTGATGAGCGCATCATTACTTGCGAAGATGCGGCGGAATTACAGTTGCAGCAACCGCATGTCGTTCGCCTCGAAACACGCCCTCCAAATCTGGAAGGCAAGGGTAAAATCACCATGTCAGATTTGGTGAAAAACTGTCTGCGTATGCGTCCTGAGCGTATTATCGTAGGTGAGGTGCGTGGCCCTGAAGCGTTTGACCTTTTGCAAGCGATGAATACAGGCCATGATGGATCTATGGGAACACTCCATGCGAACTCTCCGCGTGAGGCCCTGTCTCGTTTGGAGTCTATGATTACGATGGGTGGGTTTTCTCTGCCAGCAAAAACAATTCGTGAAATGATTGTGGGGTCCGTTGATATCATTGTGCAAGCTGCCCGCCTTCGCGACGGTTCGCGTCGTATAACCAAAGTAACCGAGGTGATCGGCATGGAAGGCGACGTTATCGTAACGCAAGATTTGATCGTTTATGAAATGGACGGTGAAGATGCGAATGGTAAAATCATTGGGGAACATAAATCAACAGGTATTGCGCGTCCTGCATTTTGGGACCGTGCACGGTATTTTAATCTAGAAAAAGAACTCGCGGCCGCCCTTGATGAGGCGGGTAGCTAGATCATGGAGCAAAACACTCTCATAGCGATAGTGGCTGTCGGCTTCATCATGGCGGCAGGTTATATCCTCATGGGGGATGGTAATGGCAAAAAAGATGCACGCCTTAAGTCTATAACTGGCAAAGAAACCGCCACCGACTCTTTTCTAAAAAAGTTAAAAGTCGAAGATCAGGGGAGCCGTCGAAAACAAATCGAGGAAAGCCTGACAAAGATAGAAGAACGACAAAAACAAAAGAAAAAGAAAGCAAAATCATTGGCAATGCGCCTTGTTCAGGCAAACTGGTCGATGAAGCCAAAAAACTTTATGGTGATGTCGGCGATTTTGGCGGTGCTGTCAGGAGGCCCTGCTTTTATTTTTGGAATGAAACCTTTGATCTGTTTAGGTCTGGCGTTTGTCGTTGGTTTCGGGCTGCCGCGATTTATTCTGAATGCTGCAATTAATCGCCGGCAAAAGAAATTTACGTCCCATTTTGCTGATGCGATGGATATTATTGTCCGAGGTGTAAGGACAGGTCTGCCGCTAGGCGATTGTCTCAAGATCATTGCACATGAAAGCCCCGATCCATTGGGCGCAGAGTTTAGACGTGTTGTTGAAGGCGAAAGTGTTGGTATTCCCATCGAAAAATGTTTGGAACAAATGTATGAGCGGATGCCAATTTCGGAAGTCAATTTCTTTGCGACGGTTTTGAATATCCAAAAATCTACAGGCGGTAACTTGGGTGAAAGTCTCGCAAACCTGTCGAATGTTCTGCGAGGGCGTAAGATTTTGCGTGAAAAAATTAAAGCTCTATCTGGAGAAGCAAAAGCATCAGCCATGATTATTGGGGCTTTGCCGATCGTGGTTATGGGGTTGGTGACAATACTGTCGCCTGATTACATGAATGATTTGTATTTTACGTCCACGGGGCAACGTAACATGCTCATTGGTGCCGTCATGATGGCCATGGGGACTTTCATGATGCGTAAAATGATTAACTTTAAATTCTAGGGAGATGAGACATGCCTGCTGAATCCATCGCCCTGTTTCAAAATTTTGCCTATGGCGTCATCTCACTTCTCACTGTCGCCACCCTCTATATTCTTTTTGCGCCAATTTTTGAAGGTGATAAACTGAAAAAGCGGATGAATTCCGTCGCCAATGCAAGAGAGAGCTTAAAAAAATCACGGTTTGACGAATTAAATAATCAATCCCAAGGGCTTCGATCTGAAAGCAAAGGGTTAATCAAAAATCTTGTTGATCGCTTATCTTTGGAAAAATTATTAGAGGCCTCAGACATTAAAGACAAGCTAGCTCAGGCTGGCATGCGCGGCCAGAAACCGATCTATACATTTTACACTTTCCGACTTGTTGCACCGATTGTTTTGTTCCTTGTTGGCTTGATTATGTTTTTGGTGCTCAATGTGCGCGATTGGCAACCCATTCAAAATATTTTTGCGACTATGTGCTTAACCCTCTTTGGGTTTTACCTCCCTAATATTTACGTCAAGAATGCTGCCAATAAGCGATTGGCGAGTATCGTTCCTGTCTTTCCCGATGCGCTTGACCTTCTCCTCATTTGTGTGGAATCAGGCATGTCAGTTGAGTTGGCCTTCGGACGAGTCGCTGAGGAAATGGCCGAAAGCTCAGTTGAGATGGCCGAAGAATTTTCCCTCACAACAGCCGAACTGTCCTATCTAACAAGTCGTCGCTTAGCCTATGAAAATCTTGCAAGACGAAATAACCATCCAGGTATCAGGGCCGTTGCTACAGCGCTTATTCAAGCGGAACGCTATGGTACACCTTTGGGAGAAACCTTGCGTACAATGGCGAATGAAAACCGCCAAATGCGGGTTATGCAAGCAGAGAAAAAAGCGGCCTCATTGCCGGCGAAATTAACCGTGCCCATGATCCTGTTTTTCCTACCAGTTCTCTTTATCGTTATTCTAACGCCTGCCGCGATGCGTTTGTCTTCGGCTCTTGGTACGTAAGAAAAACTACTACAGGAATTATAAAAAAAGCCGCTGATGTCCATCAGCGGCTTTTTTATTTTCATTCTACTCTTTGCTGGTTACCTTCGTTCGCGCTTAGCCCCTTGGCGTGGCGGTATAGGCAATTGCGGTGGGTAGGATTGACCCGATGTGTGTGGGTAAGACTGAGGTGCTTGGTTTTGCCCCCCTTGCGCGCGGCCTGGATAGTAAGATCCTGATTGCCCCGTTTGCATTGCGTTATTAGATTTGGCACCAACATTATTCGCAAGACGTGAGAGTATGTCTTGTTGTGCTTGGAGTTGTTGAGACGTCATTACATCTGTTTGTGGGCGGCGTCCTGACTGTGCGGCAGCTATGCGCGCAGCTTCGCTTGCGGTCGAGGCTTGTGCGTAGGGCGAAGCTGAATTGGTAATGGAGGGGGCCATCGAAGGTGAATTGTTCACCGTCACTTTGGGCGGTGGCGAAGCGAAACCTTGTTGAGAGTAACTCTGCTGTTGGTTGACGGATGGCCTTTGTGCGGGGACTGCCGCATTTTGTGTTTGGGGAATGGTTCCTCTTAGTGATTGAGCGGGTTGCGGATTGAGGTCGGGCAAGCGTCCAGAAGATTGTTGCTGCGCTAGGCGCGCGACTTTCTCGGCCTCTTCAGTCTTACCTTGAATTTGTAAAACAAGAGCCAAATTCTGATAGACACTTTTCGAAGCACCTGGCGCAGCAGCTGCGCGTCGCAGCCAACCCTCTGCTGTATTCGGGTCGCCTGAAAGCGCAAAAGACAAACCAACATTAGCCATCACGCTAGGATCGTTAGGCGTGATTTGTAAGGCCTTAGCATAATGGCGTCGGGCCAAGTCATATTGCTCTTGCTGATCAAGGGCTGCGCCTTTGAGTGACCAAAGCCGGCCGTAATTCGGGGCATAAGCCAAAGCTTCATCCAAGGGGCGCATGGCTTCGACGGCACGTTCTGAAGCAATAAGGGCCGCCGCATATTCTGCCGTTAAATAAGGATCTTTTGGATATAGTGCTCGGGTCGTTTGCGTAATTTCCACAGCGCGTTGTGCGTTGCCTAATTTGCGAATAGCCGCAGAGAGCTTAATCGCGGATTCAAGGTCGGCAGGGTTAAGTTCATATTCCCGCATCCAAAACGCGGCTTGGGCCAAAGTATCTTGCGTCTCAATACCGTCACGCAGGCTTCGTGTCGCGGGTTGAAAGCTGTCTGCTCCCATTGTCTGAGACATTTCGCGTTCGGCCTCAGTGTATTGCGGCGCAATGGCACAGGCCGATAGCCCGACGGCCAAGAGAGTTGATCCTAAAAGCATACGCAATTTGGGTTGTGACATAGTTGCTCTCATATTATGCGACACACGTATTACCTTTAAGGGATTGCTTGTGACGACTTGCAATTTCGTTAACAAACGTAAACAGATACGGTTAACGCTTCGTTAGTATCCGGCTCTGGAACTGCAGAAAGCAGAATGGAATAATTATGTCAGACTCATCGCAAGAGACTCCGATATTCGTCTTAAGTGAAACGCTGAGCGATAGCGAAAATGCGTCTATCATTCCGATTTATTGTGTACGTCCAGATGACTGGCCCAACCTACAAACCAAACTGGATGGCCCAGGAAAAAATTATGCGGCGGCTCGCGGTTTTTCTGGTGATGCAGGGCAGCGTGTTCGTCTTCCAAAAGCGGACGGAACCGTGGCCGCCGTGCTTTACGGTGTGGGCAACAAAGATGATGATGCGATGGGGGCAATCCGTACAGGTCTTTTATCGACGACATTGCCCAAAGGCTTTTACCGATTAGCGCAAATTCCGCGCGATTGGCGGATGGTTCTGGCCCAAACAGGATGGGGCATGGGGGCCTATCGTTTTGAAACCTATTTGCCTGATGAAACCAGCTTCCCAACATTGGTTCTAGAAGAGGGTAGTCGTTTAGCCGAGGTCAGCTCTCTGGCAGAAGCAACAGCCCTTTGCCGTGACCTTATCAATACGCCTGCGGGTGATATGGGGCCTGTCGCTTTACAAAAGGCCGCAACGGATTTGGCCGCAGAATACGGCGCTGTTTCAACCACGATTATCGGCGAAGAGTTGATTGAGCAGAATTATCCTATGATTCATGCGGTGGGTCGTGCAGCTCACGAAGCGCCTCGGCTCGTTGAGTTTGAA
>CAYGSV010000195.1:0-5223 GCA_964352635.1 uncultured Algimonas sp.
GCTCTCAAATCCTGCCTCCACTCCAAAAGCAACAAGGCCTTGCGCTGTTTTGATAAACGTCGTGTAGGACTCACCCTGACCCACTTGGTGCATTGTATCAGTAATGGCTTCTGCTGTCATCGCAGATTGATCCATACGTTCTGGTTCAGGAAGAATGTCAGATTCAACTTCGAACGCATTACGGTCGTCTCGATCATTCAGAGTTAGCCCCCTATTGAAACTATATAAAATGCGATCCTCGCCAGCATATAAATTGTGTTCTTTCGCAACCGGGATACCGTCTTGGAGCGTGTGGTAATTAAATGTGTAGGAAACAAGTATTTCGTTTCCAATAAGCCGTGACATTTTCGAAATGTAACCCGTGTCTTTTTGAATAAGAACTGTAAGCGGTGGCGAATTTGGAAAATCAAAAGTGACTTTATCGTGTCTGTTTCCAAGCCACATTTCTTCACCTTCAAGACGAGCCGTGTCAGCAGATTTATCTAACCACAACGCTAACATAGCCTCTGATGACCTAATAGTGGGGCCATATTCAGAAATAAAATCTACTTCCTCTGGTTGTTGATAGAGGCCACTTGGATAAATGATGAACCGACTAGTGCCGTCTACGAGGACTGAACGGCCATGATAATGTGTGTTGCTAATGCGGGTAAGATATTCGGAACTGCCTGAACTATTATGTATATCAATCACATGATGCATGCGTTGAGCAGACATGTCATGAAAGTCAGGGCTGTATTCATGATCGGGATAATCCTGACGAATGTCACCTTCAATCCTGATTGTCTTGGCTTCGCGCAAGCGATCAACTTGATATGCGGCTCGAACACGGTCGATGGGATTTTCAATTAACGACGTGGCCGACGACACTGGAGCTGTCTGGCAAGACGCCAAAGTTATTATAATACTAGTGAACAGGATGGGTAAACGCATAGAATTCTCCGAGGACGGCATTAAAACTGAAGTCATCATAGCCTAGGCCAAGACTTTGGTTTCACGCGCGGCAAATTCACGCCAAGACTGGTCATTTTCGCGGATTACATAGGCAAAATCGCGTAGTGACTGAAATCATTTATGAACCGACGTAGTAAATGCTAAACAACTCGATATAGGCTAGTAAGAGAGACCATGATAATTTTAGACGCATTCTTCCGCTTTTCAGGAATTGGCTTGCTATTAATCATAGTCGTCTTTTCTCTCCGGGATTATCGCGATTGGCATAGTACGCCATATTTGATTGGTGCTTGCCTCAGTACGGCCTGTTTATTCTTTGGGTTTGCACCCGAACAACTTAGGCCGAAAGGGTGGTTTCTTGCCTTCGTCAGGTTCGGAGATATACCTCACTTGGTATTTGTTTGGCTCTTTGCTTTATCACTTTTTAAAAGAGCCTTTCATCTATCTCCTTACTATATTCTATTTGGCCTCACTTATTGTGCTCCAATTTTATGGCTTAGACTGTCGGATTATGGAATCGGGCCAGTACCGCCCGAAACCCTTCCTCTCTTCGGTTTAACATCACTTCTAATCGTGGGGCATTTATGCGTTGTGCTATTAAAAGGGCGGAGCGATGATTTAAGTCTAGCAAGGCGGCGGTCACGATTATATTTTGTGGGGTTAATCCTCATTATAACAAGCGTCGCTTCAATCACTGACGCTCTATTTTATTCACAGCCCCTTATACCTATTCCAACAATCAAAATTATTTCTATTTGGTTGGCTATTATGACTGGTATTTTCTGGATGTTGCAGTTCAATATAAAAGGGATAAGCTTTGAAAACCCAACAGCCGAAGAACATTCACTCTCAATCAAGGATAAAGAACTACGCGATCGACTTCACTCTGAAATGATCGAAGGCGAAGCTTATAAAGACTCTAATCTTACTATACCCGCTCTTGCAAAACGGTTGGGCGTAACCCAGCATCGTTTACGCGCACTCATCAACACGAGTCTTGGATTTCAAAACTTTAGTCAATATGTGAATGGGTTTCGATTAGAGGCAACAAAGCTCGCATTTTTAGATCCTAACAAAAAACACCTCCCTATTTTAACTATCGCATTGGATTGTGGATTTCGTTCAATCTCGCCGTTTAATCGTACCTTCAAAAGTCAAGAAGGCATGACGCCCTCTGAGTATAGAGAAAGCTTAAATACCAAAAATGATAGGAACTTTTCATAACGCAAATTTTTAAACTAATTCTCCTAATTAATTCCCAAAACCTCTGGCAATGCTTTCCTTAATTCAAACTTCAAAACCTTGCCCGTTCCGTTCCTCGGTAATTCATCGACGATATGCAAATATTGGGGTTGTTTATATTTGGCGAGTTTTTCGCCGACATGCGCGAGGACATCATCGAGGCATAATGTGCAGTCCGCTTTTACGGCGGCGACGACGCAACCTGTTTCGCCCCAACGCTCACTCTTCACACCAACAACGGCGACTTCTTGAATTTGCGGCATTTGATAAAGCAGGTTTTCAATCTCGGCGGGGTACACATTTTCTCCGCCTGAAATATACATGTCTTTGATGCGGTCTTCGATATAGACATAGCCGTCTTCATCTTTGCGGCCAATATCGCCTGACCGGAACCAGCCATCGACAAAGGCTTTTTCATTGGCCGCTTCATTGCGCCAATACCCCGGGGTCACAGACAAGCCTTTGAACCAAATTTCGCCTTGTTCATTCGGGGCACAAAGCTCTCCATCCCCATTCACAATTTTGACTTTCGTGTGCATAAGCGGTCGCCCCGCTGAACCGACCTTATGGGGGATGTCTTCTTTGCGGATCATACACCCTGCGGCGGCTGTTTCGGTCATACCGTAACCCTCTTGAATCAAGATACCTTTTGCGCCCCACCATTCCATAAGAGCAACAGGCACAGTTTCCGCACCGCACAGCGCAATGTCTATGCGCGAGAAGTCCGTTGTCTCAACATCTGCATGGGCGCGCATAGCATTATAGGCCGCAGGCACCATAAACATGATATTGATATTTAAGTCAGGACTATTCAGCGTCGCCAAAGTCGCCCCCGGATCAAATAAACGCATGATCACACAAGTACCGCCCACCCAAAGCGAGGGCAACGCGGTGACGTTTAAGCCACCAATATGAAAGAGCGGCATATTATTCAACGCGACATTATCTGGCCCAGAACCTTCGACCCGAACAGCCGCACTATTCGTAAATTCCAACATGGCGTGGGTGATGATAACGCCTTTGGGAGAACCTGTCGTGCCCGAAGAATACATCAATAGGGCTTGGTCCGTCATTTGGTTTGGGTGGGCCTCATAAATCGGTGTAGCCGCGGTGAGGCCTTGCTCATAATCTGTATCGCCACCGACGCCGTCCGTATTGACCCAGTGAGGGACTTTTGTATGGGGGCGTGTGGCCTCAGCGACGGCTACAAAAGGGACATCAACGAGAACCAAAGACGCCTCGGCATCATTTAAAATAAATGCAAGCTCAGGCGGTGCCAGGCGGAAGTTAAGCGCTAAACACACCGCTCCAACGCGCCAGCATCCAAAAATCAATTCCATCACATCGGTTGTGTTAAGGGTCAGGTAAGCCACGCGGTCACCAGGCTTGATGCCTTTGGATTTTAAGAATCCTGCGACGCGTCCCACACGCTCATTCATATCCGCATATGAAAAATCACGGCCACTCGCGAGATCAAACATGGCCCTTTTTTCGGGCGTAGCCTCCGCGTGATAGTCTATCCAATCTCTGACCTCTAAAGACATATAACCCCGATTTCTATTTTTATTATTGATAGCTCTATCTATAGACATGCAAAGGTCATCAGCGCAATATGCCCCTATGTCATCTCATTCTTTCCAAACCGTCTCTGATATTCGCATTGAAAATGGCGGAGCGGCAAAGCTCGACCACTATGTTGATGGGTTATGCCCCAATAAACGCGTGGCGGTGATTACGGATAAAGGGATTACCAAGCTTGGTCTGATGGAGGCGGGTCTCTCGTCGCTGCAAGACGCGGGCTATCAGGTCATGGTATTTGATGATGTCGTGGCTGACCCGCCCGAGGAGGTTGTGCTGCAAGGCGTGGCAGCGGTTAAAGACTTCGACGCGGGATTAGTGATTGGCTTTGGTGGCGGCAGTCCGATGGATACGGCCAAGGTCATAGCCTATCTGGCCGCCAATGACCGCCCCATTAAATCCGTTTACGGCGTGGGATTAGCGACGGGGCAAAGCCTCCCGCTCCTCCTTATCCCCACAACAGCAGGGACAGGGTCCGAAGTCACTAATGTCGCCATTATTACGACAGGCAAGACTGAGAAAAGCGGCATTGTCGCGGACTCACTTTATGCCGACCGTGTCTTACTCGACAGTGCGCTGACCGTTGGTTTGCCGAAATCAATAACCGCCGCGACAGGCATAGACGCAATGGTCCATGCGATTGAGGCGTACACATCGGTCAAACAGAAGAACCCGCTGTCCGATGCGCTCGCCCTCACCGCTTTGAACAAATTACGTAATTCGATTGTGCAGGCCTGTAACCACCCCGATGATTTGGACGCGCGGGAAACGATGTTGATTGGCGCGATGTTGGCGGGGCAAGCCTTTTCCAACGCTCCCGTTGGCGCGGTGCATGCGTTGGCCTACCCTCTCGGTGGGTTTTTTCATGTTCCACACGGATTATCCAATGCACTCGTTCTGGATGAAGTGCTGAAATATAATCAGCCGAAAGCCGATGATTGGTACGCCCAAATCGCGAAGAGCCTAGGACTGGGCGAAAGTAGTTCGGCCCTGATTGATGACCTCATCCGCATCAAACATGAGACGGCGGTGCCGCTCACTCTGTCAGAGGTCAACATTCCCGCAGATGCCATCCCCATTATGGCCGAAGACGCTATGGCCAAAGACCGTGTCTTACAAAACAATCCGCGTGAAATGACCTATGACGCGACGGTGAAAATCTATGAGGCGATTTTATGAGCCGCCCTACCCCCGACAGCCTCGACAGCTATAAATACTTTCTAGAGATACAAACACGCTGGGCCGACAATGATGTCTATGGGCACGTCAATAATTCCGTTTATTATTTTTATTTCGACACAGTCGTGAATGAATTTCTGATTTCAAAAGGCCTGCTCGATATTGAGAAAAGCGAGACTATTGGCCTTGTTGTGAAAACCAACTGCGATTACTTCGCCCCGATTAGTTTTCCTGACAAAGTGAACGCCGCCCTACGCGTTTGCCGTATTG
>CAYGSV010000196.1:0-5219 GCA_964352635.1 uncultured Algimonas sp.
AATCAGCGTTATGAGGACGATTGTTGTTGAAGACATTAACGACCTCTATGGTTTGGTCCGGCGTTTGCGAGCAAAAAAGAGGACGCAAACGAGACGTCCTGTTTCAGGGCTGCGACCAAACCCCGGAGCGGCTGTATGGAACATCATCGGGTTAAATAATATCAGGCGATTAAACCGCATAGGCGCGCGCATCGTGCGTTCCCATTTACCGGGTTTTGTACTGTCTTTATTGATAACGTCTTCGATTAATACATTAGGATCTGAATAGCCGCTTTTCATAAGGTCCATTTGCGAGGCAGGCACTTTTTCGAGACCTGTACGACGATGTTTAAAAAAATCAGTACCCCCACGACAATGCTCATCAAGGCTGAGATAGAGAATGCCCGAATAAAAAGCGGGATCGACATGCACGCCGCTGACACCTCTATCGCCTGCGAGTGTGACACGACAATGACCGTGAGATGTATTCGGGGCGGCCTCAAGCTCTACCCCTGCGAATTTAGATACAGCCGCATTGAGGCCCTGTGTTTGCAAAGGGGTCGTAGAGTCTAACCCCGGATAATTCCCTTTTTTATAGGCAGGATCGTAATTGAGTTTGAGAGCTTGCTGTCGCACCGCCAAAGGGTCAGACAGGAAATTATCCATAATGGCGAAGCTAGGCAGCATTGTTCTTAGTAACGCCTATTCTTGTTCGCCGGGACGAACGCCCGTTTCAAGCGCTTCTTTTAGGGCGTCTCTATTGATGCGTTCCATGCCATTGGACTCAACAGGTCTTAATAGCATCCCGTCAACAGGTTCCAGCGACAAGTCACTCAATTTCACCCATTTATCTTCAATGACATCAATGCGGGCCCATCCCTCATTCGTTTCGTAAACTGTGACACTCGGCCTTAATCGCAAACTACCGACAACCTCGCCTTTATTGTTATAAATGGCTGTCCCAGGTGATTTTTGCCACATCGTTACTTCAATGAAATCAGTATCAGAATACGCTTTAGCTTGGTCGTTGTTCTCATTTAACTCCGTCATTTTTGCGGTCTCTTGTGTTGTGGGAGGCGTTGCTTCAATGGCTTCATTCGTTGATGGCGCAGCGCAAGCCAAGAGTGAAAGGCTAAGGCTTATTAGAGCTATCGATTTCATCATGTTTTCACTCCCTTTGTGCAAAGCTATCACGAATAAACGCCGCGTCAAAATTCATCACACATAAAAAAAGCCACCCCCGAAAGAGTGGCTTGATTAAGCTTATGTGTTCTACTTAGAACTTGTAAGTTACGCCCGCGCGGTAAACGCGTGTTTCGAAATCTTTACGTCCTATTGTTGTATCCGCAGAGATGTTGATCTTCGCATTTTGAACATCAAACCCAAGACCAACGCCGATTTCGGCCCAATCTGTATCTGTGCCGAAGAGAGCGAACTCACCTGTAGACCCGTTCACGCCTGCAAAGCTGGCATCAAACGTATCGGAAATACTACCGAACTCTTTTACAAAGTCACCATGCGCCGAGAGGTCAAATTTGGCATCTTTAGCTGTTGAAAGGCCAAACCCAACACGACCTTGTGTGCTGTGAATGTTTTTACGGTTGATTGAGAGGGCTGGTGCGCCGCCAACTTCGTCAACAGTATCAAAGTTAATCAGCGTGTTTTGTAAGCTCACGCGTGGTGTAAAGACAGCATTGCCAGTTTCAAATGCTTTTGACACACGAAGGTCTGCCGACAAGATTGTACTATCATCATCACTTGAGAGCGTCGCCGCTCCTGGGAATGACGTAACTGTACGCTCTGTTTGGGAATTAAACGTACCCAAGCTAACCTGACCATCGAGGATAAAGTTATTCTCTGCGCGTAATTGACCATAAAGCGTACCCGCGAAATAATCAGTTTCAGCGACTTGTCCAAGAGAGGCAGCGGCTTCCAATTGTGTGTAGCTCAATGACCCACCAACGCTCGCTTTCTCAGATAGGCGCTTTTCAACACCACCAGAGACTGACCAACCGTCAAAATCTTCATCATCAAGATTTTGTCCTGTTGGCATGGCCGCACTGTCACCATCGATAAATGAGCCAGAGAGGTAAACCGCCATATCATCAGGGATATTGCCTGTTGTACGCACAGTCTCGCCATTAGACGCCTGAAGATGACCGACATCTGACATCACTGTCGAATATTGGTCATTTGACGCCATTTGAACAGGGCTACCCATAACAGTGACTTTACCGCCACTCCACTCATCCGAGCTCATTGCGCTCATGCGGTCTCTATGGAAACGCACGAGGTTTTCAGAAGCGGCACGTGACATGCTGCGAACTGTTGTCTCTGCGACAGGGGCCCAGCTATCGAGAACAGCTTGGATGCTATCCGTAGACGACAAATCTAATGAAGCAAAGATCGCACTAAGCTCTGAAGCACCGCGTCCACCGTCTAGCATCTTAGCATAAGAGCCTTGAACAGCGTTTGTTGTATCAATCGCATTATCGTAGCTACCGGCTTCGATTGTCGCGACAACACCGTTTTCCGTATAAGACAGAACAGGTGTCAAAATCGCACTAATCGCCGATGTCGTAAACTCACCTGTTTGCGTTCCGACTGTCGTCAAGAAGTTATAGGTGTTACCCGCTTGTACATCCGCTGTTGGGATGAAGATGACTTGACCACCAAGGCTAGAGTCGCCTGTAATTGCCAAATTATCGCTGACACGGTTTGCACCAATATCAATCATAAGACCTGAGGCTGACGCCAATACGGCACTACCATCGATAACTAAACGATCAATATTTCCGTTACCACCTGGTGCAATGCCGCCCATAACGTTCGTTAGGAATGGCGTCGTGATTGTGCCTGAGCCTGTCAGCATACCAGACATGAGCAGGTAATCACCAACAGATGTGAGACGGCCGTCAACATTTACCGTACCGGCAATCTGTTCAATATCGATCAAGCTCGTAAGGTTACCAGCCGAACCAATATCAAGCCCAGCCCCAGCACCATTGATTGTAAGGCGGTCGATTGTGACTGTACTGCTAAGTGTTGTTGTTCCGTCTGCTGATAGTGTGACATCGAAATAACGCGCATCAACACCAGCGATTGGGTCTGGTTCGATATTATTTGGAACGAAATCTGTTGCGCCAGCAAGACCATTATCAATCGTTGGCGCTGGAAGTGGGTCTCCAGGGGCTTGGGCTTCATCTTCTACAAAGTCGACACCGAGGTTAAGATTTACATCTGACTGTGGTGCTTCTTCGGCGAAATCAACTGCTATATTTTGTGATTGGCTTTCTCCACCAAGCAATACACCCTCAACACCTGCTAACGCGCCACCTGATAGGTCTTCTGCAGTAACTTGCCCTCTAGCATTGCCCACAGTGCCAGTTGCTTCAAGCATCTCTTCTGGTTCTGGGTCATTGCGAGTTGGTGGTATAAAAGTTCCATCATTCAAATCGACGCAACCAAAGTCTCCTATTTGCTCGCCATGGCGGTCAAAACAAATTCCGCCAAAGTCTGCGCCTGAATCTCCCACGCCGATTTGCTCTTCATCTGGGAACCCATTCACCAGTTCGTTATTAGCATTTAAGATGTAATAGGCGGGGTCAAGGTCTGTCACCCAGTGACTTGCATCTTCCCAATTACCATCGCCTGCTTGCGCACTAACATAACGGTACGGGTTATTCGCTGCGATATATTCATAGAACAAGAAGAGCGGCTGATAAAAGCTTTGCGTTCCGTAAGAACTAAAGACCTGAGGGCCGAAGAAACGGCTACCGCCAGAAAGAACGCCCAAAACAATATCAATATCGGTAATATCATTATTGGCAGCATCTAGGATAAGGGGACCACCTGAATCGCCGCCAGCAGTTGTACCTTCATTTGGAAGAGCTTCATCTAAAAATAGATTGAAGTCGAAGGGGTTAGTTTGATTAGGATCATCAAAGTCAGTGCTGTAAAGATCCTGAGGCAAGCCCGCAGGCCCACCGAACAAGAAGGTATTTCTATCATCTAAAGAAGCTAATGACCCCAAATAATTTTCTGCCGCACGGCGACGGAAATCAATTCCTTGGAAGTCACCAGCTGTACCAGAACCTGAGCGCCCATAACCTGTAAGATTCACGTGGTAGCCAGTTCCCGTAACTGGGTCCAACGCGTCAGGCGCTGGCAAAGCTGAAAATAATAAGGCCCAAGTCGGAATTTCTGAAGCAGGTGTATCGAGTGAAGCAAGCGCTACGTCAGCTTCCAAGAAACCCGTTGCCGCTGATAGTGGGTTCCAATGCACCTGATTTACATTGAATATATTAAGATCTGTATTTGTCTGGAAACCTCCAAAAAACCAACTTTGTATGGCAGGAAGATTATCAACATTGAAAGAGAAAGAAATTTGCGAAGTCGTTCCCCATTCTGACTCAGCACGACCATTCACACAATGCGCCGCAAAAATAACAGTTCTTGGGTTAATCAATGTACCAGTACAGACGCCGAAATCGCTCGTGAACATTTGACCAACACCATTAACGCCACCTTCTGTATCAACTGCATCATCAGGCGTGTTATTGTCATTTGGAACAATCGCTCCTGCCATCGGGGCATACATCATGCTTGTGGCGAGCGCTAAGGCGGCGGAGCTCGTTAAGAATAAACGGCTTTTTTCGGTAAGTTTAGAAATCATGAAACCCTCTTAAGATTGAATTAAGCGTTTCTTAATCCGTCCCGTTACGAAAAATCAATCTTATATCACCCTTTTGTAAGGCTATTTTGTCGCGATGGACAGGTTTTGTGAAAAATGTTGCATTTATGATGCACTTTCGCCGTGTAACGACTTATCGAGGTAGTGTCACAAATAGGATTTAGCTTTGCTTCCCTCTAGGCTCTCAATGAAAGTCTCCGCTTGTTCGTTATAAGCCTTTTGTGTCTTTGCGTCCATTTTATCCCAATTGCGATAAGGCATGGAGAGGCGGTTATTACCGCGAAGTTTACCCTCATTCCGAGATAAGAAATTCCAATAAAGTGAATTGAAAGGACAGGCGTCCTCCCCTGTTTTTTTCTTCACGTCATACTTACAATTTTTACAATAATTGCTCATGCGGTTGATATAGGCCCCGCTACTTGAATAAGGTTTTGAGCCGAGCAATCCGCCATCGCCAAATTGGCTCATGCCGAGGGTATTGGGCAGTTCCACCCACTCAAACGCATCGAGATAGACGGCGAGATACCATTCGTGCACGGCATAAGGA
>CAYGSV010000197.1:0-5180 GCA_964352635.1 uncultured Algimonas sp.
CTGTTATCATTAACGAATATCATCTCGAATGACGTGGCGAATAAAGCCTTCGCAATTTCTTCGACAAGCTGCGTGACGTTTTCAGCCTCATTATAAACAGGCACCACAACAGAAATTTGCGGGCCATCATCCTGAGGCGAAATATTATTGATGCAATGTGAGTCTGTAGACATAGGCTCTATTGGCACGGCCAAACAAGGCTTTCAATTCGCAATAACGGGTGGAAGCATCACAGACCATGCCGAAATGTAACGTAAATAATTCCCTTCTGAGGCGAATTTTTGCGCGACATGACCCAATCGCTTCGGCATAAGCTTTCTATGACTGGGGACACCAAGACATTCATAGCTAATCGCGCCGAGAAGCGAACATGGCCAAAACGGACGTTACCGAGGCGCCGCTGGCATGTTCTTATTCTGAGTCTCTTACTTTTAGCTGTGGCCCTGCCAGGTCTATCGACACTCTCGGTGATTGATCGCGACGAGGCCCGTTTTGCCCAAGCCAGCGTGCAAATGGCAGAAAGCGGAGACCTGCTGAATATCCGCTTCCAAGACGAAGCGAGGAATAAAAAGCCTGCAGGTATTTATTGGCTCCAAACAGCGGCCATCAAAGCCTTTTCAAAAGACGGTGAACGTAAAATTTGGGTGCAAAGAATACCCTCTGTTTTGGGCGCGCTCCTTGCTATTTTAGCAACTTATTGGGGCGGCGCTAAACTTGTTGGACGACAAGCCGCTTTTATTGGTGCTGGCGCATTATCCTTATCACTCCTTATGGTGTTTGAAGCACATATTGCCAAAACCGATGCCGTTTTATGTGGCCTTGCTGCCTGTTGTTTCGCAGCGTTAGCCCATATCCGCGCAACACCTTCAGGGCTTTCACTTTGGAAAGCACGACCCGCCGTCTGGGTGTTTTGGCTTGCTCTTGGAGCCTCTGTTTTGATTAAAGGCCCTGTTGTGCCTTCGCTTGTGGCGCTAACTTGCCTCACTCTCTTGATTTGGGAAAGACGAGGCTATGGCATTCGACAACTCGTCAATGTTCCCGCGATTATTTTGTGTTTTTTACTTTTCGTCCCCTGGGCCATAGCCATTGGATTAGAAACACAAGGCGCGTTTTTTGCGGAGAGTCTTGGTAATGATTTTGGCGGTAAACTTGTCTCCGCTCAAGAAAGTCACCCAGGCCCCCCAGGGTATCATCTTCTGCATATCAACTTAACCTTATGGCCCGCTACACTTTTACTTTTACCAGGCTTTGCCCTCGCTTTTCGTACCTTGCGGAATGATAAAAAATCAGGTGCGCCCCTTGCAAAATCTATCCGTCTCTGTCTTGCGTGGATCATTCCATTCTGGCTGTTGATAGAGATTATGCCAACCAAATTACCGCATTATGCTCTACCGCTTTTCCCTGCTCTTTGTATTTTAGTGGGGCTTGCAGGGGCGGCTATGATGCGGGTGAAAGATTTTGGGTTTATTCGCTTTCTTAGTGGGTTTTTATTCATTCTAGGAGCGACGTTAATCATCTCACTCTTGGTCGCTGCAAAAGTGAAGTATAGTGATACAGACGAAATCATAATTACATATGCGATCGCGACTATCTCAGGCATTATTGCAATCATCGCAGGCTTTTCACTCTGGGTAAACCGTGTGAAACTATCCATCGTTTGTGCAGGCATATGTGCCGTCTCACTAAATATTCTAGCTTATAGCACGATCCTACCTAGTCTAGATGAGCTACGCCTTGCAGATAGATTAGAAGCAACTTTTAATTCAGAAAGCATTATTCTCCCTCGGAAAGGTGGCCCTTTGATACAAGCCTTAAATTACACCGAACCCAGCATGGTTTATCGGCTAGGCAAAGAGATTAGGCTAGCCGATCAAGCAAACCTTGAAGCGTCCCGCACTTGGGAAGTTGGTAATATTTTTATTATCGATAAACTTAAAAATATTGGAAAAGATTTCACTAGCTTTGAACTTTTTGCAAGGGATCGAGAAGCGTGTCTAAAAGAGCGAAGCGTTGTTTCAGGCTTGAATTACTCTAAGGGTGATGAAGTCGAGCTTCACATTATTGAAGTCATCGAATGTCCAGAAGTTATCCCTGAAGCTAGCGACCAATCAGAGCCGCTCTAATCGTTAGATAATACGCCCGCCCCATAATCGCCAATCCCATGAAAGGCGTTGCAAAGAAGGTCAAAACCTTTGATGCTATTCCTGGTTTATAATTCCAGAAGTAACGTACAAAACCCTTATATTTTTGCCATTCTGTTTTCACACGCGGTACCGCACTCGTTGATCCGTAATGCATTACGATAGCCTCAGGCACGATATATACACTACCACCCTTTGCCCAGGCACGACGGCAAATATCTATGTCTTCAACATGTAAAAAGTAGGACTCGTCAAAGCCACCAAGTTGATCAAAAGAACCGCGGTCTGTCATCATCGCAGCACCACTTGTTGTTTGTATAGGAGAGGCCTCGCTTGGAACTGGCAGTCTCTCCTGATGAATGGATTTAAAGCCAGGTAATTTATGCAAGGGGGTGAAACTTGTGAGGGCCGATATCGGGGTCAAAGCCCCTCTTCTGGCTCCTCTTTGTTCGCGGCCATATTCATCTCGCAAAAAACCGCCTGCTATCCATGGGGTCTGCAAATTCGTACTGCAGTCTGCCATCTTCCGCGCGGCGCCTTTTGAAATGATTGCATCGGGGTTGAGAAAGAGAAAAAACTCTCCAGTCGCCATTTTTGCACCGTAATTACAGCCACGAGAAAAACCAATATTCCCATGCCCTTGCAAAAGACGAATACGGTCATACCTTGAAGCAATTTCGCTTAAGCGCGTTCTGGCGCTTTCTGTATTCCCATTATCTACAATGATGAGTTCGTAAATATCATCATCGTCCATAACAGCCGTAATTGCTTCGGCCAAGGCTGGCCCCGTCATATAACTCACCATAATGACGCTAATAGGTCGCTTTTTCGCGGCAACAGGTAAGTTGACTATGTTGGTTGCTAAAACCATGATAAATAAGCCTTAATAGGCCCCCAATAATGCTCAACTACTCAATTAATCTCAGGATGCAAGGTTGGAAATTTAATAATATACCTTGACTCACACCCTCTCTTATCAAAATCGCTTCGCCTTTATCTGCACAAGTTTAAGACAAGCCAGTCCAAAACTAAGCGTACCCCACCACCAAAATTCCCATACACCGAAGGAAACAGAAGATATCAGAACCATTGCTATCAAAAATCCACAAAACCCAAATGCATGAATTTTACTCTGAGCGACGAAAGCTTCGGCAGGCTTAAAGAGTAATAATATTGTCATACAAGCGAGAAATATTCCTATAAATCCTGTTTCCAACCAGATTTGCAAGCCAGCATTATGCGTGTGTAGAGATACAGCAGCCATTGTTTTTCCATTATTGAGGACCACTGTCTCTGTATAGGATCGAGAGCTATCAAAGCCATGTCCTATCAGAGGGCTCTGCATTATCTGTTCAAAAACGAAATGCCACATATAAAGACGGTGTTCCCAAGAAGTAGGCAAAGCTGCAATCTTGTCTTCGTCAATCAGCGAGATAAGGCTTGCAAAAGCAGGGCTCATAAAAATTGCTAATATAGCCATAAGGAAAACAAACTTAACTGTGGCATTGGGAAAACGCATGGCGAATAATCCAACCAACAATCCAATCCATGGCACAACAATAGCAATACTCACGTCAAGCTTTATGGCCAAAACAGTTATGACGACCGCACTCAAGACCATACCAAATTTCGCGAAAGGCTTTTCCCAAACCAAAGCCGTTATTGGCAGCAATAGAGCAGACGCAAAGACGATGCCCTTCCCAACATTTCGAATACCGTCTAATTTGCGCCAAAACGGGTCGACCCCCTCATCGGGTGAGTCATAAATAAAGCTGAGCTTAAAACCAGACGCCAGTTCATAGACCATTAAAGCGAGGCCAATGATGAAAGAAGCAATAACCGCTTTACGCAACATATCACCCAACCGGTGATCCCGCATCTTTGCCCAAAGCCAAATAACGGCAGGGAACATCATTCCCATAACGCCTATTTTCTCTGCATTAGAAAACCCAGAGACTTTTTCATAGGGACTCCAAAATTGAGCAAGCCAACACCATGCAAAAAACAAGGCCAGACTTATCAACCACAATGGCGGAGCTTTTGCCCAAGCTTTATGCAAAACCAAACCGATGACAGCCAAACACGCTAATATAAACATCAAAAGCGCGATGCCGCCGCCGCCCGCGAGCATCATGACGGGTAACAATAACAACACGAAAAAGGAAAACCCCAAAACGAGTTTTGGGGAAAGCCTTATGGGATCCTGATCTATGGCCCCGTTCATGATTTAATTAGCAGCGCGTCTAAGGTCAGGCGCGAGGGCTTCTTTGCCCAATTTCTCAATCGCCTCATCCACACTCACAATGGTTTGTTCGCGAGAGCCGAGACGGCGTAGAGCGACTTTGCCTTCTTCCGCCTCTTTCATACCCACCACAGCGATAACAGGAATTTTGCGGTCTGCGGAGAGTTCGCGGATTTTGTAATTAATCTTCTCATTGCGCAAATCCGTTTCAACGCGCATCCCAGCGGCGCGGAATTTCGCGGCCACCTCTTCGGCGTAGCCATCGGCGCTGCCTGTGATGGTCGCAACACCCCCTTGTGTTGGCGAGAGCCAGAGCGGGAATTTCCCCGCATAGTTTTCAATCAAAATGCCGATAAAGCGTTCCATCGAGCCGAGTATCGCACGGTGCAACATAACCGGCACGTGACGCTGATCATCTTCACCGACAAAGCTCGCATTCAGGCGGTCTGGCACAACGAAGTCCACTTGCAGCGTACCACATTGCCAATCACGGCCAATGGCATCGCGCAGAACAAATTCCAGTTTCGGGCCGTAAAACGCCCCCTCGCCCGGGTTTAACTCAACCTCTAGCCCCGCCGCATTGACCGCGTCCATCAAGGCCGTTTCAGACTTATCCCACGTCGCATCCGTGCCCGCGCGTGTTTCGGGGCGGTCAGAGAATTTCACTTTTAACTCTTCAAACCCAAAATCCTCATAGACGGATTTCAACAAAGTGATGAAATGTTTGGTCTCTTCGGTGATTTGATCTTCCGAGCAGAAAATATGGCCGTCATCTTGGGTGAAGCCCCGCACACGCA
>CAYGSV010000198.1:0-5148 GCA_964352635.1 uncultured Algimonas sp.
TCCCACCTTCAGCCCCACACCTCGCAGACAGCCCAAATTCTCCAAAGAAACGAAAGAATAAAAAAGGATATTAAATGATGAACCAAGTTAAAACGGAGAGTTCTAAACGACCTAAATCACTCGAAAAACTTAACCCGTCTTATCCGTTATGCCAAAAGCCATATCCGTGATGTGCTGTTCGACATCTGCGTCAGAGATACCGTCGAAACGGCTGTCAGGTAATTCAGCGATGTCGGCGTTGTGCGGTGCATGCATCTGTCTTTGTTGCGACATCGAAAGTGCATCGGCCACATCGCGGTAACGGCGATCAAATTCACTGGCGTCTTGTCTGGCTTGCACCAAGGCCACTTGTGCCTCTTCTATTTGATAGTTTTGAGCGTCGATGATTTTCTCAAGACGATCTCTTTCAAGGTCTTGACCCGTACGGAGCTTCCGTAGTTCAGAGACATCACGCGCGGCATTTTGTACGATTTCATCTTTGATTTCGACTTGGCGATTCAATTCAGAAATCTGACTTTCAAGCGCGGTAATCTGGTCTTCGCGGGCAATGACGTTGAATTCATATTGGGTTTTGAAATTGCGAATGTCTTCATGAAGGCTCATCATTTCGCCCTTCATCGCATTGTTTTGCTTGAGGGCCGCGTCGAGCGCGCTGCGAAGCTCTGTATTTTCGGCTTCGTAACGATTGGCTTGATTGCGGAAATCACCGCAATCTTCGCGCAGTGACTCGGCCATTTTCTTGGCTTCGGTCGTTTCAATCGATCGAGCATCTAAAGTTTCAGAAAGCTCGGCGACTTTGTCACGTAGAATTCCTGCTTCTCGTTTTTCGACCTCAAGTGATGTTTGTGTACGTTCAAGTGAGAGTCGATGGTGGTCATTCTCTGATTGCGTCTTTTTCAGGACTCGTTCGTAATCTTGGAGTGATTTCGTCGCTTGTGCGAGTCGCGCTTGCGCTTGTTCTGAAATTTGCGTGCGTTCCGAGAGGCGCTGACGATGGTCTTCGAGGTCAGCTTCCATGACACTGAGCTTACGCCCTTTGTCATTGATTTCAGCCATGAGCGTTTTGTTGCGGGCTTTAAGGCGGCGGTTTTCAGGTTCGAGGCGGTTAAGCGCTGAGAAATCAACTTCGGCACGCTCTACAAATTGTGTGAGGTTTTCGATCCGGCTTTGTGCGCGGCGGTAAAGTTCTTCACCACTAGAAATATCGGCGCTTATCCGTGCAACATCTAAACGCATAGCGCCTATGTCAGCACGTCCCCGTCCTGTCGCCGCGTTAATGTTAGGGTTTGTTATGGTCGCATCAAAATCCTCAATCGCTTTGCTGCGAGGTTGAGTGTTTGATGTCACATCAAAATCTTTTGTTTCTGGTGATAGATTCGCTTTGAATTCAGGTGTTTCAAAACGATTTGCGTAGTCTGCTCCAATGCCCAAACCAGAAGGGTTGAGCGCAGATAGGTTTTCAGAGGAAGGGTTTTTAGGCGTCGGTGTTGGGATTTCAACGTCGAGTTCTAGTTCAGTTGTGTCAACAGCGCGATCCCGTGCTTCGGATTTCTCGACGGAGCGCAGAAGCTCTTCGTAAACGGCATTCTCAATTTCGATATCACGCTTTTCAACAGTCATTTTTGTGTCTGATTTCTCGACTTTTGACTGTTTGCGTTTAAATAATGCCACGCTTTTCCCTCAGCTTTCACTGCACACATCCCGAATCACGTAATAGATTCATACAGTTAATCGCGACTTAATAAAGGGTGAGATTAAGGGCGACTTGTCAGGAATGACATAATATCTGACTTCAAATCGTTTTGATGTCTCTTTTTAGGGTTCAAGCCGTTGCCTGCATCCTATAAAGCCATAATATAAAACAATAAAACAGCAGGGCCTTTATGACTTTCGCATTTATATTCCCCGGACAGGGGAGCCAATCTGTTGGCATGGGTAAGGACCTTGCAGACGCTTTTGCTTCTGCGCGTCATGTTTTTGATGAAGTCGATGACGCCCTCAACCAAAAGCTTTCAAATATTATGTTTGAAGGCCCGATTGAGGACTTGACCCTTACGACGAATACGCAACCCGCTTTGATGGCGTGCTCGGTGGCAGCGATGGCCGTTTTGAAAAATGACTTCGATGTCGATGTGAGTGCGGCCAGCTATGTCGCGGGACATTCTTTGGGCGAATATTCTGCGCTTTGTGCGGCTGGGGCTTTGTCTTTGGCCGATACGGCGCGTCTCTTGCGTATCCGCGGCGACGCTATGCAAGCGGCTGTGCCAGTGGGCGCAGGGGCCATGGCCGCGCTATTAGGTGCGAGTGTTGAGCAAGCTGAGCAAGCGGCGACCGCGGGTGCCAAAGTTGGCATCTGTCAAATCGCTAATGATAATGCGACGGGCCAAATTGTGCTCTCAGGTGAAACAGCCGCTGTCGAAGCCGCCGTGGCGGCCACGGCTAATCTCGGCATTAAAAAGGCGATGATGCTCAATGTCTCTGCGCCGTTTCATTGCGATATGATGCAACCCGCTGCTGATGTGATGCGCGACGCGCTCGCTGATGTGACGATGAACGCGCCTATTGTGCCTGTTGTGAATAATGTCACGGCGAGTCCCGTGACAGATCCTGCTCAATTAAGCGCAGATCTTGTGACCCAAGTCACAGGTCGTGTGCGTTGGCGCGAGTCTGTTGAATGGATGGCGGCTAATGGCGTTGAAACCTTTGCAGAACCAGGGACAGGCAAAGTCCTCACCGTTATGTTGCGCCGCATCGTCAAAAGCGTAGACGGTGTGTCGCTGAATACACCAGAAAGTCTCGAGACTTTCGCCAAAACACTTAAAGGATAGATCATGTTTGATTTGACTGGAAAACGCGCCCTAGTGACGGGCGCAACAGGTGGCCTTGGTGGCTCCATCGCGAAAATGCTCCACGCCCAAGGCGCACATGTCGCCTTGTCTGGAACACGGGCTGAAAAACTCGAAGGTCTGGCATCGGAATTGGGTGAAGGGGCCTTTGTAACCCCTTGCAACCTGTCTGATGGCGAGGCTGTGGATGCACTACCTGGGCAGGCGGCAGAGGCGCTCGGCGGTTCTGTTGATATTCTGATTGCCAATGCTGGTATTACGCGCGACGGACTTTTGATGCGGATGAAGCAGGAAGACTGGGACTTGGTGCAAAAAGTCAATCTCGAAGCCTATTTCCGTCTGTCTAAAGCCTGTTTACGCCCGATGATGAAATCACGCTGGGGTAGGATTATTGGCATCACCTCTATCGTCGGTGTCACAGGTAACCCAGGGCAAACAAATTACGCCGCGTCCAAAGCCGGCATGATAGGGTTTTCCAAATCCTTGGCGCAAGAAGTGGCGAGCCGGGGAATCACCGTCAATACAATCGCCCCTGGTTTCATCCGTTCACCCATGACAGATGAGCTAAATGATGCCCAACGCGAAGCAACTTTGGCCAAAATTCCGGCAGGTGATTTAGGCACGGGTGACGATATTGCGGCCGCTGCCGTCTATCTGGCCTCAGAAGAAGCCAACTACGTTACAGGGCAAACGCTGCACGTAAATGGTGGTATGGCGATGATTTAGGGTGGGTTTGGGAGTGTTTTTACCCACATTCCTGTGGAAATAAGCCCCTAGTCACAAGATTTGGGGTGTGCTAACTCGCCGCAACATTTATATTGGGGGCAATCTCAATATGGGACCAAGACTTGTAATTTGGGTAAATCGCCTTATTTGCAGGTCGTAACCGCCGAAGATTACCTCGGCACTACTAAAAGGAAAGTCTATGTCAGACGTATTAGCCCGTGTTAAAAAAATGGTTGTAGAGCATCTCGATGTTGAAGAAGCCAAAGTCACGGATAAAGCCCATTTCATCGATGATCTCGGTGCAGACAGCCTCGACAATGTTGAGCTTGTTATGGCATTCGAAGAAGAATTCGATATTGAAATCCCAGATGATGCCGCTGAGCACATTCAAACTGTTGGCGATGCTGTAAAATTCATCTCTGAAAAAGTCTAATAGACTTACCTGTGCCTCAAAATATCCGACGCGTAGTTGTAACAGGTCTTGGCCTTGTAACGCCCGTCGGATGCGGTGTTGAAACCGCGTGGAAGGCTATACTGGACGGAAAGTCCGGTGCTAAAAAAATCGAACATTTCGATGTCAGCGACATTGCATGCAAAGTCGCTGCCATTATTCCTCGCGCAGATGGCCGTGGTGGTGGAACCCCTGATATGGAAGGGGTATTCAATCCTGATGATGTGATGAGCGCACGAGACGCCAAACGCATTGATGACTTTATCCTTTATTCCGTTGCAGCGGCTGACCAAGCCCTCGAAGATTCTGGCTGGAAACCGCTAGAGGTTGGACTTGAAGCGCAAGAACGTACTGGCGTCATGTTTGGCTCTGGTATTGGCGGGCTTGAAACGACCTATAATAATTCTGTTTTATTGCATGAAAAAGGCCCGAGACGTCTTTCGCCTTTTGTCATTCCTGCGATGTTGATTAACCTGTCTTCTGGACAGATTTCTATTCGTCATGGCCTCAAAGGGCCGAACCACTCTGTCGTTACCGCTTGTGCCACAGGTGCTCACGCCATTGGTGATGCAGGGCGCATGATTGCGTATGGCGATGCGGATGTCATGGTTGCGGGCGGTGGTGAAAGCTCGATTAACCGCTTGGGCATTGCGTCTTTCGTGGCTTGTCGTGCTATGACAACGGGTTTTAACGATACGCCAGAAAAAGCGTCTCGTCCTTATGATAAAGACCGAGACGGGTTTTTGATGGGCGAAGGTTCTGGTGCCGTTGTCCTCGAAGAATATGAACATGCTAAAGCGCGCGGCGCGAAAATTTATGCCGAACTTGTCGGCTACGGTATGTCAGGTGATGCCTATCATATCACGAGCCCAGCTCCCGAAGGTGAGGGCGGTCACCGCGCCATGAAAGCGGCGTTGAAAAGCTCTGGCCTGAAGCCCGAAGATATTGGTTACGTGAACGCCCATGGCACTTCCACACCAATGGGTGATGAGTTAGAAGTCAGAGCCGTTGAAAAACTCCTCGGTGATCATGCAAAAAATGTGTGCATGTCCTCCACGAAATCTGCGACGGGCCATTTGTTAGGCGCAGCAGGCGCTGTTGAAGCGATTTTCTCTATCCTTGCAT
>CAYGSV010000199.1:0-5076 GCA_964352635.1 uncultured Algimonas sp.
ATTTATCCCGTGTGGAGACTGATATGAAACGTTCTTTCCAACCTTCCGTCCTTGTTCGCAAGCGTCGTCACGGCTTCCGCTCGCGTATGGCCACTAAAGCCGGTCGTCAGATTTTGGCACGTCGTCGTGCAAAGGGCCGTAAGGTCCTTTCCGCTTAGACAAGACAGTTCGCCGTTTGTGACGGCTGACGTAAAAGATAGTAAAAAACTCGGCGTGCTGAAGAAGCGGGCCGAGTTTTTGTATGTTCGTAACGGGGCTTATCGCGCACAAGGCGGCATCGTCATTCAAATGAGAGCCAATACTGAGCATGAGAGCCTTCGCTACGGCATTACAGCCACTAAAAAAATAGGCAATGCCGTGACCCGCAACCGCGCCAAACGGCGTTTACGGGAACTCGCAAAAGCCCTTCTGCCCGAATATGGGATGGCTGGGCATGATTATGTTTTTATCGCCAGAAACGGCACAGCTGAAAGAGAGTGGTCAGCCCTCCTTGACGACACGCAAAAAGCCCTCATAACGCTTTGCAAACACTCTCAGGCTAAAGCGGGCTCATAAGGCCTTCAACGTCATGAATACGGAACGATTAGACCGATGAATGAACAGAAAAATTTTATCCTCGCTATGGTGCTCTCCGCCATTGTTTTAGTCGGATACTGGATATTAGTTCAGGCGCCCGCCATGGAACAAGCTCGTATTGACGCTGAATCGGAATATGCGCGGGCTCAAGCCGAACAAACCATCGCCAATCCCGTTGCTGTCATAGAAAAAGAACCCGTATTCGTACCACGCGAAGTTATCTTAGAGAGCAATGGTGCCCAGCAAGGTCAACGCATTGAAATTGAATCACCGGGTATTACGGGCAGTTTCTTGACGACAGGCACGCGCCTTGATGATGTGACGCTTAATAATTATGATAAAACGCTCGACCCCGCAGATGGACAGATATCTATCCTCTCACCCGAAGGATCACAAAAAGCGGCTTATATTACGGATAACTGGGTCAGGGCAGGATTAACAACATTTGGTTTTGAAACACCATGGACTGTTGTCTCTGGAAATAAGCTAACGCCTGACACGCCTGTTGTCCTAGGGCACGCAGGGGATGGATTTGAAATCCGCCGTACAGTCAGCATTGATGACCGCTATCTTATTACACTCGAAGACACTGTAACGAACACATCTGGCGCAGAACTCGCCCTTCAGCGCAAAGGCGTGTCACGTCAGCATACACTCCCAGATGACCTCACAAACTTCTTCATTATTCAAGAAGGGCCAATTTCTATCGTCGATAATAAATATCACGATATGAAGTATAAAGGCCTGAAGAAAAAAGGTGTCTCGACACTATCAGGCGATTCAGGTTGGGTAGGCCTTACAGATAAATACTGGCTTACCGCCGCTATTGCCCCTCAGGGTAAAGCCATGACAGCCGATAATCGTTTTCTGACGATCAATGACCAAGACGTCTATGAAACGTCTTACTCCCTTGCCGCAGTCACATTAACCCCTGGCGCAACAATTACGTCTAAAGGGTTTATGTTTGCAGGTGCGAAAGATCGCGACGTCCTTAAATCATACGAAAAAACATATGGCATCGCGCAAATGGAGCGCGCTATTGATTGGGGCTTTGTCGGAATTTTGGTAAAACCCATTTACTGGGCACTATCACGCCTTGGTGAGTTCTTCGGAAACTTTGGTCTCGGTATCCTTGCTCTAACCCTTATCATCAAACTTCTTATGTTTCCGCTCTTTAACAAACAATATGAGAGCCAAGCTAAAATGAAGAAGGTGCAGCCTAAGCTTAAGAAACTTCAAGAGCGCTATAAAGAAGATCGTATGAAGCTCCAAAAAGAGATGATGGCGCTTTATAAGACCGAAGGCGTTAATCCAGCCGCAGGCTGTTTACCGATTATCCCAACGATTTTCGTGTTCTTTGCGCTATACAAATCCGTCTTTATCAATATCGACATGCGCCATGCGCCGTTCTTTGGGTATTTGAAAGACTTATCAGCCAAAGACCCACTATCCATCCTTAACGGTTTCGGGCTCTTACCGTGGGACGCTATACCTGGGGGCATTGGATTCATGGCTTTCGTCGCAATTGGGCCGCTCGCTATCCTCTACGGTATTTCTATGAGTTTGATGTACACGCTTACTCCCCCCGCAGGGGCAGGCGGCGGTGAACAAGCCGAGATGATGCAAAAAATGATGAAATGGATGCCGTGGATATTCATGTTTATTTTGGCGCCCTTCCCTGCAGGCCTTCTGCTTTACTGGGTGTGGAACAATATTCTCTCTTTCCTTCAGCAATATATCATCACGCGTCGATTTAAAGTCGACACGCCGATTGATGCCTTCTTCCGCAAAATCACAGGCAAGCCTGAACCGACAGCGTCTGAATAGCTGGCTATGACGGAGGCAGTTCAAGAGGTTTCAAAACGCCAAATCGAAGATGGACGCTTACTGTTTGCGCGTGATGTCGATTTCATGCGCAGTGCTGTAAGCCTAGAAACCTTACCACCACCAGACCTGCCTGAGATTTGTTTTGCAGGGCGGTCTAATGTAGGGAAGTCATCGCTGATTAATGCCCTAACGAACCGCAAAGGCATAGCCCGCGCATCGAATACGCCGGGCCGTACGCGAGAACTGAATTACTTTAATATCGATGGCCGCCTCTTTATGGTGGACCTTCCAGGCTTTGGGTATGCCAAAGCCTCTAAAGCCGATATCTCACGATGGCAGACACTCACACGCGCTTACTTACGGGGCCGCGCAGGCTTACGTCGTGTGTTCCTGCTAATAGATAGTCGACACGGGGTTAAACCGCCTGATATTGAAGTCATGGAAATGCTCGACGAAACGGCTGTCACCTATCAACTTATTCTGACCAAAATAGATAAGCTCAAAAAAGGCGAACTGATCAAGGTCACCGATAAGACAATAAACTTTATCGCCAAACGCCCTGCTGCCTTTCCTGATGTTATTCAAACAAGTTCAGAGAAAAAAGATGGTCTTGACCTGCTAAGAGCTGAAATTGCAACCTTGGCCTTGCCCGCGAATATGGCTAAGAAATAGGTGTTATGAAACGCCGCGCCAATGAACATAGCTGGACAACCGCCCAAATCCTCTCAGAGGCTTTGCCCTTTATCCAACGTCATGCGGGTAAAACTATCGTCGTCAAATTTGGCGGCAACGCCATGGGTAGTGAAGAACTGACCCAACAATTTGCCAATGACATTGTCCTACTCCAACAATGTGGCCTTCGCCCCGTTGTCGTACATGGAGGCGGACCGCAAATCGGCTCTATGTTGGAACGGTTGAAAATAAAATCAGAATTCGTCGATGGCCTCCGTGTGTCTGATATGGAAACGGTCGGCGTCGCGGAAATGGTTCTGTCTGGGGCAATCAATAAATCACTGGTTGCCGCGATTAATCAAGCTGGCGGACGTGCCGTTGGCATTTCCGGACGTGACGCAGGACTTATCAAAGCCGAAGCCGTCAATAAGGATTTAGGCTTTACGGGTCGCCCCATCAGTGTTGACCCTGCCGTTATCAATACGCTCGCAGAAGCAGAGCCCGGATTTATCCCCGTAATTTCGCCTATTAGTAGCGGCGTCGATGGCCGGCGTTATAACGTCAATGCCGATACTGCGGCTGGTGTCATTGCGAGTGCTTTAAAGGCCGCACGCCTGATGTTGTTGACGGATATAGAAGGCGTGATGGACGCAGAGAAAAACCTTCTGACTGATTTGTCTGTGGGCGATGCACGCACGCTCATTTCCGGCGGTGTCGCAAAAGGCGGTATGATTCCGAAATTGGAAACCGCGATAAATGCCGTTGAAGCCGACGTAGAAGCCGTCGTCATTTTAGACGGCCGACGCGCCCATGGTCTCTTGGTTGAGCTTTTCACCGATGTCGGTGCAGGGACGTTAATCAAATGATGAAACGCGCCTGCCTAAATCTGGGGCTTGGTTTAATTTGTTTTGGGCTTTTGCCAGTTGCCTCTTACGCACAAGAGACTGCTCCACATACAGAACTAACCCCGACTACAACAGTCCCCATCATAAACCCAACGGATATTGTGGGTTGGGATATTTGTAACGAGACCTCGTATATTTTACGTCTTGCCCATGCGACATTGCGCGACGGTGAAGTTAAAGCCAAAGGCTGGCGCGAGGTTAACCCAGGACAATGTATTGTTGAAAGTGTTGTGCGAAGTGCACCGCGTTTCCTCTATGCGGAAAGCAGTTATATCCATCGTGGAGGCATCCGCGAATGGAAGGGCGATATTCGTCTTTGCGCAACAGATAGCGATTTCATTTCTGCCGCAACGGATGATTGCCGCGTCAATAATATGCAAACGCGTGATTATTTCGCTGTCCGCCCCGATGAGCAGGTCACGACCTTGATTGAACCGTCGGATTTTGGGGACAAGGCACAAACAGCAGGCGTGCAACGATTACTAAGAGATGCGGGCTACCGCGTCACAGGGATTGATGGTTTACCGGGGCGCCGTACCACTAGGTCGCTCAAAGAGTTTCAAAAAGACCAAGAGTTTGACGCTCTCCCCGAGGGTGACCCTTTAATCTTGGCTCTCGCAGACGCTGCCAAAGCCATTGCGAATCAAGTCGGTTTTGAAGTGTGCAATAAAAGCGATTCCCGTATTTATGCCGCGATTGGATTGCAGGAAGACGGCAATTGGACATCACGCGGTTGGTGGGCCGTTAACCCCGAGGCCTGTGTGCGCCCTATCACCCGCGCGCTTCAAGGCTTAGACGCGCATTATTATGCCCTCAAAGAAAGCCCTATGCCTGAGACACAAGACACAGGTCTTCCACCTCAAAGCAATCAAAATACGGCCGAGGATTTACGCTTGCGGTCTGTCGCGACCATACCCGCGCAATTCTGTGTGGCCGAGGCACAGTTCTCCGCGCTTGGTCGAGAGCTCTGTTTAGAGGGTGGATATAGTATTGCGAATTTCCGTCCCTTGCCCGTGGATAAAGACGGCGTGAGTGTTGACCTGACCAATGCAGATTTCGCGGCCCCCAACCCAGAAGGCTTGCGGCGTTAATGTCC
>CAYGSV010000200.1:0-5075 GCA_964352635.1 uncultured Algimonas sp.
GGCACTTTGACCGACAAGACACAGGTCAGACCTTCGCGCGCATCATCGCCCGAAATGCTGACTTTCTCTTTTTTCGCCGAGCCTGAATTGGCCGCATATTTATTGATGGTCCGCGTCAACGCCCCACGGAAACCCGCCAAATGCGTGCCGCCATCGCGTTGCGGAATGTTATTCGTAAAACAACGGACATTTTCATGATAGCCGTCATTCCACCACATCGACGCCTCGACGGTAATCCCATCAGCGCTTTCACGAATGACCGTAATGGGTTTCTCTAAAAGGCCTTGCTTATTCACATCCAAATGACGGACGAAGGCTTCGATACCGCCCTCGTAAAAGAGTTCGGTCACAATGTCATCTTCGGGGCGTTCATCGGTGAGGATAATCATCACACCTGAATTAAGGAACGCCAATTCACGCAAACGCCGCTCCAGCGTATTGCGATCAAATTCGACCATGGTGAAGGTCTCCTCAGAGGGGAGAAACCTTACCTGCGTCCCTGTCAGAACTTTAGTTGTCCCGTCACGACGATTGTCTTGAGGCGCATCGCCTACGACCTTCAATGAGGACACCGCATCGCCATGCGAGAAATCCATATAATGTTCTTTGCCGTCGCGCCAAATCGTGAGCTGTAACGACACAGACAACGCGTTCACTACGGACACACCCACACCATGGAGTCCGCCCGAAACTTTATAGGAATTACTATCAAACTTCCCGCCCGCATGGAGCTGGGTCATGATAACTTCGGCGGCGGATACACCCTCTTCTTCGTGAATGGCGACGGGAATACCGCGCCCGTTATCACGCACAGAAACAGAGCCATCTGTGTGCAACGTCACCTCAACACGGTCGGCATGCCCCGCGAGGCTCTCATCAATCGAATTATCGACGACTTCATAGACCATGTGATGCAAGCCAGAGCCATCATCCGTATCGCCAATATACATGCCCGGCCGTTTGCGAACGGCATCTAAGCCCTTGAGAACCTTGATAGAATCCGCGCCGTAATCGCCACCATTATCCATATTTTCCGCAGGCTCTGCCATAACTCTCCCTCACCCCGCCATAAGGTCCACGAATCGGCAGGTTTTATAGGATTTTTATAGGGGATTTATGGGGGGATTGGTAGGGCGGAGTGCGGGGGATTTAGGGAAGGCTTTCACTGACGCTTTTGTACTAAGGAGATGAAATCAGCAAAAGACATCAGCCAATTTCTTTGTTCTCTAGAGTATGCTTCTTGTCTTTTACTAGGCACTATTAATTGCAAATTTTCTTTCTGCATAAGATCTGTGGTGGAAGATGGAATGCCTGGATCGAGTGTCAAAAGGTGTTTTTCTGAAATCCTGTCGGCCTCAGAAAGAACTTGTGACCATCTTTCCTTGCAAGAGGATTTGGCGGCTAACATAGTCAGTAATTCGACAGGGTAATCTCTATCAAAATAAGCTTCGGCAGACGGAAAAATAAAATCAGGCTTTTTGCCCTTAATCGTCTTAAACTGTGAAGCATATTCAACCTCATTGGCATCAAAAACGGCAGAGATATGATTCTCTAATGAATGCCCCATTCGAGATTTTCGTCTGTTTTGTACGCTCAAAGAAAAAGAAATAAACGCATCTACATCGGCTTCGTTCTTCTCGACAAAACCTTCAAATAGGCGTTGCGATACAATTCGTTTCTCCAACCGTCTAAACAATGCTTCTTCATGGTCCAACCAAGCTAAAAGTGCAAAGTCTGGATCATCACGAGCGTCAATTTCAGGAAGCGTTAAACGCGCAAAAGCAGAAAACTCCTTAGTCTTGGGAAAAGTGAAGCCATACTTTTCAATTATTGTGTCATGTTCATTTGCCTTCGGGTCTTCATATTCAATTCCTAGGGAGTCTAATATCTGTCTGGATAGAAAATCTAGTTCACCTTTTTCGTTCTCTGAATAGGTAATCGTATCGAATTTGAAATCCGCTTGCTCTTGCATCGCAAACAACCAACTTAAGCGCTCGGCCATTGATGAAGCACTCGAGGCAACGATAAACATTGCTGACTTATCAGGGCGTAAAGCAAAGAATAAACTGTCCCCCTCCTCCATAAGGTTAGTCACATCATTTGAGGTAAAATAAATTCTGTGTTCGGAGCGGGTTGGATGTTTTTCGCGTGCATCGTAATAAGTAATTTGGCCCGTCTCACTTACAACAGCTTGCTCACCCTCGAAATACATGAACCTAGTTTCAAAAACACGCTTATCGTGACCCAATAATTTCTTCACCTCTGCTGTGGCATTTAACTCATGTTGATTGCTGCCCTTCAGGTTAACTTCGACCATCGCGAGTCTTTTTCTTACAACCCAGTCAAAATAAGGTTTTAAAAGACCTCTTTTCATTACAACCGACCATCTAGCTTAAGTCCGTCTTTAACATAGGGAAGCATTAACTCAGCCACAGCTCGAACTTTCGGAACAACGACAGAATTGCCAAATTGACGATAAGCTTGAGTGTCAGATACTGGAATAATAAAAGGTTGATTTGTTCCCGCGCGTTCGAATCCCATTAATCGAGCACATTCTCTTGGGGTTAAACGCCTTGGACGTTTTCCTTCCTGTCGCACAAGAATTTCAGACCCATCTTTATAATATCGCGCAGATAGTGTTCTTGTAACATCCTCGGGGCCAAACAAAGAAAACCCAAAGCCATTGCCGGCTTTCGTATGCTTTTCTTTATATGCCTGTAAATACTCCCATAGCTTTGGTGTTAGAGTATATTTATCTTCGACAATATCTGATAAAACTGAACCTAGTTTTGGGGTCTCACCCTCTGGTAAAGTTAGTTTCTTAAAATCAAAGCCTAGTTTTTTTTTCTTAAAACCAACAATAAAAATTCTTTCGCGTTTCTGCGGGACCCAATGCTCTGAACTAATGACACGTGTGTGAACTTCATATTTGAGCTCCTTCTCCAAGACATGTTTTATAGTCTTAAAAGTATTTCCTCCATCATGACGCTCTAGGTTTTTAACATTTTCCAAAAGAAACGCTGAAGGCTGATGATGTTTAATTATTTTAGCAAGGTCATGGAATAACGTTCCTTGCGTATCACACAAGAAACCGTGGGGGCGACCTAGAGAATTTTTTTTGGAGACACCTGCGATAGAGAAAGGTTGGCAAGGAAAACCAGCTAGCAGGACATCGTGGCAAGGAACCTTGTCAGGCTGTTCTGCAAAAGGCCTAATGTCGCCAGCCAAAATATGGGAAGGTTTATTGGTAAAATTTGCAGAATAGGTTTCACGAGCAAAGCGGTCCCATTCGGATGTAAACAAACATTCCCCTCCAAGCTCTTCAAAGGGGCGCCTTATCCCGCCGATTCCTGCAAATAGATCAACAAAAGTAAACCACGGTTCCTCGCTGGTTTCATTTGCAACTTCGTTTCTAGATTTTGCAATTTCCCTTAATTTGTCCGTGACTAGCTTTGGAACATCTAAATCCGTTCCTTTTTCATATCTTCTTATTGTACGTACATGTTTTCCAGTTTTTTCAGCAACCTCAGGAACTGTCATACCCGCAAGATGACGTAATTGTTCAAATTCTGATATATCGTTCACTACAGCCTCGGAATTTTATGGACATTATGTCCGAATTTGTCCCAGCTATAATAATAAGAACAAAATAGCAACAATTATTTTGATCTTAAAGTAACTGTAAACTGACTCCCTGACGTCTTGGGGGTGAGTCGGGTGGGAGTACGGGGATTAGCGGGTGTGAGGGATTGATTTGTTCCGCGGTTATCATTCTTCAGACCCCAACCATTTCAACAGCTTACGCGAAAACCACACAATCCCATCCACGCCCTCAAAACCTCCCATATCCTACACTCGTTCTAAAGCACACGGACAGGCAAGCTAGCGTGGCATGTTGGTGTTTTGGACAGCGGGATTGAGAGGCTGCTTCGACGGAGGCAGAGGGATCCGGGCCTATCAATGCGTTTGTGCCTAACGCTCGGGAGTTCCATCTGTAGAGGTGTCGTTATAATTTCATTATGACGGAATTAGCTGCGGAGCGCGCTCTTAGACTGCGAAAGTGCCGCCTATTCAAACGATGGGTGTGTGTGCGATTAGTTCAGGCCGCTGCGATACAAACCGCTGCCGCAGAGTTTATCTCTTGCGAAACACATATTTACTTCGGTCTCCGGTAAGAGAGCGAACTCTGCGGACGTCCATTTTTGGATTTAGCGCGAAGGCTTTGCCCCTGCACGGAATTGCAGTGATGGCGAGTAGGACAAAACGCATGTTTAAACTAAACCTAATCCTATCGTCCCAGCCAGTTTACATTGCGCCCCATCATACCCTCTGCTAGGCGCAGGTTCATGAATGACCGCCCCTCTAAGCCTCGCTCTTCTTCGCCTCAACGAGGGGGTAAACCGCCTTTTAAACGTCGAGAAGATCACCGTGGTGGAGAGAGACGCGAACGGCCTCAAAAAGATATACCCCTGACGTCAGCGCAATTGACCCGCCAACTTGCGGCGTCTGCTGTGCGGAATGTGCGTACGGACGGACTCCCCCTTGAGGCGGTTCTGTCTTCACTTCCAGAATATAATGGCCTTGAGCCGCGCGATCGCGCTTTTGTTCGTTTAATTGCGGCGACGACATTTCGGCGCTTGGGGCAAATTAAGGCTGTTTATAAGCCACTCATTCGCAAAGAGCCGCCCGTCTTTATTCGGGCGGCGCTCGAAACAGCAGCGGCGCAAATCCTGTTCCTCGGCACACCGGCTCATGCGGCGGTGGGAGAAACGGTCGGTATGTTAAAGGCATCCCATGCGACGCGCGGTTTTGCCAATTTGGCCAATGCGGTTTTGCGTAAGGTCGTCGAAGAAGGCCCAAAGCTTGCCGGGATGGAAGCCCCCCGTGCCAATATCCCCGGCTGGATACGCGGGGCGTGGGAACGGGAATATGGCCGTCCTGCCGTTCGCAAAACCTCGCTTCAATTGATTAAAGACCCGCCTTTGGATTTGACCCTAAAAGACACGTCCGAGGCCAATACGAAAGCGTCGGCAGAAAAGCTCGACGGGACCGTGAGCATGCCTGGTACGGTGCGG
>CAYGSV010000201.1:0-5047 GCA_964352635.1 uncultured Algimonas sp.
GGATTATCTTTAAAGAAATAAGAGAAATCTAAATCGAAGTTATCGATTTTACTCGGTTGCAGGTCAGGGTTTGGTTCCCGAATTCTAGCTGATGGCCCAGCGAAAGCCGTGTCACGAAAGTTCACAATAATTTGGCTCGGCCGAATAATTTTGTCAATTGACGGATGAAATGACGAACGGAAATATGCCCCCCTAACAACAAATTCATCTGTTGGGCGATAGTTTGCGATAACACTTGGCGTCCAAGTTTCTTGCGTGTTCGAAGTATCTAGAAAATCTATGAGGCCCGCCTCTATAAAGGCATCTCTTGAAACCGCAACGTTATCGGCAGATCGTACTGAAGGCGTGATAATTGCACTCCCTGTTCTTTCTTCCCGCTGATAACGCACACCACCAACAACGTCGAAGTCACCAAAAACAGCCTTGGCTTGCACCCAACCTGCGAAAAGTTCCTCTTTAAGACCAGCAGGTGCCTTGGCCCCTGAATCCACAATCGGATCAGCGCCCGTACGGTCTGTAAGCCGGAAACGGGCTTCATTTTCTGGTGTGTTGGGATCGTCTACTAAAAAGCCATCAATTGCATCGAGAAATGCTTGAGAACTCCCAGATGTTACAAAGGGTATTTGAGCTTGTGATAAACCAATGTTTGACAGGTCGCCCAAACCAAAACCATTGGGGTTTAGGTCATTAATAAATGTATTTAGAGGACTAATTCGTATATAAGTTCGCGAACTGGTTAGATTAGTGGTAGATAATAAGTCGTCTGAATTACGCCGTTCACGGTCTTCATACTTTCCGCCAAGTTCAATATATTCAAGCGGTGAATTATTAAAATACTTACGCCCATCCAGTTCAAATGTCAGAGTTTCGGTGCGATCACGCGCATCCGCAACAGTCGCAGAGGTTACATAATGTGTAGCAGGGTCGAATAAATAATCTAAACCTGCCTGACTTAGGGAAGGAAACGGTGTGCCATTGGGCGCAAATGCAAATGCGCCGCCCACTAAACGCTGTGTAGCATTTGTATCATCATCTGTATTAAAAATTGCTGTAGACGGGTTTACCAGTCCTGCGATATCCGTATTCTGGTTCGATAAAAAGCTAATAGAATTCCTTAATCTATCACGCTGGATTTCAGAGTAACCTACCGTATAATCAAATTCCCAATCATTAATATCAGTCTCACCCCGAAAGCTAATCGTGGAAGATTTTAAATCGTCAACACTATCATTAATACCGAGCGTGGGTCGGAACGATCGAATATAACTCCTTCGCCTAATTTCATCTCCTAATTCGGGAATAGGCATGTCTGTCGAACTCGCGAGGAAACTAACCGTTGCGCGAGATTCAGAAAATTCAGCATCTGAATTTATCTGCTGAAGATCCAATCTCAGCCGGGTATGATCTTCCCAATCATAAGCAAAATTCAATGACATTGTTAGGTTAGACTCATCTCTTTGTCGGGAGAAGAAATTTGTGTTTGTGTAAAGCGGTTCTACAAATTCTGGATCAAATGGAAAATTGAAACTTTCGGGCAGCAGGCCAGATGATGTGAACCCAACAGGTAGAACCTGCTCTTCAGTAAAGAGCGGGTTTACATCGTAATTTTGTCCGTCAGTTTCGCGGTATTGAACCGTTGCAGAGACCCCAAAATCGTCTGTTAATTGGTAAGCACCCGTGCCGCTAATTTCGAATTCATCACCAAATCCACCCGCAAAAGACTGCTCTCGCTCAATGCCAAGGTTGAAATATTTCTTGCCATAATCCAAACCAGAGCGTGTCTCAATCTCAACAAGGCCGCCAGACCCTGTCGCCTCCTGACTTGGCAATAAAGATTTTTGAATTGTGACTTGCTTGATGTTGTCTGTCAAAAACCCACTCAGATCGATTGATCGATCAATACCCGTACCTTGAAGATCAATACCATTTAGTTGAACGTTAATAGCATCGGCACCGAACCCCCGTACAGAAATACGGTCACCCTCGCCTGTCGCTGCATCACGTGTAAATGAAACACCTGACACGCGTCTCAAGGCCTCTGAGATCGTCTCCGCAGGAAAACTTCCTAACAAATCCGACGACACAACCGTCGCGCTGTTATCAGCGGCCCGTTGTTGGTTCAAGGCTTGCTGTAAGGAGGATCGATTCCCATAAACTACTAATTCATCGAGTTGGTTTCCCAACGAAAAATTTTGCGTCACCGCTTGACCCGAAACGATTGCAACACGACGCGATTGAAATTCTGCGCCCAGATAGTTCACGGATATTCCATACTCACCGACAGGTGCCGCTGAGAAACGATAAAAACCCCGACTATCGGTCGACGTAGTCCGTCCTGAGCCTTCCAACATGACAATGGCACCCGCTAATGCCTGATTAGAAAACTGATCAACAACCTGTCCAGTGATGACACCCGGCGCGGCCTCTAAGTCGAAACGATTGGGCAAAGCCGATGGCGTGGACTGTGTCGCTGAAGTTGCCTCTGTTTGAACTTGCGCTGTTTTTTGAAAATTCGTCTTTACGGTTTCTGATTCTAACGGCTTACTTGAAGTCGTCGGCAGAAGCGTTGCTGAAGCCTCTGTGATAATAAAGACATCCGGACTTGGCTCCTCGAAACTCAAACCCGTGCCTGTCAATATAGTTAAAAGGTTTTCACGAGGTTCCCCAGACAACTCAGCGACACTTGCGACCTGCTTATTCACGAGATCAGGAGAGAATAAAATTTCAACATTGGCATCGGTTGCAAACTGATTGAGAACTTCCCCTAAGTCTTTCGTATTATCTAAAGATGGTTGTGCGTAGGCAGGTAATGCCAATACAAACAAAGCTGCACTACTGATCAATCCGGATTTTAAAGAACGAAATTTTGGTGATGTCATGAATAACCCCTATAAATGTGACAGTATATTAAACGCAGTCTCACAATCAGACCTCAATAAAAAAACAAAAGTATTTTGCGTGATTTTCCTACAACTCTCAAATTCGAACTTAGTTCAATCGTTTTTAGGAAGTTTGGTAGGAACTACTTCTGACCAAGAAATGAAGACAACTAGGTAACTATGGGGACATATAAGTTCCACCGCTAGTATGAGTTTTATGCTTGCCAAAGCCCGTAGGAAAGAAACTGGCAGGTCTCGAAACGTCGTCTTTGCTCCTTTTGAAGGCTTGTTGAAACTGGGCACTGGCTGTTTACATAAAGAGACATTATATGGTTCTATGACGGTTATGAAGAAAGCCTTAATTATAGCGCTGTCAGTTTTACTTGTAGGGACGCCTTTAGGGGCCCTTACGGTTTGGAAAACTATCATTGAACCTAAAAATACTCGCTTAGCACTATATAAAAGCATAATTACTTCTAAACACAATAGAAACAATCCAAGTTCGGCAGACCAAATCTTATCTTGGTTGGATGACTTTAACGAGCTTGAGTTTCAGCACTTAGAGCAATGTGAACAAATTCAATATTACCGTCACAAAGCGAATCTTGAGAGTCGATTGGCCTCATTAGAAGAAATGCGGGTCTCTGCGGGTAGTTCTCTTCAAAAGGCGGCTCAAAGGTACTTAGCACAAGCCCCCTCACATGAAAGCTTGGCCAAAATTGGTGAAGAAGAATTTGCAAATGTGATCTCTGAAGTTCAAGCCTTTGAGGCCGGTCTCAGAAATAACGGCCCTAATTTCACACTGGACGAATTAGCATCTCAACCAAAGAACTTCACTACAAATCCAAAAGAAGTGGAACAGGTTTACAATCACTTTATATTAAAAGGGGAACAAACGCTGAGGCACCGCTTTCACCCTTACGACATCCCCAAAGGGTCAGCTCGCATTTCAAAAAAGACTCATAGATGGTCAACATATGCAATGTACAATAGAATAAGTAATTCCATGACAGCATATTTTGATGCCGAGCGGTATGATATGAGTATAGCGCCTTTCATCAGCGTTCATGAAATATTTCCGGGGCACCACCTATCCATTCAAGCAGGTAACTCTAGCCCATTATGTGCAGGTGATAATGCATCCTCGATTTCTTGGCTTGAAGAAGGCTGGGCAACTTACGCTGAACATCTTGCGGATGAAGAAGGGTTTTTTAGTTCGCCAGAACATAAGTTAGCGTGGTTAGATTATAAGCTGACGCGTGCGATGAGAATAATTCTTGATGTGGAAAGAATGAATGGCCTTGCAAGCTCTGCACAACTGAAGGAAATTTGGGACAAGCGAATGCCCGCCCGTTTATCAGAGCGTTTTGATCATGAATTTAATCGGCTTCAGAAATCCCGTCATCAGCATCTAGGTTATATATTTGGTTACAAAGCTATTCTTGAAACTAAAGCAAAATTAAAAGAGGGGCTTGGCCCAAAGTTTGATGAGAAGGTATTTCACGATGCTATTTTGAGGTTAGAACACAAAGAGCCCGCTGCGTTCTATGACACTGTAAGGATTGCAATGATAATTTCCGCCGCTAAAGGCGTCGATGAAGTAGCGGTCGAGATTAACTGAAATGCATTCTAATTCAGATTGACGGATTACTTAGAGTTGCGTTTTCGCCTCAAGTAAGGCGCTCGGTATGACCGCTTTGCCCCCTGAGTGGAACTCTCAAACATCCCCTTTAACGAAGAAGCAATCCGTATATGAGGCAAGCTGTAATTATTAAGTAGCAAGATTTAGTCTCAATCATAATAATTTGTGACTTGAGGCGAAATTATATCTTGGCACGGGTAGCGTTCATTTAATTGGCAATTCACAACAACGAAAAAGCCGATCTACCCCGAGTCTTTTCTCGAACGTAAAGATACTCAGTTATTTGGAGATAGATAATGATTTCGAGACGAGAAACAATAGTGGCTGGATTAGCAGCGACCGCTTCAACCGCTTTGCCAGCGTGCAAAGCGAATGCCGTCCCACAAGATCAATGGGATGACATCGATAGCAAAGCCAATCATCTCGTTAAGGACGGGCTTACCCCCGGTCTCTGCCTCGCTGTGATCAAGGATGGCGCGTTGCTCTATTCCAAAGCATTTGGGTTTGCCGACCTTGAGCATAAGGC
>CAYGSV010000202.1:0-5029 GCA_964352635.1 uncultured Algimonas sp.
GATGATTGCCAAAAGCCTGTGTTCATGGCAATCGCGCCGCCATGACGAAAGACAATACACCGAGAATTGATAACGCGGAACGTCGCCAAACATGGCTAAGATATGGCCTGTTATTGCCCATCATTATTGTTGTTTTCGACCAAATTACAAAATACTTGGCGCTAAATTTTCACAAACAACCCTTTAATTACTGCGAAATCGATCCGCTCAAGAAAATGACTTATGATTTCAGCCCTGTCGTCGATCTGACATTGCTTTGTAATCAAGGGATTAGTTGGGGTTTACTGCAAGGTGATTCGTCTTTGAAACGCTGGGGCTTAACGATATTTGCCTTGGGCATGAGTGCAGTTTTGTTTTGGGTGCTGGGACAAACAAAAGATAAAGTATCAAAATGGGCGTTTGGTTTGGTGATTGGTGGAGCCATTGGTAATGCCATTGACCGCTTTTTCTTTGGGGCCGTAACGGATTTCATCGATTTCAGCGATATTGGCTTTAAATATGTCTTCAATGTCGCCGATAGCGCCATAACGGTGGGAGTTATTGGGTTGCTGATCGGATCTTTTTTGACGAAAGATGAGACAAAACCTTAATGAATCCGGCAAAAGCAAAGCCAAAAACTGTTAAATAAAATATTGGTCACTTGGCCGCGTCGAATAATGACGCTAAAGCCGTAAAAAATTATCCTTAAGGAAGACTATCATGCGCCGCATTATCGCCCCGCTTTTTCTCCTCACAGCGTCATCCGCCATGATGGTGGGATGTACATCTACGTCCCGTGCACTGGGTATCACCAAGGATGCACCCAATGAATTTAATATCCTGACCAAAGCGCCTTTGGTTGTTCCGCCAGAATATAATTTACGTCCGCCACGTGTGGGTGAGAGCTCGGCTGAGAATAATTATTCCCAACGCGCCGCTCGTGAAGCTCTTGTTGGTGATATTGATGCTGCAGAGCCAAGCCAAGGCGAGAGCGTTCTTATGTCCAAAGCCAATGTTGCCCGTGCCAACCAAGAGATTCGTGTCGAAATTGACGGCCAAAACTCTGTTGAGCGCAAAACTGAAGGGTTCGCTAGTCGCATCCTCTTCTGGCAAAATGGCCAGATGGTAAATGATGAAGGTGTCATTATTCCTCTCGACCCAGAATTAGAAGCTGAGCGCATGCGCTCAATCAATGCCGCGACGGGTGGTGGCCAAGTTGAAATTACAAAACGCCCCGGTGGCCCTAAGCTTCCTGGCTTGTAGCCAAAATCACACATCCACAGCTTAAGCTGTGCCAAATCATGGCCTAGTGACCCAACAGTCGCTAGGCTTTTTTCATGAGCGCACCCCCCATAATGATTCGACGTCTGCCCAATGAAACGGTCAACCGTATCGCAGCGGGTGAGGTGATTGAACGCCCCGCCAGTGTCATCAAAGAACTGGTCGAAAACGCGGTTGATGCGGGCGCTACGCAAGTCGATATTCGGTATGAAGATGGCGGGCGAACGCTCATTTCCATTACTGATGATGGCCGTGGTATGAGTGAAGAAGAACTGCCCATCGCGGTCGAACGTCACGCAACATCCAAGCTCGCACCCAATGCTAGCGGGGAGTGGGACTTGCTCAATATCTCCACTATGGGGTTTCGGGGTGAGGCTTTGCCGTCTATCGGTTCCGTCTCTCGCTTATCACTTCTGTCTCAAACCATGAATTCCGATAGTGCGTGGGAATTACGCGTTGAAGGCGGCGCTTTATCGGCCCCTAAACCCGCCGCGCGTTTTGGCTTGCAAGGCACGCGCGTCGAAGTGCGGGATTTGTTTTACGCAACACCCGCACGGTTGAAATTCTTAAAATCCGAACGCAGTGAAGCCCTCGCCATTTCCGATATTGTCAAACGCTTGGCTATGGCGAACCCTCATGTTGGTATGACACTCGGCACGCCTGCACGGGTCAGTTTGAAACTGGCGAAACAAACTGACGATGCGGATGGCCGATTGGCGCGATTGGCCGGTATTTTAGGGCAGGATTTTAGCGCGAATGCCGTACCGATTAGCCAAGTACGAGAAAACATCGCGCTGACGGGATTTGCAGGACTGCCAACCTATTCGCGCGGAAATTCGCAACATCAATTCCTATTTGTGAATGGGCGTCCTGTGCGGGATAAATTACTCCATGGGGCGGTACGGGGAGCGTATCAAGATTACCTCGCGCGTGACCGTCATCCTGTCGTCGCGCTCTATGTTGACCTGCCACAAGACCATGTTGATGTGAACGTCCACCCCGCCAAATCCGAAGTGCGCTTTCGTAATCCGGGGTTAGTGCGAGGCCTTATCGTCAAAGGCATTCGCTTGGCCTTAGAAGACGCAGGTCATCGTGCCAGTACGACCGTGAGTGACTATGCGTTAGGTCGTATTCAGGCGGGGCAGGGGTCACTTATGGGCGGGATGCCGTTGCAAGGAAATTACGGCCAAAATCGCGGTGGGTATGCCCCGAATTACCAAGCGCCTTATCGCAATGACCCCGTGCTCCAACCGCTCGTTGATGGGTTTTCGGCCAAGGTCGAAGAAGGGCATCAGCATTTTGAAGGTGCGGCCCCAGCTTACTCACCCGAGGGATATCCCATACAAGGCCAAGGTGAGGACTTAACAAGTAAGCCGTTAGGCGCGGCGCGGGCGCAACTACATGAAACCTATGTCGTGGCCCAGACCACAGACGGCATTGTGATTGTCGATCAACATGCCGCGCATGAACGCTTGGTCTATGAGCGTATGAAAGTCGCGATGGCGGATAAAGGGGTTGAACGCCAAGCCTTGCTTATTCCGGATATCGTTGACCTCGGCGAGACAGATGCCGCGCGTATTTTGGCGCGTGCAGAAGAGCTGGCCGAGATGGGATTGATTATCGAAGCCTTTGGAGCAGGGGCGATTGCCGTGCGTGAAACGCCCGCTTTGCTGGGCGAAATGGATGTGCAGGGTTTACTGCGTGACCTCGCAGATGACATTTCCGAATATGACGAAGCGCTGAGCTTAAAAGAGAAATTTGAACATGTATGTGGAACTATGGCCTGTCACGGCTCGGTCAGAGCAGGGCGCAGGCTTAACGGCCAAGAAATGAACGCGCTCTTACGCCAAATGGAAGCCACACCACATTCGGGTCAGTGCAATCACGGCCGCCCGACTTACGTGGAATTGAAATTAGCGGATATAGAACGGCTATTTGGGCGGCGGTGATTTGCAACGCCACTATTTAGATACGGTGGTTTAGTTATGGTTTAGACGCGTTTGAAACGTGGACTAATTTCCACTCCCCAGAACGTTTTGACCAAAATTGAGCGCCTGCACCAGAGGCTGAAATAAGGTCTCCGGATTTTAATACTAATTCTGCTGAATATTCATTCACTAAAACCGAATTTTCATCGTCAATGACGTGAATAATTACCGGATCAAAATCTAGTTTATTGTATTTCTGTATCGCGTTAAACTGGGGGTCATATACAGCTTTAAACTCTTCAAATGAGTCTATTGTTGTCCCATCTGCATTAAGGAGAGTGAACTCTTCCTTGTCAAAAAACGAATAGTATTGGCTGGTGTCAAGACTCTTCGAGGCACTTGCTAAACTATTGAAGGCAATAGTGATTTCTTCTTTTATTTGTTCTTTATTTTCGAGCGGCGCACTCGATTTGGTTGGGTAGCAAGCGGCAAAGATTAGCGTGCATATCAAGCCGCTAATAAATATTCCTAAGAGTGGTTTTTCATTCTTAGTATTTTTCATAATTATCTAACTTGTAAATCGCAAAAACAAAACGCCTGTCGCGACCCATGTTTTATCCGCAAAAATCAAAATTTGTAAACTTTATCATCTGGATATGGCTGCCCAATAGGCGTCATTTTGCCGAAGCGTTCGGTTTCCGTTCCTGATGGCATGGGTAAGTCTTCGACCCAGTCAAAGACCACGGTACGATTTAATATTCGCCACTCATTATCGCGCTGTGTAAACCAATCAAGGTAACGTCCTTTCATATTCAAGTTTTGCATTCCTCCATCGGAATTGGGCTGTCTTTGGAAAGCCGAGAAATAGCTTTCTACTTTTGCGCCGTCCGCTTGAAATTCAATGAGGATGTTATGGATTTGATGAATCCCGCGCTCAATAAAAGGGAGTGTTTTCATCGCCCACTCTACAAAACCACTCGCGCTCCCATTATAAGGGCCATGTTGATCTGTGCCGTCTGGCCAATAAGCAGACCGAAGGGCGGCTTCATCTATGCGGTCAATGCCGCGGCAATATCTAAACAAGCAATCCCGAATAGCCTCGCGAGCTAATAACTCATCTAATTTAGCATCGCTTATGTTATTATTCTGAGACATTATTTCCCCGCAAAAACAATACCCGCGCTGCGCCCCACGTCTTATCCGCTAAAACCTCAAACCCTTTCAACTCAATCTCGGCGTCTTTGCTTTCTTCTAGGATAATCACACCGTTTTCCGCTAAGAGGCCTTGTTCTTTTAGGCGCGATAATACGGGTTTCCACAGGCCCTTATTATAGGGTGGGTCCATAAAGATATGGGTGAAGGGCCCGCGTAGATTACCGGGTGCGATTTTGAGGCGTGTGGCATCATGACGATGCAGGCGCGTGCAGCCGAACAAACCCATTTTATCAATATTGTCGCGAATGGCCCCGCGCGCTTTGGGTTCTGTTTCCACAAAGAGGCAAAATTCAGCGCCTCGCGATATGGCTTCGAGGCCTAATGCGCCTGATCCTGCAAAGATGTCGGCGACGATTGCACCGTCTAAATCGGGCGCCCATTCAGCATGAGAGAGGATATTAAAGATAGATTCGCGTGTTTGGTCGCTTGTGGGGCGAGTATTTCGCCCGCTAGGGGTAATGATGTTTCGCCCCCGTAATGAACCTGTGACGATTCTCACTATTTTTTCCCTCGCCCTTGGCCGCGTGGTGCGAACTTCCCACTCATTTTACCGCCGGGTTTGCCGTAAGCTTTACCAGCGTTGTTTTTAGGCGGTCGCGTGCCAGCTTTTGATTTTGGTTTTGCAG
>CAYGSV010000203.1:0-4997 GCA_964352635.1 uncultured Algimonas sp.
TTATTAATGTCGAAGGCAATGATAGCTTTGGAATAAGTATGTTGGCCGAAACATCTTTGGTTGGCGATTTTTCAAATTCAGGGTCTATTGTTTTAGTGGGTGACAATAGCACCGCTGTAAATATTGCAGGAAATGTCACAGGGAATTTAGATAATAGAGGGTCAATCGCAGCATCAGGCGCAGATACCGTAGGCTATTCAGTCTCTGGGGATGTACAAGGCGGATTCGTCAACTCTGGAAACATAGGTGTAAATGGGTTTCGTTTTACAACTCGCCCCAATCTCGGCACGGCTGACACTATCGGGCGCGAAGACCTAACAGCTGAAGATCTACAACAATCAGGAGCTGCAGTATCAATCACCGGCAATATTTCGGAAGGTGTCTTTTTCGACTTACGTCAAGAACTCGTTGTTGATGCGGATGGTAACCCAGAAGTTGATGCCGATGGCAACCCAACAGACAGGCTCTTTACAGCTAGCACATCTAGCGTTTCGCAATTCGGTAGTGCACCTGCCGTTCTAATCAGTGGCGACGGTACGCCAATTTCAATTGGCTATGTTAGCCAAATTAGTGACCCAACCGCAGATGATTTTGACTCTGAGCTTCGGTTTGGTTTCGTCAATCAAGGAACGATAACGTCTGCTGGGTTGTTTGATGATTTTGATGCGACAGTCATTTCAATATCTGACGCCACATTAGAAGGTGGCATTAACAACTCAGGCACACTCAGTGTTTCAACATTTAGAAGTACAGGTCTAAGGCCTGTTACTGGGATTACAGCAGGCACTGGCTTGGCCCGGGTTATCGTTTTAGGTGAAGGCGCTATTGTTGACCAAATCAATAATAGTGGTGGCATTCTGGCCCAGGCATCAGAAGCTGTTGATGAATTTTTTGCAGATGAGAACAATCCACTCGCGCCCGTAAGTCTTGAGGCTGTTGCCATTGATATCGGTGTAGGCGCAGTAGCGGGCTCACTTCTCAATCAAGGCGCTATCAGGACAATATTGATTGGGCGTGAAGGTGAAGCCTATGCCGTAAGAGATAGATCAGGCACGCTTACATCATTTACGAATGAGGGCGGCGTTCAAGTTGCTGGTCAAAATTCAGATTCGCTTGGGAATGAAGAAGTCAATTTCACTCTCGTTGCTATTGACGCCTCTGCCAATACATCTGGTTTTACATTTACCCAACGCTTGGCTGAGGATGAAGACACTACAGACTCAATAACACCCAATGAACCTTTCCTTATTGGCGATATCCGTTTGGGATCTGGAGATGATATAGTCGACGTTTCATCTGGTTTTATTGTAGGCGATATAGATTTTGGCGCGGGCGCTGATCAATTGCTCTTATCTGGCGGTGCATCCTACCAAGGCTCAATTACTGATGACGGCACTCTGACTGTGGAAGTCTTAGATGCAAGTACATTGACCTTAACAGATGGACAAGCTGTGTCAGTCGCGAATGCTTCCTTTGGGGCGGGCTCAACTTTTGCACCGACTATCGATGGATCTACTGGTTCGGCCTCAACACTAGCCGCAACAGGTACTGTTGCTTTTGACGATGCCGCGCTTATCTCTCCGACTTTCAGTTCCATTGTGGATAGTCAATTAGGCGCCACATTCACCTTGGCGAGTGCTGGCACAACGCTAAATGTCACAGACATGTTAATAGCTGAGTTAAATGCCGCTACGCTTGATGGGTCAACGCCATTCCTTTATGATTTTAGTTATGGCACAAGTGTCATCGACGGAACTGACTCACTTGTCGTCACAGTTACATTAAGAGATCCATCGCTTTCAATTGCACAAGGGGGCTTAGGTCTTGATAGCGCTCAAGCGGCGGCCTTTGGACAAGCCCGAACAGCTTTTGTCGCCAATGATGCTCTTGGCTCTGCCATCGCCAATATCACGGATGGCGCGGAGTTTAATCGCGCCTACAACCAATTATTGCCAGAATTCGCAGCTGCAGCACGTGAGTTTGTCATAGCCAATGTAGACGGCGCAACAGGGGCCGTTGGTAGTCACTTGGACACAGCGCGTCGCTCACCCGACAAGCCAGGGGGTGCCTGGATACAAGAATTTGCTTATTTTGCGGATCGTGATCTCGCAGGCCTCTCCGAGCAATATCGCGGCGCAGGCTTCGGCCTCACGGGTGGACTTGATACAGCCTTCGGCCCCTTTCATGCCGTGGGTGTAAACTTTGGTTTTGCCTCAACAGAAATTGAAGACGTCGTTGGTCAAGACGAACCGCTTGATGTCATTACACTCCAAGCCGGTCTTTATGCAGGTCTCGCCAAAGCCATGGGTAAAGGTGAGCTTGGCATGGAGTTCTACGCTGGTGGCGGTTACAATCAGTTCGAACAGAATCGGGTTGTCCGCATTAATGACTTCTTTGGTCAATCTAGCGCTGACTACACAGGGACGCACCTAAACGCATCTGCTCGGGCTGGCTATGATGTCGCCCTCTCAGACAAGTTTTGGATTAGACCTGCATTGTCCTTAGATTACCTTCGACTTTCAGAGGATGGATATACAGAAACAGGAACAGAAGGTATCGCTCTGGACGTGAGTAGCCGTGTTTCGGAACGGGCGTCTGCTGCGGCTATGCTAAATATTGGGGCCAAGTTCCAAGGCAAACGGACTTGGATCAGGCCATCGCTTCGCGCAGGTTATCGTCATGCTTTCTTGAACGACCCTACCATTACAGAGTTTGCTTTTGCAGGCTTGGATAATGAGCAGCGGGCGACACTCACATCTCTTGGTTTCCCTGATAGCGGTTTCCTTGTTGGTTTCTCTATTGCCGCAGGGTCTGAATATTCCTCTATTGGCTTTGACGTCGATAGCGATATTCGCGACGGCTTTATTCGTCATACAGGACGCGTCGTTATCCGCCTCTTATTCTAAAAGAACTGACCATAGATTTCTATCAACATAGCCCATATTTATCGTGGCTTTTTGAACGCTATGGTCATGTAGAGGTAGGTCTGGAAGCGCTTATTGAGAGCGCAAAACACGTTGCCGCGCCCTCTGCCTTGCAAGATATAAAAAACCAATTTGTTTTGCGTTGGGCCCATGAACGGCGCAATCAATTGGATTTCGACAAGCTCGGGCAATGCCAAAGTGCCTTTGCCGATGCGACAATACAGGCGGCGCTGCGCTTGGCTTGGAGCGAGATGAGAAAACGATTTTCGATTAAAGCTGAAACGCCTGAAGGTCTCTTTATTTTGGGCTTAGGAAAACTCGGCGGGTGGGATTTGAATTTCTCTTCCGACATTGACCTCATCGGGTTCTATGACCCTGAAATTCTGCCCGTTTCAGCCAATAAAGGCCAAGCCTTCGTCACTAATCAATGCCTCAAAATATTGACGCAAATTCTCATGCCGCGAAATGCGACAGAGCATATTTGGCGCGTGGATTGGCGGTTGCGCCCCGAAAGTTCTGGGACAGGGCTGACACTTTCAACGGCAAAGGCGGAGAAATTTTATTTCTTCCGCGCCCTGCCCTGGCATCGCTTGGCCCTGATGAAGGCCCGTATTGTGGCGGGAGATAAAGAGCTAGGCGACACCTTTTTGCAAAGTCTATCGCCCTTTATCTGGCCACAAAATCTTGACTTTCGTGCGTTGGACGACTTGGCCGACCTCAAAACCCGCATTAATGCCGAACATCCAGGACTCTCTTACGAAAGGCAACTAAGTGCGCCCATCACAAAACAAGCTGAAGGCTTTAATTTAAAGCTCGGCTCTGGTGGTATTCGAGAAATAGAGTTTATAGCCAATGCACAACAACTCGTCTGGGGCGGTAAACAAACGAGCCTAAGAACGACCAATACACGCAAAGCTCTCAGTGAATTAAACGCATTAGATCATATACCCGAAAGTGATGCGCGGAGCCTGCGGAGTTATTACGTCTTATTTCGCGATATTGAAAATGCCGTACAAATGTTACGGAATGAGCAGACACATATAATTCCAAATAATGAAGACGATAAGACAGCTATTTTAGCGCTATTAGGTCAGTCTGACTGGGCGACAGTGTCCGAGAAAATATTCGAAAGCCGTAAATCCGTGAATGCGATGTTTAATCGTTTATTCGAAACACAAACGCCCGTGCAAACAGAAACAACCGCCTCTGATTTAGATAGTCTTTCATCTGTGGGTAGAGAGATTGCGCAATCTTGGCTCAATGGATTTGATAAGCATGGCGTACATCTATCCCTCAAAGGAAAATACCAATCCCTTGGCAAGCGGCTCTTGGAACGTGTCCTTACCAGTGTTGCTGAAACGGAACCAGCCTTGGTGAGCATTGACCGTTTTTTGAAAACCATTTCAAGATCCGCACAATATTTAGACCTACTAGAGCGCCATGACGCTTTGTTAGATACGTTAATTACGCCCTTGCTCCACTCCCCGCATATGAAGTCCTTATTGGAGCAGTCGCCACACATTATTGATATTTTTCTTCTCCCCCAATTTTCAGAGACACCTGACGCAAGCGCGGTTTTATCCGATCAAGATTATGGCTTGCGTCTCAACCGATTACGACGCTTTGTGAATGAGCATTTATTTTATTATTATCACAGGTTCATGGAGAAAGATGACAGCCTTCAAACGCTTCAATTAAATCTTACAAAACTTGCCGAAGTCACACTTGAGACATCCATTACTCTTGTAAAAGATGCCTTAGATATTGCTGATTTACCCATGACCGTTTTGGGACTCGGTAAGATGGGGACTAAAACCATGGCCCCCAAGTCGGACTTGGATTTGATTTTCATATTTGATGATAGTCTCGAGAGTGAAAAAGCGGCCCAAGTCGTGCGGCGGCTTCGCACAACTTTAATGACGCCCCTCGCCGAAGGTATCGCCTATGAATTAGATATGCGCTTGCGCCCCTCTGGGCGAAGTGGCCCTCCTGCCGTTAAACTTTCGAGTTTTCAAAACCATCACAGGCTGCGTGCCCACACGTGGGAACATATCGCCCTCGCCCATGCACGTT
>CAYGSV010000204.1:0-3603 GCA_964352635.1 uncultured Algimonas sp.
TTTTTTACCAATTTCATGAACATCGAGTTTGACTGTCGCGATTTGGATTTTGCCATTTGATTTATCCGCCGTACCAAGCGCAATTTTTTCTTCTTCCATGAAAGGCATCAAATGCGCGACGGAGGCCTTCATAACCCGCGCCGATTTTACGACTTGCGGTAAAAACATTTTACCCGAGCCAAATAAATCACCCACGACATTCATGCCGTCCATCAACGGGCCTTCGATAACGTGAAGCGGACGCTCTGCCTTTTGGCGGGCCTCTTCTGTATCGGCGACGATGTAATCAGTAATGCCACGCACGAGGGCATGCTCGAGACGTTTCTCAACAGAAAACTCGCGCCACTCATCATTCACTACAGCCGCTTTGGTTTTCCCATCACCTCGGTACTTCTCAGCTACATCCAAGAGGCGGTCCGTCGCGTCATCACGTCGATTAAGGATAACGTCTTCGACGCGTTCACGAAGTTCGTCTGGAATATCATCATAAATCGTCAATTGACCTGCATTAACAATCGGCATGTCGAGGCCTGGAGGAATAGCGTAATAGAGAAAATCAGAATGCATGGCTTCGCGCTCAGGTTCATTCCCGCGGAAAGCGAAACTAACGTTCGACAGTCCGCCTGAAATCCGCGCATGAGGTAAGTTCGCTTTGATGCGTTTACAGGCCTCGATAAAATCGACAGAGTAATTATTATGTTCTTCAATACCCGTCGCGACAGCAAAAATGTTCGGGTCAAAGATAATATCTTCCGGCGGGAAATTAATTTCTTCGGTCAGCAGTTTATAAGCCCGTTCGCATATCTCGAATTTATGATCGGCTGTTTCCGCTTGGCCTTCTTCGTCAAAGGCCATGACAACCACCGCCGCACCGAGGTCACGACATTTTTTGGCTTGCTCTAAAAACGGCGATTCGCCCTCTTTCATAGAGATAGAGTTCACAACCGCTTTGCCCTGTACGCATTTTAGGCCCGCTTCGAGGACGTCCCATTTCGAGCTATCAATCATGATCGGCACACGCGAAATATCAGGCTCCCCCGCGAGGAGTTGTAAGAACCGCGTCATCGCCGCGACGCCGTCAATCAAGCCGTCATCCATATTGATGTCGATAATCTGCGCGCCGTTTTCAACTTGCTGACGTGCGACAGAGAGGGCTTTGTCAAAGTCACCTTTGACAATCATTTTCTTAAATCGCGCCGAACCAGACACATTGGTCCGTTCCCCGACATTCACGAATTGTGTAGCTGCTGCGCTCATGATTTATACCGCAATCTGGAAAGGCTCGAGGCCTGATAAACGTAAGGTCTGCGAAGGCTCGACTGGCACGCGAGGTGCAATGCCTTCGGAGGCTTTGGCAATCGCCGCAATATGATCAGGCGACGTTCCGCAACATCCGCCGAGGATATTCACAAAACCTTCTTCAATCCAAGGCTTAATCTGGCGGCTCATATCATCCGGGGTTTCGTCATATTCACCAAAGGCATTCGGCAGTCCCGCATTCGGAAAGGCAATCACATGCGTATTGGCCACGCGCGAAATCGCTTCGATATGAGGCCGCATTTCATCCGCACCCAACGCACAGTTAAGGCCCACAGCAAAAGGCTTGGCATGGGCAATCGAAATCCAAAAGGCTTCTGCCGTTTGGCCAGAAAGCGTCCGCCCAGACCGATCTGTAATTGTCCCCGAAATTAAAATGGGTTTCTCATATCCCACTTTGTCAAACACATGGCGCACAGCCGCAATAGCCGCTTTGCAGTTCAACGTATCAAATACCGTCTCAATCAAAATCGCATCGACAATGTCAATCATGGCTTCGATTTGTCCGACATAACTTTCCATCACTTCGTCAAAGGTCACATCACGAAAACCTGGGTCTTCGACTTTGGGAGAGATAGAGAGTGTTTTGTTCATCGGCCCAAGAGAGCCCAGAACACAGCGTGGTTTTTCAGGTGTTTTCAAAGTCCATTCATCCGCACATTTACGCGCGACTGTCGCGGCGGCCCGTGCAATCTCTGGCGCTAAGTCCGACATATCATAATCGGCTTGTGAAATCGTTGTGGCGTTGAAGCTATTGGTCTCAATTAAGTCAGCCCCAGCCGCCAAAAACTGATTATGCACTTTCTCTACCGCTTCGGGTTTCGTTAGAACGAGGAGATCATTATTTCCTTGTAGGGGTGAAGGCCAATCTTTGAACCGCTCACCACGGAAATCCTTTTCTTCGAGGCTTTGAAGCTGCAACATCGTGCCCATTGCCCCATCGAGCATGACGATGCGGTTTTTAATGGCGTCTTCGATTTTTGACCAATTCGACATAGTACTTTCACCTGAGTTTGGCGGCGTTTAGCAGGCTTCACCAAAAGAGTATATAAAGAAATCTTTATATTGCATCTTTTTATCCTTGCCTTGTGACACATTGTCGTTAAGTGAGGCCCCGTTGGTCATCTCGAAAGAGGTGTGAATATGGGAAGTGTGCTGAGACTGCACCACGGCTCCCGCCGCTGTGACGGGTAAGATTCGGACAAATGCCATTACGTAAGTGAGAAGGCGTCCGCATCATTTGAACCCTAAGTCAGAAGACCTGCCAACACCGTCGCCAGCACGCTTGGGCGGGATGCACCAAAGCGTATGGATGAGGCTGATTATGGTCTTGGCTCCAATGACGACATTTTTGAAATCGTCACCCTGTGTCACTCTTTTAGGGATTTGAGCACGGGATTAAATGGAGTGTGACATGAAACGATTATTATTGGGCGTGGCCCAAACAGGATTATTGGCGGCGTTTGGAACGCAAGCTTGGGCACAAGTTCAAGCAGATTATGAAATTTATAATCAAAATGAGATTAAAGAGACTGTAAACAGGGCAGGCGAAGAAGGTGAAATCCTTTATCTTCCGTCCTATACCTTCGACAGAGATGATATCGTCGTAACAGGCAATCGTATCGGATATTCCTCAACAGATGAAGTGACTTCACCTGTCTCAATTATCAATCAGGATGACATAGAAAACCGTAATCAAGCCTTCATCACCGACCTCCTCCGTACAGTCCCCGGCCTCGCCGTGTCGCAATCTGGCGGCGGTGGTAGCCTCACCCAACTTCGCTTGCGCGGGTCGGAAGCCAATCACGTCCTCGTCATTATTGACGGCATAGAAGTGAACAACCCCAATGACGGCGCCTTTGATTTTGGTGGATTGCGTAGTGAAGACGTTGCCAAAATCGAAGTCCTACGCGGTGAGCAATCGGCCCTTTATGGCTCTGATGCTGTCGGCGGCGTTATCAATATCATCACCCGTGCGGGCTCTACATCCGAGCAATGGCGCGCCTCTGTCGAAGTAGGCAGTCGCGACACGATTGAGGGTCAATTTAGCGGCGTTATTCCTTTGGGCGGAGCGTCGCTTTCAATCAACGGCAATGCGTTTCAAACTGAAGGCTATGATGTGTCTGGCTTAGACGGCGAAAAAGACGGCGCAGATAGTCGCCGTCTCTCTGTCGGCCTCAACCGCCTTGAACTTGGCCCCGTGACATTTTCGGCTAATAGCGCGGTCAGTTTACGTTCAACGGGTTTCGACGGAGACACAGACTTTGACGGACGGTTGAATAATAC
>CAYGSV010000204.1:3613-4962 GCA_964352635.1 uncultured Algimonas sp.
CAACAACGGCCCGCATTGATGCGCGGTTTGAACTTGCAGGATTTGACCACCTGATTCAATCCAACATGACGGAAACAGAAACCGACACACAAGGCGGGTTTTCAAGCCTCACGACAGGCACGCGTCGTGATGCGAGCTGGGCGGCCAAAGGCACATTTGCCAAGGCCCACGAACTCACTCTATTGGGTGAATTAGAACGCGAAGAATATGAATTCGCGGGTGACCCTGACATACCCAATATTGATAATTACGGCCTCGTTGCAGATTATCGTTTTAACCAAAACAACCTCACCTTCACCGCTTCTGCGCGTCATGACATCAATGACGTTTTCGCTGATGCCACCACATGGCGTGTCGGGGCAGGCTATAAATTTGAGTGGGATGGCCGCCTTCGCGGGTCAATCGGGACAGGCGTGAAAAACCCAACCCTTATCGAACTTTTCGGTTTCTTCCCTGAAAGTCGCTTTACGGGGAATCCTGATCTTCAACCTGAAACGTCACTCGGGTTTTCTGTCGGCTATGAACAGAGCTTTGGCGATTTTGACTTTGCCATTGATTACTTCCGCTCCGAATTAGAGGAGGAAATTACAGGCTTTGCAAATACTGTGATCAATCTTGAAGAGAAAAGCACAAGAGAGGGCTTTGAAATAGAAACGAATTGGCAGGCAAGCGATCAATTGGACCTTTCTGCTTCCCTCTCATTATTAGAGTCTGAACAAAATAATATTCAAGAAATTCGTAGACCTGAAAGGTTAGCAAGCGCGACAGCTACATACAGCCCGATTGAAAAACTGTCTATGACGGTCAATATCGATTTTACAGGCAGTCAATTTGATACTGACTTTGGCGATTGTATTTTTGTTCCAACATTTTCTTGTAATACAGTCGAATTAGACGCCTACACCTTAGTCGGCGCGAATGTCCGTTACCAAGTCTCCGACATTTTGAGCATTTATGTGCGCGGCACAAACCTCTTGGACGAAGCGTATCAAGATGTCGTGGGCTTTAGCACGGCAGGGCGCGGCGTCTTCACAGGCATCACGGCGAACTTTTAATTATCTCTCTTAGTCTTCGCGATCTGGGCGTTCGATCGTTAATTCTGTGGGCGAGATGACATTCTCGCCTATAAAAGCATAGTGCCGTTCGACTTTATATCCGGCCTCTTCCAGCTCCGTAATTAAGCTATCATCACCCAACAGATGCGCCGTTCCGACGGCAACCAAACCCGTGCCACTGCCCTCAAGATAGCGAGTAATTTGCCCGGCCCAATCCTTATTGCGGTCGACCAAAACCGAGCGGTACATTTCCCCCGCTTCTTGGCGCAACGGAACGATCATTTGTTGCGTTAG
>CAYGSV010000205.1:0-4943 GCA_964352635.1 uncultured Algimonas sp.
GTTCAATTTATACTTAGCGGCAGTGTGAGAAGGGTCGATGATGTTTTCCGTGTGTCTGTAAACCTGATATCAGCCGTAACAGGCGAACATATTTTCACGAAAATTTTTGATAAGCATTACACAGCGTCTAATATTTTTGACCTTCAAGAGGATATTGCGTCCTACACAGCGGCAAAAGTGGCGGCCCCTTATGGTGTGGTGAACCGTTTTAATCGACGCACAAACCTTGCGCGCATTTCCAATATGCCAGCCTATGAAGCTTTGCTAAAGTTTTATGATCTTAAACTTTTACCCTCAATGGAAAAAGGGAAAGAGTTGCTCTCGGAATTTGAAAACATTACGGAAAGCCAACCTCAATATTCATCCGCTTGGGCTATACGTGCGATTTTAAACGTATCGATCTGCACACAGGCCATGCCGGTCGGAAATATCACAGCTCGTTTAGAAAATGCCCTAGTATCTGCAAACAAAGCTACAAAAATTGACCCTGAAAATGCCCTTGGTTTCATGGCGCTGTTCATGACGTTCTATCACATGGGGGAATTTGAGAAGTCTGAAAAAATGGCCCAGCGCGCCATGGCGCTTAACCCTAATGATTATTCAATGCTGGCCTATTATGCGATTACAAATGCCTTTAGGAATAATGTTGACCGCGCCAAGTCTTATCAAGCGGCCTCTATACGTCTAATCGATAAACCCCCAATTTGGTTTTATACAACAACCCTTGTCCTTGAGATGAGGGAGAAACGGTTCGACGGTTATTTGTCCAATATCATGGGGCTAAACTACGACTCTGCTTCAGGCATCCAGATATTCGCGCTAGCCTCTATAGGATACCAAAAGCAGGTTGAAGAGGCGAAAGTGCACCTAAAAGATTTCCGTCAAAGAAACTCGAACTACGATAGTGATCTGAAAGACGCTTTTCTATCTTGGCAGCCTGATGACAGTCTCAAAGAGATAGTCTTTGAAGGTTGGCGCCTTGCAGGGCTTGACATCTAGGCGTTCTATCCTCTTTATGTAAAAAATGACAACGCTGTCTTTTTTTGAGTCTAGGCTTAATAAAGTGGTAAAATAAAAGCATATGGGGATATGGATGACGCAGCCTAACGGCCAGTCCAAGTTTACACCTTTGAGAATGGGGATGGTCGGGGGTGGCCAAGGGGCCTTTATTGGTGACGTGCACAGATTGGCTGCTCGTCTCGATGGTAAAATAGAGTTAGTTTGCGGCGCTTTTTCTCGAGACGTCAATAATTGCAAAGCCACAGGTGCTGCGCTCGGTTTGTCAGAACAGCGATGCTATGTCGATTATAATGAAATGATGCACGAGGAGGCGAAGCTTCCAGAAAACGAGCGCATGGAGTTTGTGTCTATTGTGACGCCAAATCATGTTCATTTTCCCGTGGCAAAAGCTGCGCTCGAAGCTGGGTTTCATGTCCTCTCCGATAAACCTGCGACACTAACCCTCGAGGAGGCAAGAGCCTTAGGTGAAATCGTTTATAAATCTGGCAAAGCTTATGGTTTAACCCATACTTATCTTGGCTATCCTTTGGTCGGCGAGGCGCAACGCATAGTCGCCAGTGGTGGTATCGGCAAAGTTCGAAAAGTTTTCGTCGAATATATTCAAGGCTGGCTTGCGACCGAAGTCGATAACAAGCAGGCCGATTGGCGCACAGATCCCGCACGCTCTGGAGGCTCTGGCTGTATGGGTGATATTGGGACCCATGCGCATAACCTAGCTGAATATGTTACGGGCAAGCGGATGACGCATCTCGCGGCAGATCTCTCCATTTTTGTGGATGGTCGGCGCCTTGATGATGACGGCTCTGCACTCTTCCGTATGGAGGACGGCGTAAAAGGGACATTAAGCGCCTCACAAGTCTGCGTGGGTAACGAGAACAGCCTCTCAATCCGTGTTTACGGCGAAACGGGCGGGCTTGAGTGGCACCAAGAAGAGCCGAATACGCTTATTCGAACCTACCTTGATAAACCAACAGAAATATTGCGGGCGGGGCAGGGTTATCTCCACGCTGAAACGCAGTCAGGCTTCCGAACGCCTCCGGGGCATCCCGAAGGGTATCTCGAAGCCTTTGCCAATGTTTACATCGATTTCGCCGAAGCCCTCAGAAGCGAATGCGGCACTAAAACGGGCATTACGGGCGGCATAAGAGGCATGGCCTTTGTTGAAGCGCTCTTAGAAAGTAGCGCTAATAATTCTGCGTGGACGGAGATTAAATCATGAAGACGATTAAAGGGCCTGCCATATTCCTCGCCCAATTTATGGGGGACAAGCCTTTCGACACGATGGAAAATGCTTGCCGTTGGATGGCAGACGCAGGCTATAAAGGGGTTCAAATTCCTTCGGATAATCCGACCTGTATGGACCTAAAACTTGCCGCAGAGAGCCAAGACTATTGTGATGAATTAAAAGGCAAATGTGCCGAGTGGGGTGTCGAAATCACTGAGCTTTCGACACATATCCAAGGGCAGCTTGTGGCAGTGCATCCCGCGTATGATACGGCCTTTGATGCCTTCGCGCCTGCGCACCTTCACGGCAAACCAGAGGCGCGCCAAGAATGGGCGGTGCAACAAGTGATGTATGCCGCGAAGGCATCGCAACGCCTTGGTCTTGCAAATTCTGTGAGTTTCCCAGGCGCTCTGGTTTGGCCATACATGTATCCTTGGCCGCAGCGCCCTGCGGGCCTTGTCGAAGAAGGCTTTAAAGAGCTGGCACGTCGTTGGCGTCCAATTTTGGATTATTATGACGAATGCGGCGTAAACGTCTGTTACGAAATTCACCCGGGTGAAGACTTGCATGACGGCGTGACGTTTGAGCGTTTCTTGGCTGAAGTCGATAATCATACACGGTGTAATATCCTTTATGACCCAAGCCATTTTATCCTGCAGCAACTCGATTATCTAAGCTTCATCGATCACTATCATGACCGCATTAAAATGTTCCACGTTAAGGACGCAGAGTTCCGACCGAACGGAAAATCAGGCATTTATGGCGGTTACCAAGGATGGGTTGAACGTCCGGGACGGTTTAGGTCACTTGGTGATGGCCAAATCGATTTTGGCGGCATCTTTTCTAAGCTCACAGGTTATGACTTTGACGGCTGGGCCGTTGTCGAATGGGAATGCGCGCTGAAACATCCAGAAGACGGGGCCAGAGAAGGCGCAAAATTCGTGTCGGATCATATTATCCGTGTGACCGAAAAAGCCTTCGATGATTTCGCAGGCGGAGCCTCGGATACGGCTACAAACAGGAAAATGCTCGGGCTCTAGGCAGAGCTCATAATAACAAAATTAAAAATTAAGGGGAATGACATGGTTGCAGTGACGGAGACTTCGGGCGTTCAAATAGGTATAAACAGAAACAGGCTCTTTTTGCTAAGTTGTTTATCACTAATTGTGACGGCCATGACATTCGCTATTCGAGCCGGTATTTTAACGCAGCTCTCAGATGAATTTGCTCTTTCTGATACTCAGCTAGGGTGGGTAAACGGAATGGCCTTTTTAGGCTTTCCCCTTGCGATGGTTCTGTTTGGGTTTCTTTATGGGAAACTTGGGCCACGTCTGATTATGATATTAGCTTTCTTAGGGCACTTATTAGGCCTAGTGTTGACGATATTTGCGGGTGGTTTTTTGGGATTGTTAATCTCCACCTTTTTCATTGGATTTGCAAATGGCTCTGTTGAAGCAGCCTGTAACCCACTTGTCGCAGACCTCTACAAGGACGATAAAACAAAGTGGCTGAACCGTTTTCATGTCTGGTTCCCTGGTGGCATCGTTATCGGGGCCGTGGTTTCCTACGTTATGACAAATATGGGTATTGGTTGGCAGCCCCAAATCGGAATTATGCTTATACCGACTGCTATCTACGGATTTATGGTGTTCACAACGAGATTCCCTGATATTCCGACAGTCGAAAAGACCGTGAATCTAGACCTCGGTAATATAATTCTCATGGGGTTAGTATTTGGTTTATTGATACTTATTGGAACACCAAACGCATTGGTCGCTTCGCTGCCAGGGACGTTTATCTTACCTTTGCTGCTCTCTCTCGTGTTAACTTATTTCTTGGTGTTCCGCTGGACACATCGTCATCGTGATGCAGTACTTGCGATAGTTCTCATGGGAATAATGAGTTTAACAGCGACTTCAGAGCTTGGGACTCAGCAATGGGTTGATCGAATTTTAGGGGCGCAACTTGGTGGTATTCCTGGGCAAGCGATGATCGTGCTCGGAATGGTTACTGGTATAATGGCCGTAGGACGTTATTTTGCGGGGCCACTCATCCATGCATTAAATCCTTTAGGTGTTCTTTTGCTCAGTGCCGTCTTAACGACGTTGGGACTGTTCCTAATGTCAGATGCTTCTGGGGTTATGGTATATGTCTCGGCAATCGTCTTTGCTGTTGGTGTCTGTTATTTTTGGCCAACTATGATTGGCGTTACAGCACAATATGTTCCTAGGTCGGGGGCGTTAGGTATGAGCCTTGTAGGGGCTGCCGGTATGTTCGCGCTTACGATCTGGAATCCTATTATCGGGGGATGGATTGATAGTGCTCGCAAGACAGCGGAAGCGGCTGGCTTGTCAGGCACCGAAGTAGAAGTTGCGGCGGGTCAGGGCGCTCTTTCAAAACTCGTCCTTTTCCCTGTTGTCTTGATAGGTCTGTTTTTGATTTTATTTCTGATGCGTAAAACAATTATTTCGAGCGCTGGAGACGTGGAGCACGCCAATGACTAATTTACCTCTTAATCGGCGTTCCGCGCTTCAAGGGCTTTTGGCGATTTCCGCCGCAGGGGCTTTGGCCGCGTGTGGAAGCAATAGTGCAGAGCCTGAAACAGAAGCGGCGTTAGGGGATGTAGAATTCGCGTCCATTAAAGGCTTTTTCTCCGTTGATGAAATGGCGCTTCTAACCGCACTCGCAGATACGATTT
>CAYGSV010000206.1:0-4923 GCA_964352635.1 uncultured Algimonas sp.
ATACAGGCCGTTCAGCCCAAGAGGCGCAAGACTTCGCCCTGCTAAGAGCCGCCGAAATCGCCACAGCCGAAGGCTATAGCCATTTCCGCATTATCAGCGGCGAAACCAGCCAAGACCGCCCAGCAAGCTCAGGCGTCTCAACCAATGTTGGGATTGGTGTCGGTGGTGGTCGAGGGTACCGCCGTGGCGGAACCTCTGTGGGTATCGGTATTGGTCTAAATGATCTGGGTCGCACGCTTGGCGGTCAAAAAGTGACGAATTCTATTGAAATAAAGTTGCTGCGTGCAGGATCTGATGATCCAAACGTCTTTGATGCGAACGAAGTCGCAAACAATATCAGACCTGAAGTTTTTCAATAGAGGTTTTGTAATAGAGGCTTAGACAAACCGGACGGTAATCCGCTCTAAGCCCTCAACACCCCCTGAGAGCTCATCGCCGATACGAACGGGGCCAACCCCTGCGGGCGTGCCCGTGTAAATCAAATCACCGGCCTGTAAGTCCATATCGGATCTTAGGTGGGCCACAATTTCATCAATATCCCATATCATGTCTGCTAAGGCGGCATGTTGCACAATATCCCCGTTTTTGCGCAAAACGATATGTGCTTTGGACAAGTCCACTGACTCCGCTAGCGTGAGAGCCGAGCAGGGCGCGGATTGCTGAAAGTTTTTAGCGCGTGCCCAAGGCCCACCTTTTGACTTGGCTTTCGCCTGCAGGTCACGTCGCGTCATATCAATACCGACGCCATAGGCGAATATCCCATTGGGCCCTATCGCGACAACGAGTTCAACTTCATGATGCAGGTCTTGCGTATTCGGCGGAAAAGGGATGTCTGAGTCGCTCTGAACTAGAGTTTCAGCCGCTTTTGTGAAAAACACAGGTTCCGATCGTCCCGACCGTGCGGCCTCTACATCGCCGCCCATTTCCGCGACATGGTCTAAATAATTTTTTCCTACGCAATAAATACGACGCACAGGAAAACGCGAGTCTTGGCCTACTATAGGAAGCGATACAGGATCTGCGGGGGCGAAAGCATAATCTGCCATAATTTAGCGGCCTCAAATTCATTGTCAGACGTGATAGCCTGACCTAATATCCTCATCTTATAACATAAAAGGTCACTATGCGAATCGTCGATGTTCCAATTGATAAAATTTACGTCCCTGCGGCCAAGAAAAAGACACTTGAGCCTGAAAAAGTCGAACCTTTGGCAGAAGATATTTTAGAAAATGGTCTGCAGAGCCCGATTTATGTGCGTCTTGGGAAAGACCGCTATGTCCTCCAAGAAGGCCTGCATCGTGTCGAGGCGATGAAATTATTGGGCGAAACGCTAATCGATGGTCATATAATTCAGGCTAAAAAAGCCTAAAAGCGAGAAAGCCTAGAGAATGGATATTTTACGCACGCCCGACGACCGATTTGAAAACCTGCCAGACTATCCATTCGCGCCAAATTATGTCGAAATTCATGACGGCTTGCGCCTGCATTATATCGATGAAGGCCCGCGCGATGGGCGTGTCGTGATTATGATGCACGGCGAACCGAGTTGGTCTTATCTCTATCGCCATATGATTACAGCCGTTGCCAAGGCAGGCTACCGCGTTTTGGCGCCTGACCTGATTGGGTTTGGTCGCTCTGATAAGCCAACAGAGACACGTGATTACAGCTATACGCGTCATGTCGCTTGGATACAAAATTGGTTCGATCAAATGAACCTGTCAGATGCAGTTTTGTTCTGCCAAGATTGGGGTGGGTTAATCGGCTTGCGGATTGTGGCAGAAAATGCGGATAAATTTTCAGGCGTGGTTGCGGGCAATACCTTCCTGCCAACAGGCGACCGCGACCCCGGTGAGGCCTTTAAGAAATGGCGAGAGTTTTCAAAAGTTGTACCAGAGTTTCCTGTTGGTGGTATCATTCGGGGCGCAACGATCAAACCTTTGAGCGAGGGTGTAGAAGATGCCTATAATGCGCCTTATCCCGATGAGAGCTATAAAGCAGGAGCCCGCATCTTCCCCTCTCTCGTCCCGACATCCCCCGATATGGAAGGCGTTACTGAGAACTTAAAAGCGTGGAAGGTGTTCAAGGCGTGGGACAAACCTTTCCTCACAGCCTTCTCCGACCAAGACCCCATTACAGCGGGCGGCGATAAGGTCTTCCAAAAGCTCATCCCAGGCTGCCAAGGTCAACCACATAAACTCCTAAAAGGCGGCGGCCACTTCCTCCAAGAAGACGTGCATGAGGAATTGAGCGAAATGATTATAGGGTTTTGTGAGGCTTTAGGGGACTTTATATCCCCTTAGCAGTCGTAACGACATCACATTAGTAATTGCAATTCAAAGCTATTTAGTGGTTCTGCATCACCCACTCCAGAACAACGTCACGTCCTGATTTATAGTCCTCATAGCTTGGCTTTAGTATTGCATCCAATTCTAAGCTACCGATATCCGCATCATATTTCTCATTTGGCGTGAAACAGAACTCGTGCGTCTTTCGACAACCTTTTTCCCAATCATGATAGCCCGTGGCATAGCTGATGAAATATCCCGAGTTTGGCAGCACAAACGACCCTCTGCCGCGCTCCGCCCAAAATTGCGGGCGATCACCCATTGGCTTGCCAATGATGAGCACCTGATCTGGGGCATATTGCTTTAGCAAGGCTGTGAAGACTATCGCTGCCGAAAAAGTGTCAGGCCCAACAAGGACGTAAATTTTACCGTTATCAGATAGAGCAGATGCCGCGTTTTTCGCAAAGTCGACGGCATTGCCATAATCCCCGCCAGGATTGAACCTTAGGTCTAATGCGATAAAATCAAATCCCCCCGCTGGCGCGGACTTTAGATCGGCAGCAAGAAAGTCTTTCACAGGGTTTTGTTTTGACGACATCAGGTAGTTCGACTGGATATAAATCCCGTCATTAAGCTTACGAGATTTGTGCGATGTAAAGACGTCTTCCAGGTAGGGCGCGATAGTCTGACTCTGGAGGTCTAGGGTGCGAACCCACATAAGGCCTTCATCCTGTAAGGCGACAGGCGCAAGGGTAATGAAGGCGTGGCGGTAGTAAAAATCTGTATCTGAGGCGGGCGATATTGCGTTCAACGACATGAGACTGCGGTCTCCATCCTTATTTTCCAAAGTTATATTCAAATTGTCGGGGCTATCTGACAATCCCGCCGCATGGAGGAGTTCTGTAGAGCGCAATATGTTTAGAGATTGTATATCACGCCATTGAACTGGCCCTCCTGTATATTTGCGCAGAGCCTGAATAACGTCAGCGATTGGACGGCCCTCAATTTCAACAAGTTCTTGTCCTAATAGTTCGGAGTAGTCTTGATGCGCTCGGACAATGAACATGCCGTCTGAGAAGGGATAGGCATCTATTCCACTGCGGTTAAACTGCCTGAATGTTGGTGTTGCCTCGACACTCGTATGTCCATTGTCTGCGAGTGCAACTAGGGCTCGTGTACGCAGGTAGTGTCCGGGGGTTGATAGGACTTGCTCACCCGATAATTCACTGTCGATTTGTGATATAAATTCGACGCGCGCAGTTTGTGAAAAACTGCGATCATAGTCTATGAGTGATTTAAGATATGTTAGATCTTGTTGTTGAGCTTCCAAACTATCGGTTGGCTCGGGAAAGTCGGGAGCTTCGATCTTCGGCATGAATCGTAAGAACTGATCAATACGAGGCCAAAATAAAATGGCTCCAACAAGGTTTGCGAGAATGTAAAATCCCAATGCTATTTTGATGAAACGCCACATAACTGGTCTCCTTCGTGTATCTATTCCGATGACCTGTGTTTAGGACGTAGGGTTATGTAGCCGCCACTGGCCTTTCATGAACAAGCTCGTTTTTTGCTTGAACGGCAACGTTTTCCATTCATGATGCGTGAATGACGCGAATAAAAACGTATAATATTATCGGGGCATTGGTTCGCACATTGGGAGCTGCCATATTATTGGCGGCCGTGTTTGCTTTTCTAGGCATTTATGACACGAACAATATGCCATTAGTTACACGCCTGTCGTTTTGGACCGTCATTATGGTTGGTGGGGGTCTGCTTTGCTTTTTTGCAGAACCTTTTGTTTTTCAAAAGTTACTCAAAGACATACATCCCGCATGGCAAGTTTTAGCGATTGCCGTTCTCATATCCATCCCTATTACGCTTTTTCTGATGGGGCTAAATTCAGGGTTTAAATTTTCGCAACCCGTAGGTCTCTGGGGAATACAATTCATAGGTGTGATGATTATCTCCACTATAATATGCAGTGGTCGCTATATATTTTTGAAGATATTAGGCCGCCAAAATAAAGAACGTTCACCTGACGCATCAATCATATCACCGATCCAAGGCTTCCTTGGCCGCCTGCCTATCAAATACAACACCGCCAAGCTTTATGCGATTTCATCAGAGGGGCATTATTTGCGGGTACATACGGACAAAGGAAGCCCACTTATTTTGATGCGTATATTCGATGCAGTGAAAGAGCTAGAGAAAGCTGACGGATTGAAAGTTCATAGATCGTGGTGGGTCGCAAAGGACGGGATTGACTCCATAAAGAAAGAAAAGGGTCGCCGGAGTTTGGCGCTGAAAAATGGCGAGACAGCACCTGTATCAAGAGCTCATATTTCCGCCCTGAAGGCTGCAGGTCTAGATTGCTAACCACGGCTGTTTAAGATCCGCAATGCCCCCAAAGCGGGTTAATTTTGTTCACAAAAAAACCGCCCTTTCGGACGGTTCATTTAATTTATTCTGTTGTCAGAACGCTTACTTAGCGCGGCCTTTGGACATGCCGCGGCCTGTTGTGCGTTCTGCGATACGGGCAGATTTACCGCGACGTTCGCGTAGGAAGTAAAGTTTGGCGCGACGGACGCGGCCGCGACGCTTGACTTCGATTTCTTCGACAAGCGGTGAGTAAAGTGGG
>CAYGSV010000207.1:0-4912 GCA_964352635.1 uncultured Algimonas sp.
CCTTTTGCGGCCAATGCTCAGCTTGAAATCGACATTACTAAAGGCAACCTCGAACCGACACCCATCGCTGTTCCAGACTTTTTATCACAAAGTGAGACAGGCCGAGAGCTTGGGGAAAAGGTTGCGGAGATTATCCGCGCCGACCTAGAGCGCTCAGGGTTATTTGCATCCCTGGACCCTGCAAGCTTCATAGAAACGCAAACCAATATTGATTACGAGCCAACCTATTCAGACTGGCGCGTGATTAAGGCGCAAGCTTTGGTGTCTGGTCGTATAGTCGAAGAAAATGCTAACCGTATTCGTGTTGAATTCCGTTTGTGGGACGTTTTTTCTGCGAAACAATTGGCGGGTATTCGCTTAGCCTCAACCCCGCAAAATTGGAAGCGCACAGCCCATAAGGCCTCGGATGCTATTTATAAGGCCCTTACAGGTGAGGAAGGCTATTTCGATAGCCGTATTGTTTTTATTGATGAGAAGGGGCCTAAGACGAACCGACGCAAAAGACTTGGAATTATGGACCAGGATGGGGCCAACCCCCAATATTTGCTAGGCGGCTCTGACCTAATAATAACGCCAAAATTTGCGCCAAACAGCCAAACTATTACCTTTATGTCTTATGAGACGCTACCACCGCAGCTATATATGCTAGATATTGAATCAGGACGTCGCGAGCTTTTGGGGAGTTTCCCAGGCATGACCAATGCGGCGAATTTCTCCCCTGATGGACGCAAACTTCTTTTGACGATGGAGCGGCGCGGCAATAGTGATGTTTATTTGATGGATTTAACGTCACGCTCAACAAGTCGTCTCACAAGTGACCCAGGAATTGATACCTCTGCCAGTTTTTCGCCTGATGGCAAAAAGATTGTCTTTAACTCTGACAGAGGCGGATCTTCGCAGCTTTATGTAATGGATGCGGACGGGACAGATCAAAAACGCATTAGTTTTGGCGAAGGCCGTTACAATGCGCCGTCATGGTCGCCCCGCGGTGATAAGATAGCCTTTGTCAAAAGTCTCGGAGGAGAGTTCTCTATTGGTGTAATGGATATTGACGGCAAAAACGAGAGGCTTCTGACGGATGCTTGGCATGTTGATATTCCAACATGGTCTCCAAATGGACGCGTCATAGCATTTTCAAAGGAGTCCCGCGGACAAAACTCAACAAGCGAGGTTTGGTCGGTTGATTTAACTGGACAAAACTTGCGGCGTATCAACACGCCTGGGCAAGCGTCTGATCCTGCGTGGTCACCATTATTGCCGTAACTTAATATAAACAAGAGCCCCAAATAAGGCATTCGTCCTTGATTTTGCCTTATTCACGCTCTTAATCCTTGTCATGTGTTCGTAATGAGAGATGAATAATAAAGTGAGTAAATGGAGAGTATTATGAAGCCTACGAAACTTTTTATTGCAAGTGGTTTAGCCCTCACATTGGCCGCCTGTGCGTCAACCCCAGAACCAGAGCCCGTTGAAGAGGTTCAAGTCGTTGAAGAGTATATTCCAGAAATTATTGAGGAACCTGAGATTGTTATTCAGGAACCTATTCAAGAAGTATTGCCACCAGTCGTCGACTTACCAATGCCAGGGTCTCTTGAAGACTTTGCCTATCAAGCGGGCGGCGAGCCGCGTGTCTTTTTTGGCTATGATCAATATACGTTGACAGCAGAGGCCCGTGATAGCCTCTCCCGTCAAGCCAACTGGCTTCTGAATTATCAGTCTGCAAACGCCATTATTGAAGGCCATGCAGATGAACGCGGGACACGCGAGTATAATTTAGCCTTAGGTGCGCGTCGTGCCGAAGCGGTTAAGTCATTCTTAGTCAGCCAAGGTGTTGCGCCTTCGCGATTGACAACTGTGTCTTACGGCAAAGAGCGTCCCATCGATGCGCGCTCTAATGAGGCGGGCTGGCAACGTAATCGAAACGGGTTTACGAATTTAACATCTGGTGGTGTATCTTAGATGCATCCGTTTTTATTCATGCCTAGTTAATAACTATGGCTGATTCTTAACGCTCGTTCCTTAGTGAAATTTGCTAAGGGCCGGGCGTTCGTTTTTTGAAAACTCCGAATGGAGATATTTATGTTTAAATCTAGTTTAGCGGCGTTGCTATTTACAACCGCTCTTATGGCGGCTCCTGCGCAGGCGCAGTCACGGAAAGAACTGGCGGCACAAAACATACAATTGGCCGAACGCATAAGTGTTTTAGAATCTCGCTTGCTGACAGGTGACCCAGCCGCAGAACGCCTTATGGCGCGGATGGACAGTTTAGAAACGGCGCAACGTAGCCTTACGGGAGAGTTGGAGAGATTACGGTATGAGCGAGATACGCTTAAAGGTGAAGTGGTGGCCCTCTCTGGCGATATACGTGCAATGCAAGAGCTCTCGGACCGTATGCGTATTCATTTAGAGGCCGTTGATTTAGTCGCAAAAGAGCAACAAAGCCGCTTAGCCCCAAGAACATATGGCCCCACAATCGAAGGGCAACCCAGTGCTGTGCCAGAGGCCCCCGTATTTAAAGAGCAAGAATTAGTCATCGACACGTCACCGAATCAACCCTCTACGGAGAATAGTAGCCTAGGCGGCAATGATGTTGCTCAATTAGGCGAAGTTGGGAAAACTAAACTGTCAGAAGGGGATTTTGTCGGCGCGCAAACAGCTCTAAGCCAATACATCCAATTCAACCCTGATGCTACCGACATAGGTGAAATGAACTTTTGGTTGGGCGAAAGCTATTATGTACGCGGTGGCTATGCGGATGCAGCCGATGCCTTTATCGCTTCTATGCGGACAGATCCAAAAGGGGTCAAAGCGCCTGACGCTATGGTGCGCCTTGCTGCAACATTAAGACAGCTTGGGAATACGACTGAAGCTTGTCAAACCCTTGCGGCTTTTCCAAAACAATTCCCTAAGGCCTCCGCAACGGTTAAAGAGAAAGCACGGATTGAAGCGGTTAGAACAGGGTGCTAATCGCACTGAATGTTAGAAGCGCAACTCGGACATCTTTATAGTCGTATAAGTGCGCTTGGCTCCAATAAAATCGCGATTGCCTATTCAGGCGGTGGTGACAGCACGGCACTTCTCCATGCTTTGCGCGATTTTCCATCCGTCACTCACGCTTTTATCATCGACCATAATCTCAGAGCTGAGAGCGCTGTTGAAACACACCAAGCCGCAGGGTTTGCAAAATCGCTCGGCTATAGCGTTCACGTTCGACAATGGGATCACGCGCAACCCAAAACAGGGTTGCAAGTTAAAGCGCGTGCCTATCGTTATGCGGCTATGGGGGAGATGTGCCGCCAAATGAGAGTATCGCACCTACTCACGGCTCATACATCTGATGACCAAGCCGAAACCCTATTAATGCGACAGGATAGAGGCACGGGCTGGCGCGGTCTGGCGGGTATGCGCGCACAGGCTTTTGCGCCGCTTTGGCCCGCTTTGGCGGATGTGACTTTGGTTAGACCGCTCTTGGATGTTAGCCGCAAAGAATTGCGAGAGTATAATGAACGTGAAGGCCTGACGTGGATTGATGACCCGTCCAATGAGAACCAAGATTTTACACGGGTGAGGGCGAGACAAACCCTCATGCAGAATGAGACATTAAAGGTCAGGGTGTTAAACACACAATCTGAAAACAAACACCGCCTTCGATCTGAAAGAAAATTGTTCAAGGATTGGATGTCGCGTTATGGCGACCTCAATGAACACGGGTTTTTCTTATTGAGCCGTGTGCCGCCGTCAGAGCTACTCTTGCATCTTTTACGCATAGCGTCTGGGACAGGTGGGCCGATAGATGCTGCGCGTCGAGAGGCGCTTTGCGAGCAGATGGCATCCGATGATTTCAAAGCCGCCACTTTAGCGGGGGCTTGGGTCGTCAAGATAAAAGAAGGGTTTTTAATCACGCGCGATAAGGTCGCAGTGCAAGGCCGACGGGGTGAAGCGGCCGAACCTCTGCAACCTATTACGCTTAAAAAAGGCGTGTCATTTCTCTGGGATGGACGGTTTAAAATTACAGCAAACCAAGACGCTATAAACGTTTTTCCGGCTTTTGGACACTTACAAAAACTCCAAGAAGCATCTGAAGTAAAACAACTTTTCAATCTTCCGAGTGCGGCAAGGGCATCATTGCCTGTCTTTAGGAAAAGGTCTGAAATAATTGGTTTTGGAACACATGTCAGTCGCGAAGTAGAGGTTGAGGCATTGGCCCATAACCGCCTGCAAGATTTATGGGATGTTAGATAACCAAAAGCAGGTGTGAAACGTATAAATTTTTAACCTCACAGAGGCTTTATTTTGGTCTCATCGTAACTATGTGATAGGGACGCATAATCGTGCAAAAGGTAGAGTAATGAAAAAAGACACACCACCGCAGAATTTCAACCCCAAAAACCTAGTCGTGTGGGGCGTTATTCTCGCCATGTTTTTAGTAATGGTGACGGTTACACAGGGTAACTTTCAAAATACGGCGAATTCAAAAGATATAATATATTCTGACTACGTCTCTCAAGTTGGATCTGGCAATGTTTCAAGCGCGAAAGTGGATCGTCAAAAGGGAGTAATCACAGGTAAACTCGCAAGTGGCGAAGATTATGTCGTCTCAATTGACCAGCTACAAGAAAATCTCGTGAGCATTTTTGATGGTACGCCTGTGACCGTTGAAGTTGAGGAAATTAAGAAACCTAATGCCCTTGGGCAGCTTTTAATTGGCTTGCTTCCGCTCCTTTTGATTGGTGGTCTTTTCTTCCTCTTCTTTCGCTCCATGCAGGGTGGGGGCCGTGGTGGTGCGATGAGTTTTGGCAAATCCAAAGCTAAACTGCTGACAGAAAATACCAAGAAAGTCACATTTGAAGATGTAGCGGGCGTTGAAGCCGCCAAAGAAGATTTGAAAGAGGTCGTTGAGTTCCTACAAGAC
>CAYGSV010000208.1:0-4863 GCA_964352635.1 uncultured Algimonas sp.
GCTTTCGCCACCTGCCCAAACCGCAGGCCGTCACCGAATGGCGTCTCAATCGTATCCGTTGGAAGCCCCGCAAATGTACGTTGCATCCAATCATACCAAGAATTTTCCCGTGCAGGATTGTCGTCACTTCCGATTTGATGCCCGCAAATGACGAGGCGACTTTCCGCCCGCGTCAGCGCCACATAAAGCAAGCGAAGCTGTTCTTGGTCTTGCCGCGCTTTCCCCGCCTCAATGAAAGGCGCGAGAGCTTCGGGCAAATCGGCCGCAGACGGTTTAAGGAAATAGCCTTCATCTATCCAGATCAAACTGTCCTTGAACGTCGGCACTTGGGTCGTATCTGGCAGGATAACGACTGGGGCTTCAAGCCCTTTCGCGCCATGCACCGTCATCACGCGGACTTGACCTTTGGCGGCGTCCATATCGCGTTTAACATCGGCGCCGTCATTATCGAACCCACGGATGAAATGTTGCAGACGCGGCACGCCTTTTTGCTGATGATCCATCGCCCGCGTTAAAAACACATCTAACGCTTCGCGCGACTCTAACCCCAGACGTTTGTAAAACTTCTTACGAATGCTCTCACCCGACACATCTGAACGGTCCAAGACTGATATGTAGAACTCATAAGGTGATTGCGTTTGCGACAGAGTGATGAAGTCCTGCAATTGCTTAGCAATAGTCACGTCTCGTTCTCGAATAGCGGCCCAGAGGTTTTGCTCGCCACGCTCTTTTGCAAGCGCCAGCAATTCCATGTCATCCAAACCAAAAATTGGGCCTTTCAAAACCTCGGCCAAAGAGAGATCATCACTCGAGAGCAACACAAACCGCGAGAGCGCCAAGAGGTCCCGCACAATCATCGCCTCGGCGAGTTTAATGCGGTCTGCCCCCGCAATCGGAATAGCTTGCCGTTTCAAGTGACGAATAATGGCATCATAAAGCGAATTATTGCGCCCGCCGCGTGTGCGAACCAAAATAAGAATATCGCCTGCATCCATAGGGCGCGTGGCTTTAGTTTCGCGGTCAAAGATAGGCTCGCCCTTATCCAACCACTCTTTTATTTGTGCTGCGATTTCGCGCGCTAAAACTTCGCGTTCATCGCCCTCGCCTAAGGCATCAACGGGCGTCGTATCCCACGGTGCTTTTTCTTCGCCCTTTTCAGGCTTCATCGAGAGCGGCCAGAGCTCAACTTGCCCAGCGTCATCACGAAATGCGGCATGGACTTCAATGTCGAAAGCAGGAGCGAAATCCACATTAAACATGGCTTGCCGACCGCCTTGTGCATGAAGAAAGGCATCGACCACATCCAATATGGTCTGTGACGAACGAAAAGACATGGTCATTGTTACTTGTTTGGTTTCGCCCATTAATCGGTTTTGAATTTCCGTCAGAAACTGTTCTGGCTTGGCTCCTTGGAAGCCATAAATAGATTGCTTCTCATCCCCTACCGCAAAGAGCGTGCGCGGCTTATTCGGGTCACGGTCTGGAGTGTCTTGGATAAACGCTTCGGACAGAGCATTAATAATTTCCCATTGTTCGGGCGATGTATCTTGCGCTTCGTCGAGGAGGATATGTTCAATCCCACCATCTAATTTATACTTCACCCAATCTGAGACCGCTTTATTCGTCAGCAGGTTTTTGACCAATAAAATCTGGTCATTAAAATCAAGTCCCCGACGGTCTCGCTTCGCCTTGGCATAAAGCGCGGCAAAGGGTTGGGCGAGCGTGAAGACGGCCTGTGTTATGCTCAAAACATCAACCGCTTTTAATCGGTCAGCGAAAGCAAAAACACGTTGCGCTTCGTCGCCATCCGCAGAAAAATAATCCTGTGTGGCCTCCATTGTTTTCTTGGTCACAGGCGATTTTCGTAAAGTGCCAGACTGCGTCAGATAGATATTTTTATAATGATGAAAGGCTGCAAGAGAATCGGGTATTTCCAAACTCTCTTTCATAATCACGGAGACCTTTTGATCTGTTTTGAGACCACCCGCTAGAATTGGCACGGCGGCTTCCAGCGTTTCGCAGTCTGTTTCAGTCCAAAACTGTTTCGCTAAACCCTTGGCTGTATCTGTTGCATTTAATTCTAAATGCTCAGCCAATGGCGCACCACCGCCCGCGTTCACCCAACGCGCCAAAGCTTCACCTAGTTAAGCAAATTTCAGAAATAGCTCATCCAAGGTCTGGTCGGCCATTTTAAGGCTAAGCGTTTGAAGCGCGGCATTTATCTCACCGTTAGGCGTATCCATCGCTTGCTGTAAAATCTGATCGCGCACTTCGCGTACAAGCTTCGTGACCTCGACATCTTCAATGGGCTCAAACCCCGGCATAATGCCCGCTTCAATTGGAAAACGTGCCAAAACACGTTCGCAAAACGCATGAATGGTTTGCACTTTTAGACCTTCTGGCGTTTCCAAAGCTTTGGCGAATAATCGCCGCGCTAAGGCAATATCATCAAAGGGCTCGCCGAGGAGTTTTGCTAATTCCGAACGCAGCTCCGGCTCATCCAAAATCGACCAGTCGCCGAGTTTATCATAGAGGCGGTCTTGCATTTCCGTCGCCGCCGCCTTGGTATAGGTCAGGCATAGGATGTGTTCAGGCTCAACGCCTTGGAGCAAGATGCGCGACACACGATCGACCAAAACACGCGTTTTACCAGACCCCGCATTAGCAGAAACCATGCGCGTTTCACGCGGATTAGCGGCTTCGGATTGTGCCGCAACGGCTTTTTCATAAGCGATACTCATGACCCAAAATCCCGACCTAGTGACGCCCATTCAGAGCGCCGCGCCAAATCATCATATTCTCCATAATCATGTGTATATTGCACACGCGGTTGCGAATAATAGGCCGTGTTTGGATCGTCATATTTCAGAATTAATTCCCGCAGAGAGTTAAAAGCCTCATCGGCATATTCCTCGCCCGATAGCCCTTGTTTGTTTTCAGGCGCGGTCAGATGCGCATGAGAGAAATCATCATTCGACCCCTTCACCCGCACATATCCCATCTGTATCGTGTCGCCTTTCGGCAAGCCCTTAAATCCCCCCTGGGCCAACAACCAAGCGGTCAATGGCAGTTGCGGATCAAAGCCCGCTTTCACGACTTTTACTGAGGATGGCGCGCCCGTTTTATAATCAATCACGCCGTAACCATCAGGGCGCCTTTCAATCAAATCCGCCTTACCTGTCAGCGTGAAGTCGAGCGCATCTATTTTATAATTCGCTGTGGCCTCTATTGCGAAAACATCGAACCCTGCGGTCTGTCTATCTTTCAACCACGCGAAAAACTCTTTGGCGATATTATTAAATCGCGCGGTCTCTTTGGCAATTTCGGCGGGGGCGTAACCCGCCTTGGTAAAGGCCGTTTTGAAATGATTTATCAATACGCTTTGGTCTTGCTCAGCCCAGTCTTCTTTATACGCCAATAGGAACATTTCGAGGCCATCATGAATGGCGGTGCCGAAATCCCCTGCGCCCAAATCAGCATCGAGCGGGTCGAGCTTTTTGAGGCCCAGAGCATGTTTGGCAAAAATCGAGTAAGGGTCGCGTATCCATGTTTTGACTTGCGTTATCGACACGCTCCGCCCTTTACCAAAGGCCCAACGCTCTTCTTTGGGCGGTCTCGGTGTGGGTTGCTCTATCGCGGCGTCTTTGACCTCTTGCGCTGTAACATCATCTAGGCTTTCAGCCCAAGATAAATAATGGTTTTGCGCGCCTAAGAGCTCCGCCGCTTTCTTTTTCCCTAAAGCCCCTTGGAGCAGAGTCGTTAAGCGCCATAACCAGCGAGACGCCACCATAGGGCTACCCCCACTGCGCTTCGCCCGAGTCAGAATAACATTTGGATTGGCGGCCAATTCGGCAAAGTCATGCGCCGAAAGGCCGAAGCGTTTTTCGGATAACGACAAGCCCACAGCCCGTCTCATGGCGCGTGATAAAAATGGCTCGACCTTTGGCGTCGCGGGCCAAACGCCCTCATTCAATCCGCCAAGAATAATAACATCGGCCGAGAGCATACGCGCTTCGAGTGGGCCTAAAATAGACAAGCGCGGATGGGTTCCAAAAGGCGGGCGCACCACCTTTCCGCGCATCAAAACGGCTAAGAGTTTGGATAACCCTCTTGGCGTAATATCCGGCAAGTTATGGCCGTAATCCAAAAGGGATTTCAAAATAGAGAGAGCCGTCTTGCCGCTCTCTGTCGCCCAAAGGTTTGCGTCTTCTGGCGCAGATAAATCAGTTGCGACTTGGTAAAGCGCGTCAGCCCACACCTCGGTCGAGGCTATATCGCCAATATCGAGTAACGGTTTCATCACCTGATTAAGAGCCTTAATTAATTGCGAATCATCTTTCTTTTCAATGTCAGCGTCTGTCGGCCTGACTCCGCGATAGGCTTGCTTCTCGAGCGTCTGCCATTGCGATTTCACCTCGCCGAAATCTAAGCCTAATCGTGTGAGAGGGTGATTAAATAAACAGGCCAAAGCGACAGGGTCTTTTGGGTCATTCAAGACATCAATAATCGCTGTCAGAAATCCACCAATCGGCGTTTCTTCTAATGGCTCGCCTTGAGATAAATCGACATCGACAGACCAACGCCGCAAACGCGCTTTTACCCGACGCGCCAAGGCTTGGTCGGGCGTTACGAGGGCAGCAGTATGCCCCTCTGTTTCCAACGTCTCGCGCATAATCAGTGCAATGCTAAGCGCTTCATCTTCATCATTGGCGGCTTCAATAACGGAGAGCCCCTCCATCGCTTCTATGAAAGGTTCACGCCCTTTGGCATTTCGGCGGATTGTTTCGATACGGGTGAGCCAATCGCTTGTATTATCGACGGGCACAAGCGACTCGGCGATAATATCGCGCCGCGCGGAGAGAT
>CAYGSV010000209.1:0-4826 GCA_964352635.1 uncultured Algimonas sp.
GCGGGGCATCTTGTTGCATCAGGCCATACAGTCAAAGTTTGGAATAGAACGCATCTAAAGGCCGAAGATTGGGCAGTTCAGTATGAAGGTAAAGCCTGCGGAACAATTGCGGAAGCGGTTGGCGAGGTTGACTACATTTTCCTTTGTGTGGGCGAAGATAAAGACGTCTACGCCGTTATGGATGAGATATTACCTGTTGCCAAAGAGGGGGCTGTCATTGTTGATCACACGACGGCTTCGGCAAAGTGTGCACAGACCTGTTATACTCAGTCGAAAGATAAAAACATTGATTTCATAGATGCTCCTATTTCTGGTGGAGAAGCGGGCGCAGTGAACGGTCAACTCAGCGTTATGTGTGGTGGAGACCCAGATGTTTATGAAAAAGCTCTTCCGATTATGGATAGCTACGCAAAGGCCGTAACCCTGATTGGTCCCAGTGGGGCAGGCCAAAGTTGTAAAATGATAAATCAAATTTGCATTGCTGGGATTTTGCAAGGCCTATCAGAAGGCGTCTTTTTCGCTGATAAAATGGGCCTTGATATGGAAATTGTTCTCAAGGCAATCGGAAAAGGCGCCGCGCAAAGTTGGCAAATGGACAACCGCGCTTTGACCATGGCCAAAGATGAGTTCGATTTCGGTTTCGCTGTCGATTGGATGCGTAAAGACTTAGGGATAGTTCTGGAAACTGCGAAGGATAAGGGCGTTAGCCTGCCATTAGTAGAAGATGTTCAGGCGAGATATGCAAAAGTCCAAGAGATGGGCGGTAACCGTTGGGATACGTCATCGCTTATTATGGCTTTAGAGTAAAATTTAGGGCAATTTGACCAATTTAGTAACTCGAAAATTATAAATTGGCCAAATCTAATGCCCCTTAATGTTATCAGAGTAACAAAAAAATGGGCAAAAAGATAGGTTTTAATTTTTCGTGGTAGATTTTTGCTTTAAGTTATTGATTTAATTGTACTGCTATGTCTTTTGCGAAATAAGTCAAGACGCCGTCACATCCTGCGCGTTTGAAGCTGCTCAATGTTTCCATCATGACTTTGTGCTCGTCAATCCAACCGTTTTCGCCTGCTGCTTTAATCATCGCGTATTCACCACTGACCTGAAATGCGAAAGTTGGCATGGCAAATTCGTCTTTTATGTCTCTGATGATATCGAGGTAAGGCAGACCAGGTTTCACCATGACCATATCGGCCCCTTCCGCGATGTCTAAAGCGACTTCATGCAGGGCTTCGTCCCGATTGAGTGGGTCCATTTGATAGGTGCGCTTATCGCCTTTTAATGCGGCGTTTGTACCAATCGCATCGCGATAAGGCCCGTAAAATCCAGAGGCGTATTTAGCCGCATAAGACATGATGGGTAAATTTGAATGCCCCGCTTCGTCTAGCGCCATACGGATAACACCTACGCGTCCATCCATCATATCTGAGGGCGCAACAATATCAGCACCCGCGTCGGCCAAAATCAAAGCGGTCTCCGCCAGCATGTCTAAGGTGCGGTCGTTTTCGACGATTTCACCGCTCATAAGGCCGTCATGTCCATGATCTGTATAAGGATCCAAGGCGACGTCAACGATAACGCCAACTTCAGGGACTTCACTTTTCAAAGCGCGAACGGCGTTTGGAATCAGGCCGTCCTCATTCAAACTCTCGGTCGCTTTCGCATCTTTTAGGCTAGGGTCAATGTGAGGGAAAAGGGCGATGGCAGGAATGCCAAGCTCTGCGGCTTCTTTGGCGTGAGAAACTAAAGCCTCAATATTGAGGCGTGAAACACCAGGCAGGCTAGGCACAGGCGTTTCAGCCTTATCCGAGTCTGTAACAACAAGAGTCCAAATCAGGTCGCTAACGCTTGGCGTGTTTTCGCGAACCAGACGTCGCATCCAGTCGGCTTGCCGTGTTCGGCGTAATCGTGTTTCTGGAAATTGCCTCATAAAGATTATCTCTTAGGTATTGGATCGCGAAAATTGTCTTACGTCAAAAATTCAATATTTCTGTACTGTACGTCTGCGACATAACAGTGCGGTTTAAGCATAGCAATTTTTCATTGCTTATCTTATAAAGCGCAAGAATGGAGTGCTGAATGGCTGTTGATTACAAACATTACTTTGCTGACGCGGTTCAGCGTGTGCGTAATGAAGGTCGTTACCGTATCTTCCGTGATATTCGTCGCCAGAAGGGCGATTTCCCAAAAGCGACGTGGTTCCGTGAGGGATTAGAAGAAAAAGAGATCACCGTGTGGTGTTCCAATGACTATCTCGGCATGGGCCAGATGGAATGTATCGTAGAAGCCGTAAAATCTGCTGTTGATAAGGCGGGAACAGGGTCAGGCGGGACGCGTAATATCTCTGGCACGACTCGCTATCACGTACAGCTAGAAGCAGAACTCGCCCAACTTCACAATAAGGAAGCGGCGCTTGTCCTAACATCAGGTTATGTCGCGAATGAAGCGACATTGGGCGTGATGAGCAAGATTTTACCGGGCTTGGTGATCTTCTCGGACGAAAAGAATCACGCCTCCATGATTTCAGGCATTCAACGTGCGCGGTGTGAGAAAAAAATCTTCGCTCACAATGATTTGGCTGATCTCGAAGAGAAACTTAAATCTGTTCCGATTGACCAACCCAAGATGATTGCTTTTGAGAGCGTTTACTCCATGGATGCCGATATTGCGCCCATCGAAGAGATTTGTGATCTCGCAGACAAATACAACGCACTGACCTATATTGACGAAGTTCATGCTGTTGGCATGTATGGCGAGCATGGCGGTGGCGTTTCTGAAGAGAGAAACTTGACGCATCGCCTTGATATCATTCAAGGAACTTTGGCTAAAGCCTACGGTATGATTGGCGGATATGTTTCCGCTGATAGTATTATTATCGATGCCATTCGGTCTATGGCGTCGGGCTTTATTTTCACAACTTCCATACCGCCCAGTACAGCGGCTGGTGCCTTGCGCAGTGTGCGTGTCCTTAAACTTACGCCTGAAAAGCGGATAGAGCTTCATGAACGCGCAAATGCTTTGAAGACCCGTTTCCGTGCGGCAGGTTATGATTTTGTTGATGGGCCGACGCATATTGTGCCTCTCATGGTATGTGATCCTGTTAAATGTCAGGCAATATCAGACCGTCTTATCGAAGACTTCGGAATTTACGCGCAGCCGATTAACTATCCGACTGTACCCAAGGGCGAAGAACGCCTTCGCTTTACACCGGGACCACTTCACACAGACGCCATGATGGATGATTTGATGGAAGCTTTAGAGATTGTTTGGGACGAGTTTGAGCTAAAGCGCGAAAAGGTCGCCTAGTCCAAAAGTCCTACTTTTTTACAGGTCTGTCTCTAGGCACGATGTGAAAAGCTAGTCTTTCCAATAGTTCAATCATTACAACTGTGCCTATAAAGCTTATGCCATAAGCGAGTTCTCGAACCATCATCATGATGTAAGGTTTCATTCCAATCGAACTCATTTTTTGAGTATTTGATACAAAGTCTGAGATTGTTGAGATGCAATATAGCAAACCGCAAAGCATGATTACAATTTTCACGATGAATATAGTTTGGCGAGAGAATATCATGTAGCGACTATATATCCCGATATTATTGTATCAAGACGTTGCGAATAAATACATCAATAGTTATGAACCATTAAATTCAATCGGAGCCATTTGATGTCAGCAGCCGCCAATGATCAAGCATCAGCCCATCTTTCAAACTATTTTACGCAAAGCCTGAAAGACCGCGATCCCGCTCTTTATAAATCCATGCAGGATGAGCTAGAACGCCAGCAACACGAAATCGAGCTGATTGCGTCTGAAAACATTGTTTCCCAAGCAGTTTTAGAGGCTCAAGGGTCTGTCCTAACCAATAAATACGCCGAAGGTTATCCTGGAAAGCGCTATTATGGCGGTTGTCAGCACGTCGATGTGGCCGAAGAACTCGCGATTGAACGGGCGTGTCAGCTTTTCGATTGTGGATTTGCCAATGTTCAGCCCAATTCAGGCTCACAGGCGAATCAGGGTGTGTTCCTTGCTCTCCTAAAGCCTGGCGACACGATTTTAGGTATGGATTTGGCGTCAGGTGGTCACCTTACACACGGCGCGCCGCCCAATATGTCGGGTAAATGGTTCAATGCTGTGACTTACGGCGTGAAAGAAGACGACCATTTGATTGACTATGACCAAGTCGAAGCACTCGCGCTTGAGCATAAGCCTCAGCTTATCATCTGCGGTGGTTCAGCCTATTCCCGTCAGGTGGATTTTGCGCGTTTCCGTGCGATTGCTGATAAAGTTGGCGCTTATCTTCACGTTGATATGGCGCATTTTGCGGGTTTGGTTGCCGGTGGAACACATCCTTCACCATTCCCACATGCTCATGTTGCTACGACAACAACGCATAAAATTCTACGCGGACCACGGGGCGGTATGATTCTCACAAATGATGAGAAACTAGCTAAAAAGTTCAATTCTGCGATTTTCCCAGGTTTGCAAGGCGGACCACTCATGCACGTTATCGCGGGTAAAGCCGTCGCCTTCGGCGATGCACTTAAACCTGAGTTCAAAGCCTACAGCCAAGCTGTGATTGATAACTGCCGCGCTATGGCCTCGGCGTTAGTCGAGTCCGGCTATGCGGTTATAACGGGCGGCACAGATACGCATTTGGCGCTCATCGATCTCTCACCCAAAGGCGTGAAAGGCAATGCGGCTGAAAAAGCCTTGGGCCGCGCTTACATCACCTGTAACAAAAACGGTATTCCGTTCGATAAAGAGAAATTCACCATTACATCGGGCATTCGCGTAGGGTCTCCTGCGGGAACAACACGAGGTT
>CAYGSV010000210.1:0-4822 GCA_964352635.1 uncultured Algimonas sp.
GCACAGGCTATTGAGTCGAATGAAGAGTGGAAATCAACGCGTCCCGCACAGGAAACGGTTACGCGAGATAACTTCGTTACAGCCGTTAAAAACATGCTGTCTTAGACAACAAAATAGATTTGGAACATGTTGGATTTTTGTGCGTATTTTTGATGCGACAGAAATTCTCACACTTTCGTGAAGTCTATCCTTGAAGCCTGACTTTAAGCCCCTACATGTCGCGCAAAATTCCAACCCACTTTTCATAAAGAGGATTCTCATGCGTACTCATATTCCTAATGTTACCCTTAAAACGCGCGTTCGTAATGACGCACTAGACGGCCCTAATCCATTTGAATGGAAAGACCTCAACACGGCAGAGTTTTTTGCCGGTAAAAAAGTTGTTCTTTTCGCGCTTCCAGGTGCGTTTACACCAACATGTTCGACAACACATTTGCCACGTTATGACGAACTTTACTAAGAGTTCAAAGCTCAAGGCATAGACAACGTTGTCTGCCTCTCAGTGAACGATGCTTTCGTGATGTACAAATGGGGTCTCGACCAAAGCAACAAGAACATCACCCTTCTTCCAGACGGATCAGGTGAATTTACGCGTCAAATGGGTATGCTTGTCAAAAAGGACAACCTTGGCTTTGGTATGCGTAGCTGGCGTTACTCAATGCTCGTCAATGACGGTAAAATCGAGAAAATGTTCGCCGAAGACAGCTTTGGCGATGATTGCCCAACAGACCCATTTGAAGTTTCTGATGCCGACACAATGCTAAACTTCATCAAGACGGATGAAGCAGCTGAGAAAGCGGCTTAAGTCAAAAAAAAAGGCGGTGCATAAAGCACCACCAGTTCGAAGGGAATAAACTCTTTTAAAGTGCCCAAACTTGTCCTTTCATGACGAAGTTATAACGAAACAGTTATAAACATGAACGTGGATAAGACGTAAGAAAAAACCCGCTTGGGAGGCCAAGCGGGTGAAGTTCAAGAGAGAGGGGATCAATGATCCTGTGCCTTATGTATAGTCACCCAGCTGAATGTTAGCTGAACCCTTGACCCTCACGCCAACCCTGTTCACATAGCGTTCATGGCACAGCTTGATTTAAAACTCCTCCCCGTCACACCCTTCGCGCAGAATTGTTCGCTTCTTTATGATGTTGAGACCAAAGAAGGTGTGCTGATTGATCCCGGCGGAGAAGCCGATCGCTTGAAGTCCACGCTAGATGAGCTGGGTATAAAGCTGAAAGAAATCTGGCTGACCCATGGGCATTTAGACCATGCGGGAGGCGCGCATGATTTACGCGACACCCTAAACGTCGAAGTCATTGGGCCACATAAAGACGACCAGTTCTGGATGGACGGCATTGAAGATCAGTGGACGAAATATGGCCATGCAGGTATGGGCAAGAATGTTGTCCCAGACCGATATCTCGAAGACGGCGATGTCCTAAACTTAAGTGGAGTCATATTTAACGTCGTTCACACCCCGGGGCACACACCTGGTCATGTGGTGATATATAATCAAGCCATGCAAATCGCTTTTGTCGGCGATGTTTTATTCCGCGGTTCTGTTGGTCGCACAGACTTCCCCAAAAGCAATCACCAGGATCTCATCGACAGCATTACACAAAAACTTTGGCCGCTCGGCAATGAGATGCGCTTTGTGCCCGGGCATGGCCCAATGGGGACGTTTGGCGGTGAACGGGCTGATAACCCCTATGTCGGCGACCGTGTAATTGCCAATTCACAAGCCAATACATCTGGGCCAGGTTAAGCTTATTCAGCGTTTACCTTCTCTGCCTCTTTTCGCAAAATTTCAGATTTGATTTGTGCGTTGGAGTTAAAGCTCCGCAAAATATTGAAGAGCTCGCCTTGTACATCGATATCAAATTCAAACGGTTGTCCGTTTAGGACCTTCTTATTCGTACCGTCAAAAATGACGCCGAGTTGTACGTCCCCGTCAAGTGGTCCGTCAATTGACGCCGTTAGCTCCCGATAGGCAAATTCACGCAAGGCATCACGCGCGAGACTCCTATATTGAGGTGAGTCCTGACGGCGAATAATATCGAGAGCTTCTTCTTGGGAATAGGTCACAGCATTCCCTTCATCCGCGGCATAACGAATAATGCCGCCGTCCTTAGCCTCTAAATATCCTTTATCGACTAGAACGTTTAGCCCACGCACCACGATAGGAAATTCACCACGTACCGTGCCCGTCGCTTCAAGCTTTCCATTACCGACGCTATTTAAAAATTGCTCGATCGGTATTTCGTTTAATCTCATCACAACGCGGTTTTCATCCGCACCATAAACCCAAGTAAAGGGGTCAAGCGCAAAAGCCCCTGCCCCGATCGGCCAATTGGCGTCATAGATTTTCACGCCATTGGAGACCAATTCATATTCGACGGTTCCGTTTTCCAAAGGAAAGCCGGGGTCGAAGTTTTTGACGGTCAGTGTTTGCCGCCCTTGTGTTTTGAGCGGGAATAAAGACGTTAGTTGAATATCCGTGTTCAATCCCGTGACGGGACCAGGCGCTGTACCAAAGCTCATATTTTTAACGGATAGAACACCAGCGGATTCCAAAGGTTGCCCTGTCACATATTGTAAGTTCAAATTCGCCGAGACTTCACCTTCAACCGCCGCAATTTTACCTGACAAGGTCGGCACGAGCATTTGCGGTTGTAGGCCACGCTGTGAGAAAATGAGGCTGTCCAGAGTGATATTGGCTTCGCCCTTGCCGTCACGATAGACATAATCAATGTTAACAGGCGTGTTTTTCGCCTTTGGGATCAGTACAGTTGAGCGCCCTTCAAATCGTCCATCTTTAAACTCAACGTCTCCCGTTACGGGCCAATTCGGAATATCTGCAAGTTCAGACATAAAAACACCGCCTGAATGTATGGCCGTATAATTATCGAGCGTACCCTCAGCGGAGAGTTTTAATCCCTTTACCGCGCCTTGCGGAACGGTTGCATCCAAAGATGGGGCTGCAAAATCAAAGGCAATCTCGTCAGAGCGTTGTAATGATAATTGACCTGTTGGAATATTAATGACTGACTGTTCGGTAGGTATTGTATCGGACCTCATCCGCGCATTTTTGAAGTTCAAATCCCAATTTTGAAATAGAGTTTGCGTATCTAACAGCCCTTCAGCCTTTACACTTTCGAGTTCCATAGAAAGACTTCGGCCATCGACCTGATTTGTAGCTTCAAACCTCAAATCATCAAACTCAGCTTCAATTTCCGCTTCATCACCGCGCAGAACGAAAACTCTCTTGGCGTTTTCCAAATCAAAGGCAACATCGTCCAAACGCCAATCCGTATCCGTCAGCAAAGACACTATTTTAATCTCTGGCAAAGCGGGCGCGTAAGATAGCGTCAAGCCTGTTTGCCCTGGCGGCGCGAGGTTTAAATCGACCTCACCGCGGGTCTTGAGTCCTGTTACATATCCACCCGGCAAACGCCCATCAAAATCAACACCGCCTAAAACTTGTAAACGTCGGTCATTTTCATTGGCGCTGTAATTAAGCCGGCCGTTAAACGGGGCCAGTCTCGCCGCCTCTCCTTCTGACATAACGCGCCAGGTCTGGTCAGTTTTCACATCCGATTTGAAGCTGTTTATGCCTTGTAATTGCCAACCATTCTCGGAATTGGCGATAATATGCGTATCTTGCAAGATCATAGGAACGGGCTGTTTCAAACTCGCATTAAAGCGTAGGGCCATTTCGTTGTTTGCCCGCGACCATTGATAGAGTGGAATGTCTTGAGACGCCTCAACTAATAATTCATTTCTATTTTGCGTGACCTTTAAAGGTTGTTTTAGCGAAACTTCGCCACCCGTTTCACTCAGTTTAACGCGAGCAAGTGTTTCAATGGATGGCCTTTGCATAAGGCGTTCTATTGCCCGCGTAACGGAGGGCGAGAAATGCTGTGCAATCGGTGTTTTAGAGAGCGCATCAGATAAGGTGAGTGTCGCCGAGACCTCTTTTGCGCGTTGCGCTTCGTTAAACGAAAAGGCTTTCGTCGATAACGCCAAGTCACCGTCTAATCCGATTGGGTGATTTGATGATGTTTTTCGTGACATTTGCCCACGCCAGTCAAAGAGGCTGCTTTCAAAATTAAAAGCATCCGTCCGAAGGTTTTCCGCAGTTCCTGAAACAACGCCCTCATAGTTTAAATCAAGCGTTTCCAAATCAATCGGTAAATTTGTGTCCGCCAATAGTTCACCATTTATTTCAAGCGTGGCGTCTGTCAGATTTAGCCCTTGCCCCGTTAACCGTTCCATCCGTACCAAAGCTTCAATATCTTTGATGTTTCCAGCCACATCCAGATCTAGACGCGCACTCCCTTGGGCCTCCCATTCCTTATAACTTAACGCTGTCGGCGCAATAATCACGGTTCCGTCGAATTGATCTGTAGCCCGAATATTGGCTGTGACAGCTATATCTGGCGAGCCATAGGGTGTCGTAAGTGAAAAGCTCGCATCCTCTAAAAAAAGACCATTTTCAGGAATGGAAACACCGCCCGAACTCTCGCTGTTTTGTGGCGGTAACCACCCATCCGTGATTTGAAAATTCTCATCCAGTGTAATATCGGCTTGGGGCTCTACAAAACGCAAGCGCTTCATCTTACCTTTCATTGCATCTTTTAAAAGGTAATCCGCCTCAATGCGTTTGGCCGAAAAAAAGGGCTCTGTTGTATCTTGGTAAACGAGCTTCACGTCATTCAATATGATGGCTTCCCGGGTCAAATGTTCAATCGAAAGCGCGGCCTCTATGCCTTGGTCACGCAAAAGGGTTTGCGCGTATCGTTCCGCAATTGAATATCGCTTATCC
>CAYGSV010000211.1:0-4783 GCA_964352635.1 uncultured Algimonas sp.
GGCGATGAAGAGATTTTCTTCACCGACGAGGCCATAGCTAACGTCTTTACCCTTGAAGGCATAAATGCGTCTCCCGCACGGCTAGACTTCGATAAGATGGATTTCATCAACGCCCAACATATCATCGAAATGGACAACCAAGCCCTTTTTAATGAGGCGTTCCTCTTTATGAATGAGGTTGATAAAACAGAGATGAAGTTACATCGTCTGCGCGACGCTATACCATCGCTAAAACCGCGTTCAAAAACGTTGAAAGAGTTGATCGTACAAGCAGATTACCTCTTGGTTGACCGCCCTTTAACCTTAGAAGGCAAAACAGCCAAACCCTTAGGTAGAAACGGCGTGGCAGAGCTCCTACAGGCTTTGACTTTACGTCTCAAAGCCTTAGAAGACAGCGAATGGGCTGCGGATAATCTCCAACAGCTCCTGACAGAATTTGCGGCCGAAAATGACATCGGATTCGGTCGGATAGGACAACCCGTGCGGGCGGCACACACGGGTGGGCGACCGTCCCCTGATTTATCAGTGGTTATGGCGCTCCTTGGACAAGACGAATGTCTGGGTCGACTATCCGATTGCCTCGACTATCTAAGCGGCACAGAACAATAAAAAGGCGAAAGATTCATGGAAAACAAAATCACTCAATCCGGCACAGCGACAGTTACCGTCGATGGCCAGTCTTATGAACTCCCCATCATGAAAGGCTCCATGGGCGCCCCTGGCATCGATGTTCGCGCCTTGCACAAGCATACGGGCCATTTCACCTTTGACCCAGGCTATACGTCCACGTGTTCCACTGAGAGCCAAATCACCTTCATTGATGGCGGCAAAGGACAGCTTTTGTATCGCGGCTACGATATTGAGTCGCTTGCTGAAAACTCCACTTTCCTCGAAGTCGCCTATCTCTTGATCAATGGTGAGTTACCTAACAAAGCACAGAATAAAAAATTCACAGATACGATCACTAACCACACTATGTTGCATGATCAAATTGAGAGTTTTTTCCACGGCTTCCGTCGTGACGCTCATCCCATGGCGATGATGTGTGGTACCGTTGGTGCACTTTCAGGCTTTTATCATGATGATGCCCATACAACGGAAAATGAAGCGCGTGACATGGCCATGCACCGCCTTGTTGCGAAAATTCCAACGATTGCGGCGCGTGCTTATAAATATTCTGTCGGACAACCTGCCGTCTACCCGCGCAATGATTTGAATTATGCGGAAAACTTCCTCAATATGTGTTTCTCTGTCCCCGCAGAGCCTTATCACATCAGCCCCACCATCTCTCGTGCCATGGATAAGATCTTTATCCTCCATGCTGACCATGAACAGAACGCCTCAACGTCGACTGTGCGTTTAGCGGGGTCCTCTGGTGCCAACCCTTATGCGTGTATTGCAGCCGGTATTGCATGTCTTTGGGGACCATCGCACGGCGGGGCGAATGAAGCGTGTCTTAACATGCTCCAAGAAATTGGAACAGTTGACCGCATTCCTGAGTTTATTGCGCGCGCCAAAGATAAATCAGACCCATTCCGTTTGATGGGCTTTGGTCACCGCGTTTATAAAAACTTCGATCCGCGCTCACGTGTGATGCAAAAAGTAGCACACGAAGTGCTCGAAGAACTGAACCTTAAAAACCCAATTTTGGACGTAGCGAAAGAACTCGAAAAAATTGCGCTTGAAGACGAGTATTTCGTGGCCAAGAAGCTTTATCCAAATGTCGATTTCTATTCTGGTATCGTTCTCTCAGCCCTAGGCTTCCCAACATCTATGTTCACCGTACTGTTTGCGCTTGCACGAACTGTCGGTTGGATTTCTCAGTGGAATGAAATGCTCGAAGACCCGAGCCAGCGTATTGGTCGTCCACGTCAGCTATATTCAGGCGCGACATTGCGCGATTATGTGCCGATGGATCAGCGCTAAGTTCTAAACTGATAAAGTCTAAGATTTCAAAGCCGTCAGAACGTTTCTGGCGGCTTTTTTACTGACACTTTCCTTGGCACCTGCACCCATAATCTGGGTTTGAGCCAACAAAGCCTTAGAAGCTAACCCACGCAAAGTATCATCCTTCAAAAACTTTGTCACAGACGCGGCCAGATTTGGGCCATTAGCTTCTGATTGAACAAATTCAGGCATAAGCGGTTTATCAGCCGCGATATTCACTATTGAGATATAGCTCGGTTTGAACAGTTGCTTCGCCACAAAATGTGTAAGTCCGTTGAGTTTATACGCCACTACCGTTGGCACCCCCGCGCTGGCCAATTGTGTTGTGACGGTGCCTGAACACGCCAAAGCGACTTTCGACGCCGCCATGACATTCAGTTTCTCAGATTCGTCCACCATAAAAATATCATCTTCGAATGAGGATTGAGACAAATGGAGTTTGAGTAAGTCCCTCACTGTGTCTGCAACGGGAGACATAATTACAAGGTCAGGAAATTGACGCTTTAATAAAGCAATCGCCAGACAGAAAGGTTCCGTGAGGCGTTCAATTTCGGACGGGCGGCTTCCGAACCAAACTGATAAAATGGGGAGGTCGCCTAAACCGTATTTTTGTCTGAGAATGGTTTCATTTCCTGATCCGTAATCTTGATCAAAAACGGGATTCCCGACATAGACTGTCTTCAATCCGTGAGGTTCATAATACGGCGCGTCCATAGGTTGAATACTCAATAAGAGGTCCGTCGCATCGGCGAGTATTTTCGCGCGCCCTTCCCGCATAGCCCAAACTTGTGGCGCCACATATTTTATGATTTTTCCTTTATAACCCAACGCCTTAAGACGTTTGGCGACGCGAATCATAAAGCCCCAGCTATCGATTAGAACGACAGCTTTAGCTTGGCTTTTGATAATAGCGTCGGCGCAAATCTTCACCTTGCGCATAATCATAGGGTAGGATTTTAATCCTTCGACAAACCCTAAGATGGACAACCCTTCTATATCCATTTGCGAAGCCACGCCTACGGCTTCCATGGCTGAACCGCCGACCCCATCTATCTGGCAATCAGGCTGAAGCGTTAGAATGTCTTTGATAAGAGCCGCGCCGATATCATCACCTGAGCGTTCTGCGGCAACGATAAATAAATCAGTCATTGTCTGACGGGGGTAACCCCAAAATAAAGAGGCCTAGCATATTGGCTTTTTCTATGACTAGGTCACGATTAAGAATAAACGCGCCATTGGCTTCTGCCACAATTCCCGCGAGACCCGCGGCCGCCGCATTATCGATCGTTGCAGGGCCAATAACGGGCAAATCTACACGTTGGTCTTGGCCCGGTTTTATCATTTTTGCTAACACGCCGACGCGTGATGTTTCATTTCCTCTCAAAGCTTGCGGAAGCGTAGCACAGCGCATGAGCATGGCATCAGTGCCTTCTTGCGCTTCGACGGCAAGAGTAACGCCTCGTGCAACAACGGCTCCCTGTCCTATGTCCAGAGCGCCAATCGACTGTGCGATATGGCAAGCAGCTAAAGCATCTTCTCGATGCTCATCAGAGAGTATTATGTCGCCCAAATGACCTTCTGGTAGTAAGAGAGGCTTGCAAACCTCTTGAGGCGATATGACCTCAAATCCCTCTTTCTCAAACAATCCCATCAAATGCCGCAAAAGGGCATCATCCCCCTTTTTTGCCGCGCGGATTGTACCTGGCAGATAAAACATCGCTTTTAGATCCGGCTTTACGGACGAGAAATCGGGCCTATCGACATTCCCACAAAAACAAACATGAGACGCTTTTTGCTTTTTGAGATGCTTAATAATCCCGCCAAATTCGCCTAAGCGAAATGACTTTGATAAAGGATAATCACTGACATCGGCAAAGCCCTGCAAAGCAATCACAGATAAAAGTGTTTCACTCTCTTTCGCCGCCTCGACAACATGCTTGGGGAGGTCTCCACGTCCTGCTATCACAGCTAAACGCATAACTATGTTCCTGTGGCGGGCAAGCAGATAGAACGATCTTTCTGATCTCGAATAAAGGCCACGATATCTTGGACAAGGTCGTGATCTTTATAGAGACGTTGCACATCGCCTAAACGTTCTAAGAACGTGCCTTCAGCCGCAAACATCAACCGATAAGCTGCGCGCAATTCTCTGATTTGGACTTTAGTAAATCCACGCCGTTTTAACCCTACGACATTCAATCCCGCTAGGTGCGCGGCATTCCCAACAACAAAGCCATAAGGAATAACATCGCGCGTCACCGTCGCCATACCCCCGATGAAGGCATAATCGCCAATACGCGTATGTTGGTGAATGGCACAAAGACCACCGAGGACAACATAATTGCCTATGGTGACATTGCCGCCAATTTGTGCGCCGTTTGAGACAATAACATGGTCACCCATTTGCCCCTCATGGGCGAGATGTGTCCCCACCATGAAATAGCAATCATTCCCGATACGGGTTTCAGGTTTGCCTGTATCTGTTCCAGGGTGAATATTGACGTTTTCACGAAATGTGCAGCGCTCTCCGATCGTGATAAAAACATCACCGCCTTTATGTTTAAAGTCTTGCGGCGGATGCCCCATCGAAACAAAGGGATAGAGCGTAGAGTCAGCACCGATGGAAGTCCTACCTGTCAAGCTAACATGACTTACCAAGCGGACATTATTCCCAAGGGTAACGTCCTCATCTACGATACAATAAGGGCCAATAAAGACATTATCGCCTAATTTTGCGTTGGGGCTTACAATAGCTGTTGGATGAATATCTGCAGTCATGACACTGACCTATCACCCTTTTTGTTCAAACGCCATTTGTGTTGCAGAAAAATGTAAT
>CAYGSV010000212.1:0-4775 GCA_964352635.1 uncultured Algimonas sp.
CAATAATCGCAGGCGCGATTGGACTACCCGCTATATCTGCAAGCGATTGTGTGGCGAAGATAACGGAGACATTTTTCTTACGAAGAACTTTAAGCCATTCTCGAATGCGGTCCGCAAACATCGGATCATCAAGGAAGACCCAGGCTTCGTCCAATATCAGGAATGTAGGCTTACCATCAAAACGCGCTTCGAGCTTATGAAACAGATAAGTCAGCACGGGCGCAACAAGCGCCTTTGAGTGCATCAAGTCTTCCATCTCAAAAGCCTGCACCGCGTTATCACGGAGCGTATCTTCATTGCCATCAAGAATATGTCCGTAAGCGCCTTCGAGCGTGAAAGGCTTTAAAGCCAGACGTAAATCGCTATCCTGAATTAAGGCTGACAGCCCTGTGAGCGTGCGCTGATCTTCGGGCGCACTGGCAAGACTTTGCAAAGCAGACCAGACAGTGCTCTCCACTTCCGCCGTGACATTTACCCCTTTGGACACCAGCAATCCTGAGATCCATTCTAAGGCCCACGCCATTTCAGCAGGCTCATCGATTCCGCGTAAAGGCTGAAAGACCAAAGCAGAGTCGGTCTCGCCGAGCGCGTAGAAGTCACCTCCCAACGCCTCAATCATCGCGCGTGATGAGGCGCCTTTATCGAAGGTAAAAACTTGCGCGTCGGGATAGCGTTTGAACTGCATGGATAGCAGATTGAGAAGTACGGATTTACCTGCGCCTGTTGGGCCGACAACCAGCGTGTGGCCTACGTCGCCTTGATGAGTCACCAGTCGAAACGGTGTATGATCTGCTGTGGTCGCATATAATAGCGGCGCGCCGTCCAAATGCGCGTTACCTTCTGGGCCCGCCCAGACAGCCGAGAGCGGCATCATATGTGCGAGGTTTAATGTGGAAACCAACGGAACGCGCACATTTGCGTATGGATTGCCGGGATGCGTGCCGAGCCAAGCATCAACCGCATTGACCTTTTCATGAATAGTGACAAAGCCGCGTCCATTGATAATACGCTCAACCGCTCTCATGCGCGCTTCAGCGACCGTGGCGTCCTCATCCATAACGCAAATGGCTGTTGTCAAATATCCGTAAGATACATAGTCGCCGCCCAGATCTTGGAGCGCCGCATCGGCGTCAATGGCTTTATTATCAGCATCGCTGTCGACCAAGGGCGTCGTCTCATTCATCAGCGCTTCTTTGAGCAGCGCGACCACTGACTTACGTTTGGCAAACCATTGCCGCCGCGTCTTAGTGATGACCTTCGAGGCTTCGGCCTTAGAGAGCGGCAAGAAGCGCGTCATCCAGCGGTATGAAAAACCGAGTGTATTGAGCTCATCCAATATGCCCGGCGTTGTCTCGCTCGGAAACCCGAGGATTGTCACCGTATGGATTGAGTGCTCGCCAAGGCGCGGGACTAGCCCTCCCACCAAATCCGCCCCGCCAATAAAGCTATCGATATAGGCAGGTGTTTCTGGTGTTTTGATAGGGTGGCGTTTTGGGGAAACTGTAGAGTGCAAGTATGTCAGGGTCGCATCATCATCCAGCCACTCCGCCATCGGGAATTGGCTTTGTAAAAGATCTAAACATCTGTCGCATTCCGACATGAAACTTTGCAGGTGGTCTTGAACCGACACGCCTTTATCATCAGTTGGCGTTTCTATAATCCAGCTTTCGGCCTTACTGGATCTGTCCGCAGGCGGAATAAACTGAAAGGTTAAATAATAGACGCTCTCAAACAAGTCGCGCTGACCCGCTTCTTCTTCAAACTCGCCTCTGCGTTCCTGCTCGACTATCCAAGCTGCAGGGTCAGTAAAGTCGGACAGTGGATATGTGCGAGCCGGAATACGTGCCGCTTCAAAGTAAAGCGCCCAGCCGGAGCCGAAACGGCGAAGCGCATTATTAAGGCGTGCGCAGGTCGCCACTAATTCTTCCTCAGTCGAGCTTTCAAGGTCAGGACCGCGAAACTCCGCTGTGCGCTGAAAGCTCCCATCCTTATTGAGCACCGTGCCGGGCGCAATGAGCGCTGTCCAAGGCAGGTAATCAGATAAGCAATCCGGCCGCTTTTGATATTCACTTAGATTCATCATGCCAAATTCCTCAGGAGAGATAACCCTTATGTTTGATGTGACGGACCAGAACTTCCATGAATTGCGGATCACGCGAGGCGAAAAAGACGCAAAGCGTATGGGCGCAGACATAGTAGATGATGCCGAGTAGCCAGAGCTGGAGACCCAACCCTAAGGCGGCCGCAAGTGTGCCATTCAGGATGGCGGCCGTTCTGGGAACACCGCCTAAAAGGATGGGCTCCGTCAATGAACGGCGCACCGGAATGGTGAAGCCTTCTGGAAGCTGATATACGGCCGTGTCCGTCATTAGATGACAGCGCCGCCGGTGAAGCTGAAGAATGACAAGAAGAAGCTTGTCGCCGTAAAGGCAATCGACAAACCAAAGACAATCTTGATAAGATTGCGCATGCCGCCGCCTGCATCGCCAAAGGCAAGGCCAATGCCGGTCATGATAATTGCGATCGTACCGAAGATTTTAGCCACAGGGCCTTCAATAGATTGCAATATGCTTGTTAGTGGGCCTTCCCACGGCATAGCAGATCCTGCTGCGTGCGCCGTTTGCGGCATCAACATCATAATCAGAACGACAATAGCCGCGCCGTAAAAAAGCCGCTGGTTTATGGTTCCGTGAGTTAGGGGTCCGTACATGAGTTACCTCCGTCAAAAGTGAGTTTAGGAATGGAAGACGAGGCTGTGAGCGGTTCGAGCTGATAGCCCTTGTCCGTCACATCAATGAGGCGCGCGATGGTTTGCACGCGGCGTTTTGAGCCTCGCCCAGAAATGAAGACAATCACGTCGATGGCCTCCGCAATCAGAGCGCGCGGAACAATCGCCACGCCCTCTAAAATCAGTTGTTCAATGCGGCCCAGAGCCGCTTTCGCTGAATTTGCATGGACCGTCGCAATGCCGCCGGGATGCCCCGTCGTCCAAGCCTTGAGCATGTCGAGCGCTTCAGGCCCACGTACTTCGCCGACGATGATGCGATCAGGGCGAAGGCGCAGGGTCGAACGCACTAAATCTGCGAGGGTGACATTCAAGCCGTGCGTACGAAGGGCCACCGTATCCTTGGCCTTACATTGAAGCTCGCGCGTATCTTCCAGAATCAAAACGCGGTCCCCCGTGTCTGAGATTTCAGACAACAAAGCGTTGGCGAGCGTGGTTTTACCGCTTGATGTGCCGCCAACGATTAAAATGTTTTGGCGAGACGTGACCGCGTATTTCAAGGCTTCCGATTGGTCATATGTAAGACTGCCCGCCTTGACATAATCATCCAGGGTAAAGATCGCGACTGCGCCCTTGCGAATGGAGAAACATGGCGCTGAAACAACGGGCGGCAAAACACCTTCAAAGCGCTCTCCATTGCCTGGAAGCTCCGCGCTGATAATCGGCGTTTTGGTGGTCACGTCTTGATTGATGTGACTGGCAACGAGGCGTACCACGCGCTCGCCCTCATCAGCCGTCAACACACTATCCGTATCAAAACGGCCAACACCTAATTTATCAAGCCATAAACGCCCATCAGGGTTGAGCATGATTTCGACAACTTTGGGGTCATCAAGCGCGTTCGTAATAACGGGCCCCAGCGCTGTGCGAAGCATGGCAAGCGTACGGTCTGATGTAGCTTTTGTTTGAAGGCTAGACATTTGCAGTCTCCTTCGTCTTGGGAGCAGACACTTTTTTCTTCTGTAATTTTTCAAGAAGCTGGATTTCATCGAGCCGAAAGAAGTCTTGGTCGGAGACAAGGACATCAGACAGAGCCTGCTTGAACGTCTTGCTGCCCGAGCGCATTTTAACACCAAGTTGATCGATAAATTGGTTCATTAGGCCAACGCCGCGCGCGGCGCGCGCATCAGTATCCGCTGTCGAGATTTGCGGTGCCATTGTGAAGTAAAAGTGCAGGAAGAGCGCAAAGGTTTCGGAATGAAGGTTGAGATCACGCGAATGGCGATGATTATGGCGTATCATCATATCCAGCTTTTCGAGAATACGGGCGTCCCGCGCGTCGTCATGCTCAAATGTGAAACAGGCTGACAGAGCATCATTTATAACGCGCGATTTTGTTTTCCCCATTGCGCGGGCCCGAACGTCCAAAAGCGCGGCATTTTCCGGTGTGATACGTGCGCGAACGCGAGCTGTGAGATCATTGCTCATAGTTACATTCCCAAATCTATGTCTGTGCTGCGGGTCAGGTCATGCGCGCGGGCAAGCGTGGCCGTGTCTCTGACGAATTCGCCAAGTTTGATTGCGGGTGTGAGAGCATCTCCCTCTGCAACATCAAGAGACTTTTCTTTGGTCTTGGCTTGATATGACGAAGCTTCAGGAGCGCTAAGCTCGGGGCTGCGCTCTTTGCCGCCCGCGTCCTCATCGTCACCCGTGTCAGTCTTTGAGTTTAAGGCTGACGCAATTCTGTTCTGTTCTGACTTATCTATCTCGATGTAGAGACGGTCATCCACAGGCCGTGTCTCAACACCCCAGACGCAAGGCGTAGTCGGGGAAAGTCCGCCATATCCGTCCGGAGATATTTGGGGAGGGCTGGAGACACGGCCCGTGAAATTCTTATCCGCATAGTAGCGAACTTTGTCGGCTTTGATGGGCGAGAAACCTGAGAGGAGAATAAGCTCCTGATTGGATGGCAGCTGCATAATCTCGCCGGGCGTAATTAGCTGGCGCGCCGTCTCTTGGCGAGAGACCATGACGTGGGAGAGCCAAGGCG
>CAYGSV010000213.1:0-4715 GCA_964352635.1 uncultured Algimonas sp.
ATTCCAGGCCCAGACTTCCCAACAGGGGCGCTCATCATGGGTCGCAGTGGGGCCAAGCAGGGCGTTCTGACAGGGCGCGGGTCTGTGACCCAGCGCGCAAAGACTGAGATAGAGGAAATCCGCAAAGACCGGATGGCGATTATTGTCACGGAAATTCCATTCCAAGTCAATAAAGCAAATATGATCAAGAAGATAGCGGCGCTTGTTAATGAGAAACGTATCGAAGGTATCTCTGCCGTTCGGGATGAATCTGATCGTGTTGGTATGCGTGTTGTTATCGAATTGAAGCGCGACGCCGTCCCAGATGTTGTGCTCAATCAGCTCTTCCGTTTCTCTCAATTACAGCAGAACTTCAGCTCGAATATGCTCGCCTTGAATGGTGGCAAACCAGAGCAAATGAATGTGCGTGATATGTTGGAGGCGTTCCTTTCCTTCCGAGAAGACGTCATTGCGCGCCGCACCAAATTTGATCTGTCAAAGGCTCGTGACCGCGCGCATATTTTAGTCGGTCTTGCGACTGCGGTTGCCAATATTGACGAAATTATCAAAATTATTCGTAGCTCCGCTAATCCCAAAGATGCGCGCGAAAACCTCTTAAATCGCACATGGCCGGCCCAAAGCATGGGGGCATTGATTAAGCTTATTGCTGATCCGCGGTCTAGGTTGATGGATGATGGGAACATTCAACTAACTGAAGAGCAGGCGAAAGCTATTCTTGATTTGCGTCTGCTCAAGCTAACAGCGCTTGGCATGGACGAAATTACGGATGAGGCTGAGAAGCTCGCCGCCCTTATTACTGACTTGCTTGATATCTTACGGTCTCGTGAACGTGTTCAGACAATCATTCGCGAAGAACTCTCTGAAATTAAAGAAAAATATGCCACGCCACGCCGTTCTATCTTTATGGAAGGCGGACTTGAATTTGATGACGAAGACCTTATCGCTGTCGAAGATATGGTCGTCACTGTTACGTCTGGTGGTTATGTTAAACGGACGGCTCTTGATACATATCGCGCGCAACGTCGCGGTGGCCGTGGACGCTCTGGCATGTCGACCAAAGAAGAAGATGTCGTCACCACAGTTTTCGTGGCCAGCACCCATACACCTGTGCTGTTCTTCTCCTCGACGGGCATGGCTTATAAGCTCAAGGTTTGGAAACTGCCATTAGGCGGGCCAGCGACACGCGGTAAAGCGCTCGTGAACTTGCTTCCGCTTGATCAAGACGAAACCATTAATTCCATCATGGCTCTGCCTGTGAATGAGGATGAGTGGGCTGATTTGGACATTATGTTTGCGTCCCGTTCTGGCGGTGTGCGCCGTAACTCGCTCTCCGACTTCACGCGGGTGAACCGTAACGGCAAAATCGCGATGAAGCCTGATGAAGGCGACGGTATTGTCGATGTGCGCCTCTGCACCGAAGACGATGATGTCTTGCTAACGACATCGGCGGGTAAAGCTATTCGTTTCCGCGCCACCGATGTGCGCCGCTTTGTCGGCCGGACGTCCTCTGGTGTGCGCGGCATTAAACTCGCAGATGGGGATGAAGTGATTTCTATGGCGGTTCTGCGCCATGTCGATGTCGAAACAGACGAATCGCGTGCCTATATGAAGCACGCAAACGCCATGCGCCGTGCATTAGGTGAAGAAGGCGATGACGAAACAGAAGCCGAAACTGTCGATGTTGGACTTTCGCCTGAACGCATCGGTGAATTAGAGGCCAAAGAGCAATTCCTCTTAACCCTCGCCGATGATGGCTTTGGCAAACGCAGCTCGTCTTATGACTATCGTTGTATGAACCGTGGCGGACAGGGCGTAACGGCACAGGAATTGGGCCGTAAAGGCGAAGATGATGCCTCTCTCGTACGTTCCTTTACGATAGATGATGACGATCAAATTATGATTGTCACGAATGGGGGCTTACTTATTCGTTGTCCTGTGAAAAACATTCGTATCGTGTCCAGAAGCTCTCGCGGCGTAACCGTGATTAAACCGCGTGATGGTGAAAAAGTGGTTTCTGTCGAACGCATCCTCGAAAGTGACGATGACGAAGGCCAAGAAGAGGCCTCTACCGCGGAAACTTCATAGGCCTCGCTAATCTAGCCCGCTTTTGACTCACCTGAATTTTACGCTATCAATTGCATGAACCCAATCAACCGTATGTAAAAACGGATCTTAAAAGAGGGGCATGCGGTGGAAACACAAATTCTAAAAGCTGAAACACTGTCCAAACGCGGGCAGAGACGCATCAGGCGTGGTTTATTCGAAGCCTTTCTCGAGTCTTGTAAAACCCAAGGTGCGAGTAAGAAGATTGTTACGGATGGTGATGGCCGCGTCTTTACCTATGGTGATCTGCGAAAAGCGGCCTTTGCGCTCTCTTCCCCCCTGAAAAAACAAACGGCGGAAGGAGAGAATGTTGGTATCCTGCTCCCAACAGGGGCGGGGGCGGTTATCGCGCTCTTATCCGTCCATGCCGCGGGGCGGACACCCGCCATGCTCAATTTCACCGCAGGCCTGAAAAACCTAAAAGCGGCCGCTAAAACAGCGCCGCTTAAGACTGTCATCACCGCGCATAAATTTGTCGACATCGCAGGCCTGCATGCCCTGATGGATGAGCTGTCTGAATTTCTCAACATTCTCTATCTCGAAGATATGAAAGAAGAGATTGGGGTGAGCGGGAAACTCCGTGCTGTGCTTGGCCCAGTTTTTCCGCGTATTTTTACGCCCTATGCCTCACCAGATGATACGGCAATCATACTCTTTACTTCGGGTACCGAAGGTAACCCTAAAGGCGTTGTCCTGACCCATTCCAACATCCTCGCCAATATCGAACAGATTGAAGAGCATGTGAAATTAGAGCCCTCAGATATATTCTTTAACCCGCTGCCGACCTTCCATTGCTATGGTCTGACGGCGGGGACACTTTGGCCCATCTTTAGTGGTTATCCTGTCGTGCTGCATCCATCACCGCTCCAAACAAAAACGATTGCCAAGCGCATCTTTAAAACGCGCTCCACGGTGTTGTTTGCGACAGATACGTTCTTGCAACAATATATGCGTGCCAGTGCGGATGGGGGTCTAAACTCCCTCCGAATTGCTGTGTGCGGTGCAGAACGCGTCCGAGATGAAACGCGCAAAACGGCCGAAGAGCGGTTCTCTTTTGAGGTTCTTGAGGGCTACGGTGTGACAGAATGCGCGCCCGTTTTGGCCGCTAACCAACCCGGCGATATTCGCGCAGGGACAATTGGTAAAATGCTGCCAGGCATAGAAACACGCATTGAACCCGTCGAAGGTCTGGACGATGCAGGCCGCCTTTTCGTGCGCGGGCCCAACATCATGAAAGGCTATATCTCGCCTGATAATCCAGGGAAAATCGTAGAACTATCCGAAGGCTGGCATGATACGGGGGATGTCGTCTCGGTTGACGGAGAAGGCTATTACGTCATTCGCGGACGCATCAAACGCTTTGCTAAAATCGGCGGCGAAATGGTGTCGCTCACCGTCGTCGAAAATTGTGCCTCAGCTATTTGGCCGGACCATATGCACGCCGCCGCCATCGTGCCAGACCCCAAACGCGGTGAACAAATCATCCTTGTGACAGAACACCCTGACCCAAAACGTCATGAACTCCTAACATGGGCCCAAAGCCACGGAGTCCCAGAAATTTCCGTCCCAAAGAAAATAATCTCAGTCCAAAGCCTCCCTGTCTTGGGTACGGGTAAGTTAGATTATGTAACGGTGACAAATATCGCTAAAGAGGCCATGGGAGTGGTGAAAGCCTAAGCCTATTTCTTAAATGAAAAGAGAGTTTAGTAATTGTTTCGAGGTAAAGATAGGTGTTTGGCAATTCTAGAAAAACGTCATTAAAATCCCCAAAGCGGACCTCACCAAGTGTCTTCAGAGAGGCGTATTAAGGAACGTGTTCAGATATCAGCTAATTCTGTTTTTTACCTCCTTCGCATGCCGTCTAAAGTCTGAAGGAGTGACACCATATTTCTTTTTGAACTGCGCCGAGAAATAAGAAGGTTGGTGAAAGCCATTTTCATGGCTGATCTGTTTAAGTGGCTTTTGAGATGAGCCGAGCGCCATGGCCGCGCGTTTCAATCTCGTCTGAACCGTGTAGTCTGAAAAATTCATGCCGACATAGGCCCTGAACAGGCGCGAAAAATAGCTCGGGGACAGTGCACAAAGCGATGCAGCTTCGGCCAAAGAAGGTGATAATTGACCCCTGTTATGCAGCCGCTCCAAGGCGGGCTTCAGCTTATGAATGGGTCCGTCGCTAATCCTAGCTTCGCTATCAACTGGCTGGGAGCGGGCGATCACAGAGCTTATGAGCGCGAGAATATGTTGGCTTTCTTGAAGGTGTGACTGCGCAGCACTTGTCTTTAACCACCTTACCAAATCTGTCACCCGATCAAGATCATCCACATCTAAATGTGAAGCAAGAATGTTGTCTTTTGTTGATACATCGTTAGTCTGAAAATCAAATTGAATCAGTGTCCAAGCACAGGAACCTTGCTCAATCTGAAAGTCATGAACAATCATAGGTGGGATCCTCACGGCACACGGACCAGACAATTGATATTGTGCGAGTTCAGTAACAAGCCGGCCCTTAACCCGCTCAAAAATAACAAGTTCATACCAATTGTGAAGGTGGGCAAATCGCTCAATGGGGGGGTCTGACCGCTCTCGGGTAACATAGGAGAGAGTCAACATCC
>CAYGSV010000214.1:0-4714 GCA_964352635.1 uncultured Algimonas sp.
GAATGATTACGCCCGCGATAATGACCCGTTATCAGCCGTGGGTGAGCGCACCGACACCGTTGATGTTATCAGCATAGTGCGCTCTTCAGGCGATAGTTTTGAAATTCGATGGCGCGAGACGGAATTTGCGCGCGGGGCACAAATGCGCGCGCAAACTTATACGGCCTCGCTCTCCATTATCACCCAAGCGCCGAAGGACGCGCAGACGCTGCACCGTAATCCGCTTGGCCTCTACGTCCATAATCTCAACTGGTCGAAAGATCTCACAACAGCATCAGGAGTGTCCCAATGAGACAGTTATCATTCGTAAAATCCGTATCCGTCTTGGCGGTCACTATAAGCCTGACGGGCTGTGCCAGCCTTCAATCGGCCTTTAATGATGTGAAGGGAAGTTTCAAATCTTCCGGTTCTATTACCATGCCTGATGAGATGGACCGTGCCGTTTATGTGGCTGAGCTTGATATTGAAGAAGAGGCAGAGTTTGAAGCTTATATTGAGCCTGCCGAGCATTATCCCGATATGGTGATGCCGGGTCAAATGAAACCGATGCCCGTCAATATTGAACTTTTTGATCAACCATCAATGACAGGGTTTCAGGCGGTCAGCTATGCCAATCAAAACGCTATCGTAAAGCCTACGTCCGAGAATTATCTGAACGCTATTCAACTTTACCCCTACACGCCGGGATCGCTCTATCAAGTCTATGCGTCTCCCTCGCAGGTCACGGATATAGCATTGCAGCGCGGCGAAGCTCTGACATCGGTATCAGCAGGCGATACGGAACGCTGGACGGTCGGTGATACAGTATCTGGGTCAGGCGCAAATGAGCAGGTGCATATTCTGGTTAAGCCTATGGCGGCAAAACTCTCAACCAATGCCGTTATTACAACAACCAAGCGCACTTACTACCTCGACCTCAAATCCTTTGCTGATACATATATGGCTGCGGTGTCGTGGCGTTATCCGCATGAAGCCCTTAAGCAGATCAAAAAGGTAGTGCCGAAAAAACCGCGTTTGAGAGAGGTGAGTTTTCAAAAGGCGGATTTAGACTTTAAGCAAGAGAACCTTCGCTTTGATTATACCATCAAGGGCGACACCCCGAATTGGCGGCCAACCCGCGTCTTCGATGACGGTAACAAGGTCTTTATTGAGTTCCCGAAAAGCTTGGCCGTCTCGGAAGCGCCGCCATTATTTATCACTGACCGCAAGGGCAAACAGAGCAAGCTCGTCAATTACCGCGTTACGGGTGAGTATTATGTCGTTGACCGTCTCTTCGATTTTGCTGAACTTCGCTTAGGTGAAAAGAAGCAGCAGGTTGTTCGTATCGAGCGGCAGCTATGAGCGATACTGCACCGGAATTAACGATCAGGGCGCGGCCAAGGGCGGTTCGCCGTTTTAGCCGTAAAGCTCTGATCGGTGGGAGCATCGGGCTTGGGACAATTATGTTCGCCGCCTTGGCCGTGGCGCTACAATCTCCGGATTACGGCGAAGCCAATGGCGATGAGCTTTACAATGTCACCCATAAACCCATGGCAGCAGGTTTAGAGTTATTGCCCAAGTCATATGGCGAGATGAAACCCAAGCTTGGACCGCCATTGCCGGGTGACCTTGGCGCTGCCTATATGAGCGCTAATCTTGAGCCTGTGATTGCAACGCCCGTCAATCTGCCTGACAAGACCAAAAGGGTTGCATCATATTCTGCACCTCAGCCCTCAGAGCCACGCTATGAACCTGCGCCTGCTTATACAGCCCCGCAAAACCCTGGCAGTTCAAGTCTGTTCTTTCAGATTAGCGGACGTGGTGGTGATAGACAGCCTAGCCAAGTCGCCGAAAACGGTAATCAATATTTACCGCTACCCGAATATCCAAGCTTTAACCCGCCGCCATCCGGTTTTGATTCCAGCCCTGTTACGGCTGACCCGAATGGACAGAGCAGTAAACAGGCGTTCTTAGACCGTGATAGTGACGAGATTTACAATAGCCACGGCCTTGTTTCGCCTCGTTCTCCGTATCAGGTCATGGCGGGTAATCTTATTCCAGCCAGCTTGGTTACAGGGCTTAACTCGGATTTACCGGGCCAAGTCATCGGCCAAGTCACTGAGAACGTCTTTGATACCGTCACGGGGCAGCATTTGTTGATACCGCAAGGATCTCGCCTCATGGGGCGTTATGATAGCGTCATTGCCTTTGGGCAATCGCGCGCGCTTGTTGTCTGGACGCGTATGATACTGCCCAATGGTGATAGTATTCAGCTTGATAATCTCCCGGGGTCTGATGCCCAAGGCTTTGCCGGCCTCCAAGATAAGGTGGATCGTCATACATGGCAGTTCATTAAAGGCGCGGCCTTGTCTTCGCTTCTCTCAATCGGCTCCGAGCTTGCCAATGATGACGGTGACCGTCTTACGCGCGCACTTCAAAATGCAGGTCAAGATACGGCCAATATAGCGGGGCAACTTATCATTGACCGCAATCTCAATGTGCAGCCCACAATACGCATACGGCAGGGATGGCGCTTTAACGTCATCGTAAGCCGCGATCTCATTCTTAAACCCTATGGAGGATAGTCATGGCTGATGCCAAACCCACATTAAAATTACCAAAAATCGTTATGCATAAGCCTGTGAAGTTACCGCTTTCAGTCCCGCATGACTTGAACGCCGATCTTGAAGCCTATGCCAAAATTTACAAGCAAGCCCACGGAGAGGAACAGTCCGTGGGTTCGCTCATCCCCTATATGCTGTCGGCATTTCTCGCCAGCGATAGCGGATTTAAGAAAGCCAAGCGCGAGCTGGCTTAACCTGTTCCGTTTTACAGCCAATTTTACGAAAGGACTTCGATTATGGCAAATATAGGTACATTTAAATCCACTGATAAAGGTGGTTACACAGGAACGATTGTCACCATGATGACGAGCCGAAAGGTTCGCATTGTTCCTAATGAAAAGAAGAAATCTGAGAATAGTCCGGATTACTTCGTCAAATCCGGCCGCTGTGATCTCGGTGTTGGATGGAATGAAACATCCGAGCCGGACGATGACAAAGAGCCGGTGGATTACGTCAGCATCAAGTTTGACGGTCCTGAAATGGATAAGCCGTTTAACGCGGCGCTTTTTGACCGTGAAGACGGGGCTGACCTCGTATGGTCGCGGCCGAAAACGCAATAGGCATAGCTGATTACATATGGCGCGCGAATTTTGGCGCGCCATATGCTGCAAAAAGAGAGGATCTAAAGTGACTGAAAAATTACTATCAGCAAAAGACGTCCAGCAGATTACAGGCATAGGTAGCCGCGTAACTCTATGGCGAAAATCTCGAAATGATGAGGATCAATTTCCTCGACCTTACAAGCTTGGAACAAATTTTACGCGGTGGAAGCTCTCTGAAATTGAAGCGTGGATGGATACGCTAGAGACTGTTTGACCTCTGGGTTAGAAATATACTTTAGCCAGTCTTCCATCAAAATACGGCGCTTACCTACGGATGATGACCTACGATAGGCCGCTTCGGCCTGGTCTTTAATCCCATGCGCAAGAGCGGCTTCAATTGTTTCTCTTTGATAATGTGTTTGATCCCCCGCCCAATCTCTAAAACTTGACCGAAAACCGTGTGTGGTGACATGGCCGTATTCCATACGCTTGAGTAGCGCTCTTGTTGCATTTACTGAAAATTCTTTTCCAGATGTAGGATGCGGAAAAATGAGCGAGCTATCATTAAGGCCATACATGGAGTTTAGAATTTCGACGACTCTGGATGACAAAGGGATAATGTGTGTCCTACCTGCTTTCATTCTTGCAGCAGGGATTGTCCACGTCATATTTTTTTGATCAATCTCATGCCATGTAGCCATTCTTGCTTCGCCTGATCTACACGCAGTCAAAATGATGAACTCAAGCAATCGCCCGACAAGGGCTTCTCTTCTCTTAAGCAGTTCATAAAATTGAGGCAGGTCTTCAAATGGTAGAGCGGAATGATGCTTTACATTTTTTCTCTTAGAGTAAGCTGGAAGTAAGAGTTTTAGATTTCCTCTCCAGACAGCCGGGTTTTCACCTGATCTCCATCTCATAACTTTTGCGTAGTCTAATACAGTTTCTATACGCCCTCTAAGTCGTGAAGCTGTTTCATTTTTCGTCAGCCACATGGGTTGGAGTATAGCCAAAACATCGTTCGTGGTGACTTTGTCTACATCGAGATTATGGAGGGGTTTGGCATATTTCTTCAAGGTCATATGCCATTGGGCACGGTGTTTATCGTTCTTCCAGCCGCTTTCTTTGGTTTTAAGGAACTCATCAACGCATCGCAAAAAAGAGGGCGTTTGACCTTCGTTCATAGGTGACTGCTTTTGAAGGAGTGAAGTGCCTTCTGAGACTTTCACTCTTAGCTTTTCAGACATTTTCCTTGCTTTATGTAAGGTAATGTCATCAAATGCCCCTAAGCCGACCTCAGTACGTTTACCGTTCTTCTTGCTCATGAAGACCCAATATTTTGACCCCGACTTTCTGACCTTCAAATATAACCCGTTGCCGTCTGCATGACGGCCAGGCTTCTTTAAGCCTTTAGCTTTTGATACGGTCAGTTGATTTGCTAGCTTTGCCATAACCCATCCAAAAATGTTTGTTCTGAGCTTCAAGCTCTAAGAATTTACATAACCAGGTGTCCCACCCGGTGTCCCACCCCATTGACTTAATAAGGGGTAACCGATATGAACGCGCATAATC
>CAYGSV010000215.1:0-4706 GCA_964352635.1 uncultured Algimonas sp.
GTGATCATGCCTGGTACGGTGCGGCTTTCGTCTATTGGCAATGTGGCCGCCCTCGAAGGTTATGAAGACGGCGAATGGTGGGCCCAAGACGTTGCAGCGACTTTGCCCGTCCGCATTTTGGCAGATCAAATAGACTTAGACGGCAAAGAGGTTCTCGACCTTTGCGCGGCCCCGGGCGGTAAAACGCTGCAACTCGCCGCGATGGGCGCCAAAGTGACCGCTCTTGATAAGTCGGAAGGTCGTCTTGAGCGCCTTCACGAAAATTTGGCTCGAACAAAGCTAGGGGCAGATGTGGTGTGTGCTGATGCGCTCGAGTGGGAAACAGAGGTTAAGTTTGACGCTGTTCTCTTGGATGCCCCCTGTACGGCGACGGGAACTTTCAGGCGTCACCCTGACGTGCTTCATAATAGAACACCGAAAACGCTCAGCCAGCTTGTCCGCCTCCAAGACAAATTACTGCCCAAAGCGGCCTCGCTCTTAAAACCGGGCGGTATACTGATATTTGCGACGTGTTCACTCCAGCCAGAGGAGGGTGACCCGCGTATCACTCGCTTTTTGGGCGAGCTGCCCGATTTCCGCCTTATTCCGATTCTACGTAACCCGTCGTTAGGTCTCTCTGACGATAATGATGTGGGCAGAGAGACCCTACGCACTATGCCCCATTTCCGAGAGGATATTGGCGGTATGGATGGATTTTTCATTGCGGCCCTTCAAAGCCCCTAAGTTTTGAGGTTTTTTGCGTTGTTTAGAGCGCGTTAACCTTAAACTGGTCTAAGCTTTGCAAGAATACGCCATAATGTTTCAAAATGGGAGGCTCCGGATGAGCACGCAAACATATTTACGCGCCACAGCGATTACTGCACTCAGCGCTTTGGCTTTCGCCGCAACGGCATCAACCGCAAACGCACAATCAACGCGTTATGGCAATGTTTATGACTATGAAAGTGGTCAAAACTGTGGTCAGGCCTGTGTGCCTGCACAGCAAGCGACAACAGCATCAACACGCTATGGCAGCACGGTCACACCCGCGCCGGCTATGCAAGTAGCCCCTGGTCCTGTTTATGTTGATTGTACGCAAATGGGTACATGTGCCCCGCAAGCACAAACGGTCTACACCGCGCCTATTCAGCAATATCAAGCCCCCGCGCCATCATATACGCAATCTTATGCACAAACACAGTCTTACAATACAGGGCCTGTTGCGTGTCCTGCGGGTACAGCGGCTCAACCAGACGGCACATGTCTTCAGGGTGCTATGGGTAGCAGCACATCAAGTTCACGAATGACAGTGACTTTGCCAACAAATTACTCTGGCACAGTGGCACCCGTCAATTGCCCGTCAGGCACAACGGCCCAGCCTGACGGTACATGTATGCAAGGTGCAGGAAGCTCGTCATGGACGTCATCTTCAACAACGTCTTATGGCTCCACAGGGTCTTACGGTTCATCAAGCAGCTATGCGTCTACAATGGGCACGCCTGTGAATTGTCCTGCGGGCACTACGGCTCAGCCTGACGGCACATGTATGCAAGGTGGGTCTGGTAGCTATACAAATAGCACAGTTGAAATCTACACAGGCGATGCCCAGACAACGGGCCCTGTTTATGGCTACCAAAACACAGGTAGCTATACATCCTCAGATTATTTGCCAATCCGCAAATAAACGTTGATAAAAAAATAGAGGCCCGCTTGGCGTATTTTGCATAAACGCAAATTATGTGAAGCGGGTTTTTTTATGGGCTAAATCTGTGATTTCTTTGGTGTTTCTTTCGAGTGTCAGTTGCGACGACTTGCGCCTAATTCCACTGACTGATAGATGGTTATTATAATTAGAAAAGAGCCGTTCTATGTCTGCCTTGATATCACCGTCCATATTATCCGCTGACTTTGCTGCTCTGGGCCAAGCTGTTCGAGATATTGATGCAGCGGGGGCTGACATGATTCATATTGATGTGATGGATGGCCATTACGTGCCGAACCTCACCATTGGGCCGATGGTTGTGAAAGCGTTACGTAAACACTCCGATAAACCGTTTGATGTCCATCTGATGATTTCTCCTGCAGACCCGCTTATCCCTGCCTTTATTGAGGCGGGCGCTGATATTATTTCTATTCATCCTGATGCGGGGCCGCATTTACATCGTAGTCTTCAAACCATCAAAGCGGCGGGAAAGAAAGCGGGCATTGTTTTAAACCCCGGCACACCCGTTGACGTGGTTGATCCTGTCATTGACCTCGTGGACATGATTCTTGTTATGAGCGTCAACCCAGGGTTTGGGGGTCAGAGCTTTATCGCGTCACAGCTTGATAAAATTCGAGCCCTCCGCGCGAAAATTGATGCCTCTGGCAGGGATATCATCCTGGAGGTTGACGGAGGCGTGAACCCAGAAACCGCCAAAGATTGCTTGGCAGCTGGCGCTACTGCGCTTGTTGCGGGGAGTGCTGTTTTCAAAGGTGCAGGAACATATCAAGACAACATCCGAGCCTTACGCGGTGATGTTACTACGAAAAAGGTCGCATAAGGCTTTGGCCTTGAGTCGTCCTCTGCGCTGAAACCCATGTCCTCTGCTCGTATTTCCACACCAGCCCTCGCTTTCGGCACAATAGGCTCGTATTTAGGAAAAACGGCTGAAAGTATGGGTGAACCTTTTCGTATGATGCGATTGCGTGCGGGTCGACCCGGGGCGTTTCATGTCATGACACCCGCGTATCACTATGGTGATAAAGTCATTGGGCAAGCCCTTCTTGCAGGGCAATTTAACTATGGTGGTCAATCCGTTGATGTCGGCGCACATGGTGACCCTTGGACAATCAATGTCCCGTCTCCGCGATATGCTGCTTGGTTACACGGGTTCGAGTGGATGAACGACCTATTGGCGGTGGGGCCAAAATCAAAAGGAAAGGTCGAAGAAAAAGCGGCTGCTGTTCGCGCGCGTGGGTTGGTTGATAATTGGATTACGCATTACGGGCAGTGGAATAACTTTAGTTGGGATACGGATATTTTAACCCTGCGTCTCTGGATTTGGCTCACGAATTGGTCCCCTGTTTTATCGGCCGATAGTGCGGGAGCCAAAGCGGTTTCGCGTCGTGCCTCTGTGATGCGTCAAGCCAAATATTTACGGGCGCAGTATAAGAAAATGTCACCCTCTCTTACGCGGTTACAGGCTGCTGCAACATTGGCGATTTTTGGTGCGAGGTTGACGGAAAAGGCCGATGGATATTTAGCGCGTGGATTGGACTGGTTAGATGATGAAATAGAAACGCAAATTCTTCCAGACGGCGGGCATGTTTCAAGAAGCCCTGAAGCCACGTTTAGAGCCCTCAATATCCTTCTGACGCTAGATACCTTGCTCGCAGATAGAGGGGTTGAAGGATCGCGATCTATAACGCGGGCAATAGATCGTATGGTTCCTATGGTGGCCTTCTTTCGCCATCAAGACGGGGGGGTGGCCAGCTTTAATGGGGGTAGCCCGCATGACCCGCGTCACATAAAGACAGTTTTGGACGCAGCGCCTGGAGAGGCTAAGGCGTTTTCTTATGGCCCGCACAGTCATTATCAACGATTATCCGCGGGACAATCCGTTTTGATTGTAGACACAGGTTCGAACCCTCCGACAGGGTTTGACAAAGAGGCACATCTCGCCCCTCTCGCCTTTGAGCTCTCGACGGAGCTTGGGCGATTAGTTGTCAATTGTGGTTGGAATACGGAGCAGTCCCCAGGGTGGCGGCGTCCGATGCGGTCCTCGGCGGCGCATTCCACTTTAACATTACAAGGGCAATCGCCCGGCCAATTGCTCCCTAAGGGCTGGAAAACCAAACAAAGGGGTGAAGTTGTTTTATATGAAAGCGGCCCCGTTCAAGCCAAACGCAAAGAACAAGATGTTGGTATTTGGCTCGAGACAAGTCATCAGGGATATCATTCCCGTAGTGGGTTAGGGCATAGGCGGCGTCTTTTTATGTCAAGCGACGGCGTTGATATCAGAGGAGAAGATAGCCTTTATGTGCCGCTCGGTCATCAGCCATTATCGCGCGAGGAGCGTGCCTTCGATATTCGGTTTCATTTTCATCCTGATGTGCGCGTGAGTATCAGCCAAGATCAATCAAGCGCTCTTCTTGTTCAAAAGGGTCAAGCAGGATGGCGGTTCCGCACGGATTGTGGTCCGCTGACAGTTGAGGATTCCGTCTATTTAGCAGAAGGAAATAAACCTGTTAGATGCCAACAAATCATTATTTCGGGACAGGCTTTATCTGATGGAGATGGTGAAGCGCGAAGCAACCGCGCAAGATGGTCATTCCGCAAATTAGAAAGTCGCCGTAAGGATGGATAAAGTTGAGACATCACATAAGAAAAGGGTGCGTGAATCACTGGCCTGGGTTTCTCGTATTATCTTATTAGCATTTGATGCGTTACTCGGCGGCGTCGCGATGCTTTACGTTATCCGCTGGCGCTATGATTTTTTAAATAAGCCTATACCTTCTGAAGTCGATTGGAATGCGGCCATTGTTATGATGGCAAGCGTTGTCTTTGTCTGGGCGCTTATTCGTCAAGACAGGGCGATTTGGAGATTTACGTCTTTGGCCGACATTCGTAATTTATTACTTGGGGTTATTATTGCTTCGGCTTTGACCCCGCTTGTCCTGTTCTTCTTTTTTGACCGTGGGGCAGACTTCCCACGTTCTGCGCCTTTCATGGCGGGGCTCTTTTT
>CAYGSV010000216.1:0-4664 GCA_964352635.1 uncultured Algimonas sp.
GCAATGTTTCGCGCGACGGCCACCGCCTTCTGAACGCCAAATCATCGCCTCTTCAAACGCCAAGTCAGAGTCGACAGCGATTTGCTCCAGACAGGCTTTATGTTTTTCATCAAAACTTTGCGTTTGATCGTCTGTCACAGCCACGCTCTTATCCGCATCGTTTTCATCTAACCCATTGGCATTTACGGCAAATGCGGCCATGACGATTGGCAAGGATACCGTTATAAAAAGGTGTTTTATCATAAGGGGCCTTTAGCAAGGGGAGGGGCAGCACAGCAATGGCGCAAGACATTAATATGCAGACACAAAAGCCGACGGCACTGCTCCTTGGGGCAGGCTATTCTGCGCGCGCAATTGCGCGGTCTCTTACAAAGCTGGGCTATGAAATATGGGGAACGACACGAAATGAAGACCAAGCCGATGTCTTAAAGTCTTTCGGTATAAACCCTATAATATCCGACACACTGGATAAGCTTGATATAAAACGAGTGTTTAAGTCAGCGGACATCATCATTTCATCTATACCCCCAATGAAAGCATCATCTGAGCAGGGTTTTTATGACCCCGTCTTAGGCGTTATGTCTGGCTTTACACCGAGAGCCAAATGGATAGGCTATCTATCGGCAACAAGTGTTTATGGAGACCGTCAAGGGAAATGGGCATTTGAAGGCGAGGCGGCGCGGCCACAATTGAAACGGGGCAGGGCAAGAGCCGAAGCAGAACTGGAATGGCTAGAGACGGGTTGGCCCGTACATATTTTCAGACTGGCAGGTATTTACGGCCCCGATATTTACGGCAAAGGGCGGAACCCTTTTGAGAAGCTAAAGCAGGGAACCGCGCGTGCTGTTATTAAAGAGGGGCATGTCGTCAATCGTATTCATGTTGATGATATTGCAAGTGCTGTCTTAGCGTCTATCTCTCGCCCCAACCCACAAGCGATTTACAATATTGCCGATGGTCACCCCACCCCGCCGCAAGATGTTTTAGATTATGCAGCGGATATGATAAGTGTCGCCAGACCGCCACGCGTTTCCGTCACTGATGACAGTGTGTCTGCTATGGCGCGGACATTTTATAGCGAAACAAAACGGATTGATATTACGCGTGCCAAGACGGAACTCTCTTGGTCTCCTCAATACCCTGATTATAAATCTGGGTTAGAGGCGATTTTAAAAACCGGCTGAATCAAAAATTTCAACTGTGTAGGACGCAGGCGCGACATAACCTGTCGCATTTAAACGCTGTTCCATCGCGTAATAATGATCTGAATAGTAATAATGGACATTTCCGCGCTGAGCGGGTGTGACGGGGTTATCATAAATCACAACGTCATATTTCTGACTGCCGTCAAACACGAAACTCTGCTGAGGTGCGCCGCGTAAAAGCGATGCATCAGTATTATGGAGTGTCTGTGACGCTTTCTTGTCTTTTTTAAAGACAGATTGCTTTAATGAGCTAAGCTCTGCGCATGAGCTTAGGCCTATGGCTAAACAGGCCGTGGCGGCAAGGCTAATCATCCGTCTCATTTTTCTCTCCACAAGTGAATATGAGAAGAGACATACAAGTCTTGTGCCAGAGCTCTCTTTTGTGTCTAATAAAGTTGAAATATGCTCGAAATAGCCTGTTAAAAGGGTCAGCCATGACGAAAAAACAAACGCGATTAGACGATTTGGCAAAAGCCGCTGAAACTTATGGCGACCGTAGTTTTCAAAACTACTCTCAAGTCAGAAATATAGCGGAGTCTATTCGTAATTCGCTCTGTCGGTTTCTGGATGAAGGCCGCCAATGTGTGTATTTGGTACCTCCAGCTGGCCCTTTTGCAGCGCGTAATTCAGGTTCGGCGGCGTTTTCCGTGTCGGGCAAGGGGTTCTTGCCGCTTGAGCCCATCAGCTTTGGTCTCGCCGTCGCGATTTCAAAACAAGGGGACTATATGCGCCTTGTTTTGACGTGTCGGAAAGAGGGCAACAACGCCTATATCGGTATTGAGAAGGGACGAGAGTATAGACTATCATTGCCCATTGATGACATCGAACTCGGTGCCTTGCTTGAGGGCGTTTACGAACACGTGATGAATTTCTTCCAAGACCAAGTCGATTCTTATGACAATGGAAATTACGGCAGTAGCGATATCGGGTTTGATATTCAACGTGTTGATGACTAGGTTATAATACTCGCGCAAACGTGTCTTTTAAAATAAAAATGCGCGTCTCACTGTTTGATTGAAAGAATGTCTAAGGGGAACATATGGCGGTTGATCTTGCCCATCATGCGGTAAATGCATTACCTCTAAAAATTGCTGTTATCGGCACGCTTGGTATTGGGGCGCAATGGTTGGCTTGGCGTTTACAGAGACCGGCTATTGTTCTTATGGCGATTGCAGGGCTCATTTTTGGGCCGCTCTTAGGATATCTTTTGGGCTTTAATCTTCCCGAACCCATCAAACATATGTTTGAACAGGTCAGGTTGAACCCCGTCAATGATTTTGGTGACCTCTACCGCCCCATGATTGGCTTGGCTGTGGCGATTATACTCTTTGAAGGGGGTATGACGCTTCGGTTCAAAGATTTGGGTGACTCGCGTCGTGCTGTTATCCGCATGGTTTTTGTGGCCGCGCCGATTGCTTGGGCCTTAGGGGCAGCAGCTTGTCACTATATAGTGGGGCTAGCATGGGATATTTCCATCATGGTAGGGGGCTTGTTTGTTGTAACTGGACCAACAGTTATCATGCCGCTTTTGCGACAAGCGCATTTGAAATCTCGTCCTGCCAATGTGTTGAAATGGGAAGGTATTGTGAATGACCCGCTCGGCGCGCTCTTCGCTGTTGGAGGTTATGAGTTTATTCGTTTCTCTCAAACCGAAGCCTCCATGTATTTCGTCTTTGGCAAATTAGCCTTCGCGGCCATTTTTGGTATCCTGGTTGGTATTGTGTCGGGTATTGGGATGGCGTGGGCGTTTCGCCGGGGGCATATTCCAGAATATCTGAAAGCCCCAATTGTTTTGGCTTGGGTTCTTTTAATTTACGTCATTGCGAATATTCTCGCGGATGAGACAGGGCTCTTGGCTGTGACCGCACTCGGCATGACTATGGCGAATACAAAATTCGCCTCGATGGTGGAAATGCGCCGCTTTAAAGAAAACATAGCGATTATACTTGTTTCAGGTGTCTTCGTTATTTTGACGGCGACTTTGACCCCCGCCATTCTGAAAGAGTTCGTGACCAATTGGCGTGTCTTAGCCTTTGTTCTCGCCATGATTTTCTTGGTGCGCCCAATTGCGGTTATGCTCTCGACTTTATTCTCGGGCCTCACTTGGAAAGAAAGCTTGCTGATTAGTTTCATCGCCCCGCGTGGTGTGGTTGCCGTTGCGGTTGCGGGTCTCTTTGCCGCGGAATTAAATGCCATTGGGCGTAGCGATGGGACGCTTTTTGTGCCGCTTGCATTCGCCCTCGTTTTTGCGACAGTCTTGTTTGCAGGCTTCTTAATTGGGCCTATTTCCAAAGCCCTCGGCCTAGCGGCAGGCAGTGGAAATGGAATCATGATTGTTGGCGCGAACCCATGGTCATTAGGTTTGGCGAAGGCTATTAAAGACATGGGTATCAAAGTGACGGTTGCGGATACAAATTGGCGGCGTTTGCGGGGGGCTCGCCTTGAAGGTCACGCAACTTTTTATGGAGAGGTTCTATCAGAAAATGCGGATTACTCGCTCGATCATTCTGCCTTTAACCACTTAATTGCGGCAACACCAAATGATGCCTATAACTCACTCGTCTGTGTAGAATTTGCACCGGAATTAGGTCGTCATCGCGTGTTCCAAGTTCCCGCGCAAGAGGGTGATGAAGATGATACTGAGACGATTGCCTTTACATCGCGTGGCCGCACCATGACGTCACGAGGACGCAGTTTTGATGCCTTAACGCGTGATTGGTGGGGCGGGTGGCGTTTCCGGTCTACGAACCTGTCAGAGGCCTATACTTTGGTTGATCTTTACAAAGATAGAGGCGATGACCTCGATTTAATCCTCGCTTTGCGCCCAGATGGTGCACTTGATTTTATCCAACCTGGAAAAGAAGCGCGTGCCGAAGGTGCAACAGTCCTCAGTTTCTGCCCTGCAAAAGACACGGATATCAGCCGAGGTGAAGGGGCGAAGAAATCTGGCGGGCTGTCAGGCCCCGCACAGCCACTGCCGACTTAACTATTTTTACAGCTCAAACAGGCTGCGTTAAACACACCTTAAAGGGTTTGGGCGCAAGGTCACATTAAGGCCTTAATAACCCTAATTGTGTGTGTACATGACACTGTCTGACGTTGAAAAATGGCGATTGCCAAGCCTCCCGCCGCGTTTGCGGTTATGGGGAAAGCGTGCGTTCTTGTCTGGCACGGCCTTGGCCTATATTGGCGGTATGGCAGGCTTTATGGGCTTTGCTTTTGCAGCAAAAGACTTGCCTGACCCAAAACGTCTTTGGGAAAATCAACGCCCTGTCAGTGTGCAAATCGTTGACCGCCAAGGTCGGGATGTGTTGGTGAGAGGGGCAACCGTTGCCCCGCGCGTGGATTTAGACACATTACCGTTTCATATTCCGCTGACCATTTTAGCCGTCGAAGACCGCCGTTTCAAAAACCATATTGGCATTGACCCAGAAGCCCTAACGCGCGCGAAGCTGCAAA
>CAYGSV010000217.1:0-1342 GCA_964352635.1 uncultured Algimonas sp.
ACCATAGGATATGATCCGAAATTACATAGCCCAGCAGCTTTATCCCTTCTAACTTCTGCAATTGAAAATGCGGGTGGGACAGCGATATCACTTTCGCCTAACCCCATAGATGTGGCGTGGACGGATCGCCCGCCTGCGCCCCTTACTCCCATCACAATTCAACCCTCTGACTTGGCAGGGAAAACCCACATCCAGAAACGAATTGAAATTGCCGAAAACCTCGCAAGGCACAATGCTGATAGCGCCCTTATCTCAGCCCCCGCCTCTGTAGCATGGTTGCTCAATATTCGAGGCGGCGATGTGCAATGCACGCCTCTCCCGCTCTCAACGGCACTCATTCATAAAAATGGTCAAGTCGATTTCTTTGTCCGCTCAGAGAAGCTCTCAGCCGATATCAGACAACATTTGGGTAATGAGGTTTCTATCCGCGAACAAGCTGAACTTGAAGCGTCCCTTAGAGATATGTCAGGACAAACCGTATTGATGGATCCCAACACGGCTTCGGCCTGGCATTTCATTATGACCGAGGCAGGTGGGGCAACCGTCAAAAAAGCCATGGACCCTGTCGCCCTACCCAAAGCTTGTAAAAGCGAAGCGGAGTTAAAAGGAACAGCCGAAGCGCATAAGCGCGATGCTGTTGCTATCGTTAAATTTCTGCACTGGCTTGATACCGAAGCGCAATCTGGAACTTATGATGAAATCGCAGCGGCAACACAGCTCGAACTTTTTAGACATGAAAATGACGGTCTCAAAGATTTGAGCTTTGAAAGCATTTCAGGTGCAGGCTCCAATGGCGCTGTTGTGCACTACCGCGTCAATACGGATACAAATTTGCGACTCGAAAAAGGCTCGCTCTTTCTTATTGATAGTGGTGGACAATACCAAGACGGCACAACAGACATCACACGCACCGTACCAATCGGAGAACCAACAGATGAAATGCGCGATCGTTTCACCCGCGTCCTTCAAGGCCACATTGCCTTAGCCACCATCCGCTTCCCAGAAGGCACAACAGGTCCAGCACTTGACGGTTTTGCCCGTGCGCCACTTTGGGCGGCCGGTCTTGATTATGACCACGGAACAGGTCACGGCGTCGGCGTATTCCTCGGCGTTCACGAAGGTCCGCAACGTATCTCTAAAGCACCCAACACGGTCGCACTTCGTCCCGGTATGATTGTCTCTAATGAACCCGGATATTATAAAACGGGTGAGTACGGCATCCGTATCGAAAATCTCCAATACGTCACGGAACCCGCAGCTATTGCGGGCGGTGAACGCCCGATGATGGGATTTGAAACACTAACACTAGCGCCCATCCATCGCGACTTGATAGATACAGACC
>CAYGSV010000217.1:1352-4585 GCA_964352635.1 uncultured Algimonas sp.
ATACAGACCTTCTCTCTCGAACTGAGCGTGATTACGTAAACAGCTATCACGCCAAAGTCTTAGAAGAAATTGGTCCGCGCGTTGAAGGCGGTATTTTGGCATGGCTAATACAAGCCTGCGCGCCGATTTAAGCATTAAGTTAAATGTTGAAGAAACTCATATTGGGTATTTTGGCGGCACTGCTCGTTGCTTGTGCTTACATATTCTTTTTTAGCAAGGACTTCACGGTCAACATTTCAGAAGAACAAGCTCAGGCAGCCTTAGACGCACAGCTTGCAAAAGGGCCTGTCGGACGGTTTGGTGTAGAACTCAATGTAACCAGAGCCATTATTGACTTTCGGGAAAATGACACAGCATTGATTAGTACTGATTTTTCAGCGAATGCCCTTGGTTATAAGGGACAAGTCACTGGAGACTTTCAAACTGGTGTCCGTCTGAACTCGCCCCGTATCTATTTAGATAACATCCAGCCCGCTACGGTTAATATTCAAACCGATGAAGAAACTAAAAGCGAGTTAAGTGAAATAAAAGGCGCTGCGCGAAAGTTTTTGGAACGTCAAAGAGACAATGCAAAGTCAGAGGACGGCAAAGAGTTTTTTGACAACATAGTCGGTGAAACAGATGAAACTTTTCAAAACACGATAATCAAAGCAAGTTATGATTTCTTTGAAATAATACCAATTTATGATTTGAATAAAGCAGGCTACAAAGGTTCGATTGCTAGCCTGGCTTTAAAGGATGTAGAATTTTCAGAGAGCTACGCCACAATTACATTAAGTCCAAAACAGGCCTTAATCAGAATACTTGTGATGATTGGGGCAATTCTAGCCGTAATACTATTTCTATTCTTAAATACATTTCCAGAAACTATAATGAATAAACTTTTTGGCAAAAAAAGACATTTTGACACCTAGCCAATCAGCTCCAACCAGTCGTCTTCCGTCAGCACGGCGACGCCGAGGCTCTGAGCTTTGGTAAGTTTTGAGCCCGCGCCCGGGCCCGCAACCAAGTAATCCGTTTTACCAGAAATACTGCCACTAACTTTTGCACCAAGGCGTTGGGCTTGCGCTTTGGCTTCGTCTCTTGAGAACTTCTCTAGCTTGCCTGTGAAAACAACCGTTTTGCCTGACACGGCTGTATCTTGAGCGACGGCTTCAACAGGTTCTATTGTGACATAGTCTAATAGATGGTCGACAACGGATCTATTTTCAGCTGTTGTCATAAACTGACTAAACGCATCGGCGGCGGCTTCGCCCACGCCATCAATCCCTAAAAGAGATAAATAGGCAGGGCTTGTTCTATCCCCTAAACTCTCAATTTGTTCGACTAACTTTTCTTGGCTCTGAAAATGTTTCGCAAACAAGCCCGCATTACCATGACCCACATGACGAATACCGAGAGCATAGAGAAAGCGCTGAAAGCTGATGGTGCGACGATCATCAATAGCCGCAAATAGATTATCTATACTGGTTTGACAAAAGCCTTCGAGCTTGTCCAAAACATCGCGTTTTTGGTTTAATGTGAATATATCTGACGGCTCTTTGATGAGGCCTAAGTCAAAGAAGAGTGCGATTTGTTTTTCGCCCAAGCCATCAATGTCAAAGGCGCGGCGAGAGACAAAATGTTTTAGCCCTTCTTTGGCTTGTGCAGGGCAGGCAAGGCCGTTGGTACAGCGACGCACGACATCTTGGCGACCTGTCTTTTCATCAATATCTCGAACCGCATCAGACCCACAAATTGGGCATGTCTTGGGCAGGCTATAAGGCTCACCTTCGCCAGACTCGACCACGCGAAGGACTTGCGGAATGACATCCCCTGCCCGTTGAATTTCAATCTTGTCTCCAGGCTTTACGCCTAGACGCGAGATTTCATCTTCATTGTGAAGGGTCGCATTTGAAACGACAACGCCGCCAACTGTAATTGGCGTCAGCCGCGCAACAGGTGTGAGTGAACCCGTTCGTCCAACTTGGACATCAATCGCTTCAAGCGTTGTGACAGCTTTTTCCGCAGGGAATTTATGAGCAATCGCCCAACGCGGGGCACGAGAAACGAACCCTAGGCGCTCTTGCAACGTCAAATCATTGACCTTGTAAACCACGCCATCAATATCATAACCAAGCGCGGCACGTTTCTCTTCGATGTCATGATAATGGGCAATCATGGAGGCATCACTTGCATGAACCTTAATATCGGGATTGGTCGAAAAAGCCCACTCTGCGAGCCGTTCTACCGCCCCCATTTGCGTACCAGATAAAGGTGCACTCACCTCGCCCCAAGCATAAGCAAAAAATCGCAAAGGGCGTTGAGCGGTCACACTCGGGTCAATTTGACGAAGCGAGCCCGCTGCCGCGTTACGTGGATTTTTATACTCAGGCTTATCAGCGGCGAGCTGTACGGCATTCATTTTATCAAAGGCATCATGCTCAATATAGACCTCACCTCGTACCTCGAGAATATCGGGCCACCCGCTTCCTTTGAGTTGATGCGGAACATCCTCTTTGAGGGTCATCAGGTTACGCGTGACATCTTCGCCTGTTTGACCATCTCCACGCGTCGCCCCTGTAATGAGCTTGCCATTTTCGTAACGGAGCGCGGCAGACAGACCGTCTATCTTGGGCTCAGCTGTAAACTCTAATTCAGTCTCACTGGGCAGGCTCAAAAATCGTTTTACGCGTGCGACAAAATCTTCGACATCCCTGTCATCAAAGGCATTGTCGAGCGACAGCATCGGCACACGGTGTTTTATTTTACCAAATTTACCCGAGGGCTTCATACCCACTTTCTGAGTCGGGCTATTCTTGGCGATCAGATGCGGAAACTCTGTTTCTAAAGTGATGAGTTCCTTGCGTAAGGTATCATATTCAGCGTCGGTAATGGCAGGCGCATCTTCATTATAATATTGTTCATCCGCCGCGCGGATTTCCATGCTGATTGCCGCTATTCGCCTTTTTGCGTCTTGCTCTGTCATGAGGCCATTAATTGCCGCGCCGCAGCACGGGCTTCTTGCGTAATCGTTTCACCCGCCAACATACGTGCAATTTCCTCTTCGCGGGCTTCATCAGCCACAGCATGGACATGTGTCGTCGTTGTTGAGCCTGTTGAGGATTTCTCAATGCGGAACTGATGGTCTGCGGCCGCCGCAACTTGCGGACTATGGGTGACAACAAAAACTTGCGCGCTATCAGCCAGTTTGAACAGTCGATTCCCGACGGAATTGGCAACAGCTCCGCCGA
>CAYGSV010000218.1:0-4560 GCA_964352635.1 uncultured Algimonas sp.
CTACACCGCCCAACACTTTTCCAAGCGGTGGCATGAAGATGTCATTGATGAAAGATGTTACAACGGTTGCAAATGCGCCGCCCATAACAAAGCCAACGGCCATATCGACAAGGTTGCCCTTCATCGCAAATTCTTTGAATTCTGTAATCATTCCCATAATAGTCCCCTATAATTTTTGGGTAAAAGTAAGCACTCTACCACCATTGTGCACACGGCATAGCATTGGTCAATATGGTAAATTTGGGGTAAATTTTTCGCGTTTAACGCGAATTATCAGCTTTTAGAGGCGTCAATTTTCTCGCGCAAATCTTTACCCGTGCGGAAAAACGGTACGTGTTTCTCAGGCACGAAGACATCTGTGCCTGTTCGCGGGTTTCTGCCGGCACGCGCTTTCCGATGACGGACAGAAAACGCACCAAAGCCCCGTAATTCAACACGCGCACCGCGTTCTAAGGTCTGAGTGACGGATTCCAGAACAACAGCAACCACCCTCTCCATATCACGACGCGTCAAATGCGGATTGTCGTCATGAAGTTTGTCGATGAGTTCTGATCTAAGCATAGGCTCTTATAGCGCCCTCGCCCTATGGCACGTCAAGCTGATTCATAAAGAGTGGCCATAATTTCGGCCAATAAAAAAGCCCCGACAGCGAACCATCGGGGCTTCTTAAGCATATAAGGCTTGACTATTCGCTCTTAAGCGCAGCGCCGAGGATATCACCCAAAGACGCACCCGAGTCAGCAGACCCGTATTGTTGCACAGCTTCTTTCTCTTCAGCGATTTCGAGCGCTTTGATAGAGAGTGAGTATGTGCGTGTCTTACGGTCAACCCGTGTGATCATCGCGTCAACTTTATCGCCAACAGCATAACGCTCTGGACGTTGCTCTGAACGCTCACGTGACAAGTCACCCTTGCGGATAAAGGCTGTTGCTTCTGCGTCGTCTTCACCAAAGGTGACTTCGATACCGCCAGAATTAACTTCCTTGACTGTACATGTGACTGTTGCACCTCGGTTAGCACCTTTGGCACCGCCAGCAGGCATTGTGTCTTTGACGAGTTGTTTCACACCCAAAGAGATACGCTCTTTGTCGATGTCAACTTCGAGGATTTTGGCTTCGACTTCGTCGCCTTTTTTGTAATCCTGAAGGGCTTCTTCACCAGACTTCTCCCAAGAGAGGTCAGACAAATGCGCCATGCCGTCAATGTCGCCGTCTAGTCCGATAAAGAGACCAAATTCAGTGACAGAGCGAACTTCGCCTTTGATTGTTGAGCCAACAGGGAAACGATCTGCAAAGCTGTCCCAAGGATTGTCTTGAACCTGCTTGATACCAAGCGAGATACGACGCTTCTCTTGATCCACTTCGAGAACCTGAACATCGACTTCTTGTGATGTCGAGACGATTTTGCCTGGGTGGACGTTTTTCTTTGTCCAAGACATTTCAGAGACATGGACGAGGCCTTCAACGCCTTCTTCCAATTCAATGAATGCACCGTAATCCGCAATATTCGTAACCGTACCAGAATGACGTGAGCCAACTGTGTATTTCGAGGCAGCGACTGTCCAAGGATCTTCTTGAAGCTGTTTCATGCCAAGCGAGATACGTTGTGTTTCTGGGTTGATACGCACGATCTTGACTTTGACTGTATCGCCAACGTTCAAGACTTGTGATGGGTGGCTTACGCGACGCCAGCTCATGTCTGTGACGTGCAAGAGACCATCAATACCGCCGAGGTCAACGAATGCACCGTAATCAGTGATGTTCTTGACGACGCCTTCGCGTGTTTCGCCTTCAGCCAATTGACCGACGAGCTCTGCACGTTGTTCTGCACGGCTTTCCTCAAGGATAGCACGACGAGAGACAACGATGTTACCGCGCGAACGGTCCATTTTCAAAATCATGAAAGGCTGTGTTTCGTTCATCAATGGGCCAACGTCACGGACGGGACGGATGTCAACTTGTGAACCTGGCAAGAAAGCATTGATGCCGCCAAGGTCAACCGTGAAACCGCCTTTAACGCGACCAACGATAGCGCCTTTGACAGGCTCTTCGGCCTCAAAGAATTTCGTCATTTTCAACCAGCTCTCTTCACGGCGTGCTTTGTCGCGTGAAAGAACAGCTTGGCCAAGGGCGTTTTCGATACGCTCTAGGTAAATATCAACTTCATCGCCGACTTTAAGAGAGAACTCTTCGCCGGGTGTGTGGAATTCGCGGATGTCGATGCGGCCTTCGGTCTTAAGACCAATGTCAACGATAACAGCGTCTTTTTCGACGCCAGTGACGACACCTTTAATTACTGAGCCTTCTTCCATTGAATTTGTTTCAAAAGAGGCTTCGAACATGGACGCAAAATCGTCCATCGTTGGGTTCATTGTTTGAGCTGTGCTCATGGGGTGGATCTCCAAAATAAGGTCCTGCCTATGGGTGTAAAACCCACGGTCTAGCCCAGCCAATCCGGGCGTCAGTGAAAAACGAGAAACGGGTATTGGATAACCACAAAATTCACGCTGATTTATAGGGGCTTGGAAAAACCTCTAAAATCGAGCGGCGTATAGGCGGGGCGGGGCGGAATAGCAAGGAGAAAGCACACGCTCACCCAGTATCAAAATCAGGGATTATTTTGGATTCATCGAGTCAATTGCACGCGTAATGCCGCCTTGCTCCAACTCCAAAGATATAAGGTCATATTCCCATGGGTTATGACCTTCTCCAGCGGGGACAATGGGCGCGGCGCGTTTTGCCGTGAGTGTGATGGGTTCGCCGTTTTTATCGCGGCCTGTCATGATGATATCGTCACCTGATTTTATGGCCGAGAGGGTTGAGAGATCAAACGTCTCCTCCCAAAATTTTCTGACCTTGGCCGAGGCGACCCATAAATCATGCCGTGTGCGTTGATCTTCATTCGACAAATCAGAGGTCGGCGCATTGTTTTGCCAGCCGAAATACCAATCGACGCCAGACGCGCCGCCCATAAGCGCGGGCCATAACACGCCTTCGATAGCGCGTTTATGGGTTTCAACATCGGCGTCAGGTTGCGCGCCAAATTCCCATCCCAGAGGTTCATCGACCATAAAAACCCAAGGGCGACCTGCCGCTTTGGCACGCTGTGTCCATTCATTGGCTTTTTCGAAATAGCTGTGATGCGCTTGGAGGGATATGCCCGAGAAGGCTTGTTCACCCAATAAAGGACCGTAATGCTCCTCCTCTCCATCCGGCCAATTATGACTAACGATAGCATGGTCATAAGGGTCGAGGTCGCGGATATATTGCGCGAATTGACGGCGTTGTTCCACCGATGTGGGTTGGCGGTAAGGGTCTTGCCCTGAATTGCCAACGACGCCTTGTTCTTCGCCGAGGTTCCAGACAAGGCCTAGCGAGTGGCCGAAGCGCGCAACCATTTCGCGGTAATAGAGTTTGCGACTATCGGCGAAATCTTTGCCGACTTCGACGCCATCCACCACTTCGAAATAGCTCTCATTTTCGGTTTCCGTAAAGAGAACGTTTTTGGCAATGCCTTTGGCTTCCATGTGGTCAAAGACGATTTGCCATTGCGCCAGTTTGGACACATCAAACACATAGGGGTCTTTGGGATCAACATAGGGGAATACATCCCAACCATCGCCTTGGTAATTCATCATCACCATATACTGGGAATTCACGCCGACATCGGCATAGTAATTCATCAGGCCGATAAGGCCTTTGCCTTCACCGTCATTCCAAGTCGGGTCGCCTTCGCGCCAATCTTTGACATGCGGTTGAAATTCATGGAGCTGGTTTTCACCCAGCGACGGAAACTTTGTTCCACCTGTATCGTAAGTGCCATCGAAATCGGCATAGGCGAAGATGTTTTCAGGAGAGCCTGCACCCGTTTTGAGCCAAGGCTCATTTGTGCCAGAGAATTTGAGGTAAGGCTGATTGACGTCTTGGAGCATACCGCGATTGCGGAAGTCGTCTCGCCTAAGGTCAACCTCAGTCTCTTCGATTTGAAAACTTCCCTTACCTGCGCGAATAGATTGATAAGCATGATCTAACGCCTGACCTGGCCTCAAGGCAATATCATCTCCATTACGTAAAACGAAAACATACTTCCATTTCCCAGCTTTATCTGGAACAAAATTTACCTTCCAAATATTACCTTCAAAATAATTGTCACTTGCAGCATTTTCACTCGCTGCAAAAAAACCATGCGCCCAAATGTCGCGTCCATCCTCATGAGAGAATGCAACATCGAGTGTATAATCTGTAAACGTAGACCGCTCTTCCTTCACCATTGGCCCTTCAAAGGACAGCGTTTGCACGTGCCATACTTTGGGTTCACCTTCGATGCGTATGGCGGTTTCGGGATTTGAACAGGCGGCCAATACCACAGCGAATATCGCCACTATCAAAACCCGCATATTCATCCCCTATCGTTTTACTCTGACAATGCTAGCTCTACAGCCTCCACCGCTGCATCGAAAGCTAAAAGCGTGGACGTGTGGCGGGCGGGATAGGCTTTCACGCCTTTTAACAGAGCCAGCTTTCCAAAACGACCCACTGGCGGTTTGCCGTCGTCTTTGAG
>CAYGSV010000219.1:0-1834 GCA_964352635.1 uncultured Algimonas sp.
GAGCAGCGGCGAACATTTGGCTCACCTTTAGAAATGCCGTTGTGCCGAGTTTTTCATAACCTTCGCGGTAAAGCTCTTTGGAATAGGCAAGGAATTTACGATAACCTTCGACATCATCGGGATTACGCTTGCGAATTTGTTCCTCTAGGAAGTCTTGGTCATTATTATAATCGAGCACTTCGCCGTCTTCCCATTGCAGGCGGTAAAATGGATCAACGGGGAGCAATACGACATAATCTTTCATCTCTTTGCCCGCCACAGTGAAGAGTTGCTCGAGACAATCAGGGTCGGTAATGACCGTCGGGCCACCGTCGAATTTAAACCCACCCATTTCATAGACATAAGCACGGCCACCCGGCTTATCGCGATTATCAATCAACGTGGTTTGAAACCCCATGGCTTGGAGGCGGATGGCGAGCGCGATGCCGCCGAACCCTGCACCCACAACGATGGCGGTTGGGGTTTCGGCTTTTGCGGTTTTGATATCAGTGGGGTCGATTTGGGCGTTCATGGGTTCGATTCTTTTTTAGCACGTTCCCGCTTAATAAACGCGGTTTCGCTGAAATTATAGAGTGCTTTAGTTACGGGCACAGGCGGCTTTCCGATTAAGATGCGCGCTTTGTCGCGCCATGTCAGTTGGCCCGCATAAAACCGCTCAATGAGGCCTTGGTTCAAGCCGTAAAAGCGTTGCAGAACTTTATAGCGTTGGTCAGGTTCGCACGCACGGAAGAGCATACGGTTTAGGAGGCGGAGGAAGCGTTCCTTTATCCAATACCCCTCCTTCATTCCTAGAATAAATGCAGGAAAAAAACGAGTTTCTCTGGGCCAGTAATTAATCACCTCTAAAGCGATTAAATCTGCGTTTTTGACAGCTGCAGGGAAACTATAGCCTGTAACCGCGTTATAATAGCCACCTTTAATACCAATGGATTGTACAGGTAGGTCATCTGGTTTCGTATGTTTTTGAAATATTGAAAGCTTATCAACCGCCAAAGTAATCGGCAAGACACCCTTCTCTTGACGCACTAACTGATGGTCTCCCCAGCCTTTCGCGTTGATATAATCATCGACCCGCGCAGCGAGTTCGTTTTCGGACAGCTCTGCCCCGTCCGTGTAATAGGTATCCTCCACCAAAATTTCATGCTCGGTAAAGGGCAAGCAATAGACAAAACGATAACCACCGAGTTGTTCCACCGTCGCGTCCATAATAATGGGGTGTTTGAGGCCATGCGGTTCCTTCGTCCGAATCGTGCGCCCAACAAATTTCTGATAACCGAGAAAGACATTCTCATTAGGTTCAAACCCCCGCGCATCAAGGACGCAATTGGCCTCCAACGCTTCCCCATTTTCTAACGTGACTTTATCGGCTTCTAATGACGTGACTTTCGTTTTTAACATCACCTGCAAACGCCCGCTGTCTATAAGCGGCTGAACACAAGCGCGGAGGGTTTCACTATTGCCTGTGCAATAAGGAATATCGAGGGTGCGTTCTCGTTTCGGGAATATCACATCATATCGCGGCCATTGATAGGCTATAAAAGGCTTAATCCAATCGCGCAAATGTTCGCCCACATCCGTCAGATTAAAAGACCACGTATGATCGCCCGCAATCTTGTCAGAGGCCTCAATCACTAAAACGCTCAAGTCAGGGTTCACGTCCAAACAACGCCATGCCGTCAACAGGCCTGACAGCCCTGCGCCCACGATAATCATGTCTGGTTTTTGACTCACGACATGGGTTTAAAACAGAATCATATCAGAACAAGGGAATAATCAGCGCATCCCCCAACACGTTAAGCGCGAAGTCATACTCACATCTTAACTTATGTTATAC
>CAYGSV010000219.1:1844-4552 GCA_964352635.1 uncultured Algimonas sp.
CAGAAATACAGGCCAGATGACTTGCTCGAAGGGGTTGTAAAAATTTACACTTTTTTCATTAAAACTGCAAAAAGTTGAGATTTCAAACAAATCTTCACAGTGAATCACTATCCAACTGTCGTTAAATCGTTATGACAGCGTTGTCCTATCGAATGATAGGCGGACGAGCAGCAAGGTTGCCCCACATCGGCTGAACTGCTCGTCCAACCTTTATCCTTCTCTTTATTTTTCGTCTTCGTAATTGATTTTGGGCTGATAGTTTTCGTCATGTTTGGCGAGCACTTCTGTCGCCATGAAGATGCCCTCTGCATTTTTATTGCCTGAGACCACAACGCCCTGCCCTTCGCGGAATAGATCTGGCAACACGCCGTCATGCAAAACCGTAATAGGCGCATCCATTTCACGTTCGAAATCCGCCACAGCGAATTGCGTGAGAAGGCCGCCTTTGCGCTCGACGGAGCCCTCGACGACGAGGCCACCCATGCGGTAATTCTCTGATCCGGGCACAAAACCTTCGGCGACAATGTCACTCGGGTTATAGAAAAACTGCGTATTATCGTTCAAGGCTGAGGCGATGAGGCTGACGGCCGCGACGACCAAAATGCCAAATCCTGCAATCGCCAACAGGCGACGATTCCGATTAGGCGGTGTGATACGTTTAGGTGTTGGAGCATCTGTCATAGCGCTATCTTAACACAGCGCAGATTTGGTGCAATCCGTCATTGAAACGTCCGTGACATTGCGCCCCAATAGCGGCATAAACCGCGCAATGGCTGAGACCGCTCACATATCCTACGCGCACACACTGTTTGTGACGTTAGAGGCGCTATCGCTCGCGCGTGGCGACCGTGTCTTAATCGACAACCTCTCTCTTACTATACCGCCGAGTAGCCTCGTCTATGTCACGGGTGAAAACGGGATTGGGAAGACGACACTCCTTTTGGCGATGGCGGGATTATTACGCCCTGAAATTGGCAGTGTGATGTTTGAACAAGACGGCGTTGCGATGCGGCCTTTCGATTGCGCGTCCCTGATGGTGCAACCTGATGGCGCGAGCCGTGGCTTGACCGCGAAAGAGGATTTAGCCTTCTTCGCGTCTCTTAATAACGGGGCTGTTGATGTGACGTCGCTCTTGGCGCGTGTCGGCCTGTCAGACGCCGCCTCTGTCAACACAGAAGGCCTCTCTCTGGGCCAGAGAAAACGCCTGAGCCTCGCCAAAATCATCGCCGCAGAGCGCCCACTCTGGTTACTGGACGAACCCTTCTCCGCCCTCGATAGCGAAGGTCGCGACTTTGTAGCGGGCACGATTAAATCACACCTCGACACAGGCGGCATTGCCGTCATCGCCACACATAATCCCACGCCTATTAAAGGTCATAAAGCGAAAACCCTCCACCTTTCATCAGGTGAGTCATGAAAGATTTCAAAGCCATATTGATGCGAGATCTCCGCTTGGCGTGGCGCTCTGGCGGCTCTTGGATTATGGGCGCTGTGTTCATGGGCGCGTTTTTAGCCCTCTGCGGCATAGCGCTGGGCGGGCAGATGTCAGAACTCCGACGCCTCGGCCCTGCCCTGATATGGCTCGGGGTTCTGTTTTCTATGTTGCTCTCTTTCGCGACGATATTCCAAAGTGATTACCGCCAAGGCACGCTGGCACAAATCCTCTTATCGGGCCCATCGGCGCTCACAATATGCCTCGCTAAATGGACAGGGTTTTTACTTATCGGCTTCTTCCCGCTTTTCATTATCACCCCCCTGACAGGCACTTTGTTTGGCATGAGCGGGGCGAGCCTTGGCGCGACCATGCTCACCCTCGCTCTAGCGGCCCCCGCTTTGGCCGCTTATGTGACACTCGCAGGAGCTGTATTATGCGCGCGGATTGGCGCAGGGTTCTTGGCAGTCCTCCTCGTTATGCCTTTCCTCGTGCCGCTTTTAATCTTTGGCCTCGACGCCGCACAGAGCTTTCAACTTGAAGGCTGGACTGCGGTAGAAATACGCATCTTGGCGGGTTTAAGCCTGCTCTCAATTGCGATAGGACTACCCGCATCGGCTGCGGCTTTACGCATTAATTTGGAGCCATCATGATTTCCTATTTGGCCAACCCCGCACGGTTTGCCCGTGTGTCAAAATGGATGAAGCCCCTCTTGGCGGGACTCGCTATTCTTTGCCTTGGGCTCGGCACATTCAAAGGCCTTGTGACGTCACCCGAAGCCGACCTCCATGGCCAAGGCGTGCGGATGCTCTATGTCCACGTCCCTGCGGCCTATGCCGCGCTCGGCGCTTATACCATGTTGACCATTGCGAGCTTTATCAGTTTCGTCTGGAGGCACCCTCTGGCGGATATGGGCGCGAAAAGCCTCGCAGTTCCGGGGTTAGTGTTCACCCTCTTATCTCTCGCGACAGGGAGCCTTTGGGGCAAACCTGCTTGGGGAACATGGTGGCAATGGGATGCACGTATGACATCCGTCCTTGTCCTCGCCTTTATCTATGCCGGCTATATTCTGCTATGGAGCATTATTGAGGATAAGAAACGCGCGGCGCGCCTTGCCTCTATCGTTGCCATGGTTGGTTTCATCAACATCCCGATTATCAAATTTTCTGTCGATTGGTGGAACACGCTTCATCAACCCGCCTCGATTTCATCGCCCGGCGCGCCGGGTATGCCGCCCGATTTTTGGATTCCCCTGACGATTATGACGGTTGGATAT
>CAYGSV010000220.1:0-4538 GCA_964352635.1 uncultured Algimonas sp.
GCGTCAATATCATTGACTTTAGGCGCTACGTCGTAGCCATCATCGACAATGAGTGCCGTTTTGATTCCCGCCTTATTTAGTACAGCCGCAGTGCTCACATCTAATCCTTCTGATTAATTCTATATTCAAAGCGGTTTAGCCGTCCCGTAGAGCTTACATGGTCTTCATCCAATTCCAAACTTCCGCCATTGTGTTCTGCGCAGTCTCTAGCGATGTATAATCCTAGTCCTCTGCGGGACTTTCGGTCCTTAAGCGAATAGAAAAGCTCAAAGACCTTGTCTTTTAGACTTGGAGCGATCCCGGGACCATTGTCTTCAAAATAAATAACCGCCGGATCTTCCTCTACGCGTATCGTCAGTATGGGGTCAAAACTTGGGTTTTTGTCACGTTCCAAAGCCATCCAGTGGAGGGAGTTTGACATTAGATTTTCCAAGACCTGAACGACCATGCCTTTGACGGCACGAATTTTTACATCGCTATCAGGGAATATTGTAATCGGTGTGACGTCATGGCGTTCAAACTTTGCTGCATGTCCTTCAAGTATATCGTTTATGACTTCAATGACTGAGAATTTTTCAGCGCGTTGTCGCCCGCTAACACTGAGCGGGTCGAGAACTCTGAGGCGTTTATTGATACTTTTCATGGAAGCCCGAAGCGCATTCAACCGGTCATTGACCTCATCAGAGACATCTTGGGTAGCGTCAATATGATTCAGGTTATCAAGGGCATTTTCAGAAACGCGCGCTAATTCATGCGCAACAATCTCAACAAGCAATCCAATCCCTGCCATGTCAATCATATTGCGGGAATCTTGCTGAACTTCATCGATCTTAGCGCGTGCACGCCGAGCCAACTCTGAAACAGTTTCAATCGTAAATTGAAGGTCATCAATGACTTCCCGCTCGCCGTCAGATGCCGTGCGTTTGAGGGTTTTCAAAGCGGTTTTGGCGCGCTTTTCTAAGTCACGAATATATTCCTTATTCTCCTTCACCTCAATTCGTGGTTTCTTGTACTTAGAATCCATGCGCTTCATGGACCCTCTTAGATCTTCCTGGATAGCGTATTGCAGCGTTTCAACTAGGACCTTTTGCTCTGCTGTTTCACGCAGCCCTTCTCTGTTGGTTTGGTCCAGCAATAATGGGTTTTGCATTCGACCGATGTTGACCTGTCCGATGAGTTGAGTTGAATTAAGAAGATAGCTTGATGCGCCCATTGCTCTTCGGTCAAGTTCCAGCCAATCATCATTCTCAGATCCGTAAGGATAAACCCTGAAGTCATCACGGTATAACCTGATGCCTACCCACCTCTCTTGAATTTTTTTAACTTCGGTACGGTCACCAAGGCCTTCTATTTTTTTAAGACGGCGGCGATTGAACCAATACATCTCAAAATCAAAAGGGCCGACAGACGTTAGTGCCTCTAAGTCAATATCACTGTTTTTCCCAACGACCATGGAAAGCAAATCTGTCTCGCGATATTTTATGGTTTCAATTTCGCGAGGATGCTCAAAGCCCAGATCATTTAAGAAAATTTCATATGACAAGACGGGACTAAGATCTCCAGACCCGTCTCCCTTATCCTCAAACTCATATCGTCCCGAAATCTTTGCATGAGCATGCTTCAAGAACTCCTTATCGAGCAGTGGAATGGGAACACGTTCATCGTTCCAATATAAAGCAATTCTCTTCCGGCTCCGACGATTTGCAAAAGGGTTTGTCAGAAGCGAGAATTCACTGTTGGCCATTCGTGTTAGCCGCTCTTTTGTCCAATTGGACGTCAAATCGGAAATTATCATTCGCGTGCCGGATTTGACGCTCTCAGGCTTCTCGCGGCCAACAAATGGCTCAATCTCGACATCGCTCAACATCACGTCAAGACGATCAAAATCATTCCAATTTATTTCCAAACGGTTGATGTGCGTGTCTTGGCTACGTGTAGTGTGTACAGACAGTCTGTTGCCAAGCCGCATTGCTGAAAGCCTGCCTATGCCCTTTTCGCCAAGGAATGGCGTATCGGTTTTTTTGTTTCGCTCTGCAGCATCAACCGCCTCCTTGCGCGAGGCAGTTCCTACGACAAGGAAAATATCCGTCAGATCCTCTATGGACATTCCACTACCGGTGTCCATAACCCGTATACGGTTTGACTTATAAATTTTGTTCATAGCCGAGATGAGCTCAGACTTGTCTTTCGCATTTTCTAAGTTTGAAAGGGCTATGGGGTATAAACGCTTGGCTTCAGAATTGAGAGCCTTGCGAAGTTTTGCGGCTCCATCTTCAAAAGAGGTCTTCTCTGTCTCCAAAAAACGACTGAGCCTTAAAAACTCAGTTTGACCTAACACAATCTCAAATTTGATATCGACACCATTTTGTGTCCCCGCATCGAAACTGTTTTTGATCAACTCGAAAAAGGCGATAATATCCGAACTGATAAGCTCCGAGCCGAGCTCAAGCATTATACGAGCGGATACTTTGAACTCTGCCATCTTATGCCCCCATCACTTGTGACAGGCCAGACAAGCTTTCGCTTTGCCATAGACTTCGTCAATATCGAGTGGTTCGGCATCAGGACGCAGAGGATTTACCTGAACCTTGACCCTCATGCGCTCCACTCGTTTAAGATGATCTTCCTTGATTGCTTGGACGCGTTCCGGTTGGGACAGATCGTCAAGTGACTCCCCGCGGCTCCAGGTGAATGGTGACCCCTGATCAACGGCCGTTTTTTCATAAGCTTTAGCCTCCTCAAATGCGTCAGGGTGTCTTTCAAGCAACCGAACCCATTCTATTTTTTGCTGGAAAAAACAAAATGTGCAACCACTTCGCGTGCGCCACTGGTAATATTTCGGCAGACCCAGTCCGGCGCCGTCCAGAATATCCAAGACTTCGGCCTTATCAATTCCATCTTCTTTGAACGGCAGCTTTACAATCAATTGGTCTTTTTTAGAATTGTAACCCGAGCGATATTCTTCGTCTGACCGAATAGCGACATAGCTGTAAACAGTCGTTCCTCCGTCCACGATAGGGTTGATCCACTCTTCAAAGGGTCTCAGTTTTAGTTGACGCGTACACCACCGGGTCTGGGCAGAGGGCAAAAAATTGTTATATTGCTTCAACCAAAAATCGAAGCCACGATCAGGATTAAGTCTAAGGATAGGCTGACCTAAAAAACCTTCTAACCTCCCGAGATATTCATAAACTTCAGGAAGCTCTTTTCCCGTATCTGTGAAGAAATAATCAATAGTCAGCTCAGGATGTTTTTGGCGCATGTATACTGCTAAAGCCGCGCTATCCCGCCCCCCGGATAGCCCAAGAACATGCTTCACTGCACTCATTGCGCTATCGCCAATGCCGGTTCGTCTTTTTCCATATATTTCATACTAATCTCCGCCAGAGCAGCCAGAACTAAATCCGCGTCATTATGTGAAAGCCCATTCAGTGCAGCCTCTATAGTATTTACCATCTCACTGACTCTCGGGCGCTGCGCAGCAGTAACTGCAAATTCGGCAAAAGCGGGCATTGGGGCCCCGTCTTTGCCAACCATTACAGCCATAGCCTGTCTAGATTGTTTGCGGCCTTTCACCCTGGCAAATGTCTCTGCCCGCAAAAACCTTTGGCTCAAGTCAGCCAGCTCAATGGCCGCTCGGTCGAGATCTGGGTCAACCCACGACTTGGGTGGTTTTGATATAGCGAGACTTGCGATAGACTCGAATCCCGCTCTACTTCCGTCAAACGCTGATAGCCTGCCAACAAAGGCCTCTAAATTAAAATCCCCTGATAAATTGCGGGCATTATTTGATCGTGCGTGCAGTTCCGCTAACGACTGGTCGGATATGTTAGGGACCTGCAACTCATCAAGCATAAGGATCTGCAGTCGAGATAGCATATTATCATAGGCCTTCACTAACTCATTCAGCCCGTCACCCAGCCGCTCAACCACATCTGCCTTGTCATCGACTTCTTCAGCCAATGCTGAAGGAAGGTCATCGAATATAAGTGCGTTAGGGTCTTTAGCGCGCTTCAACACTTCGCGGATTCTGATAGCGTTGGCGGAAAGTCGTGTTGTGCGCTTCGTCCAGTTTGGTAAACTGTCATGAATCGAAACCAGACCTTTTCCGACGTCGATCGGAGCTAATAATGGCTGGGTTTTCTTACCATGCTGTCGAACGAGTTTACCCATCCCGGACAGCAAACTCAGAGTTTTCTCCGACATTGACATCCATCTGACCTCAATCGTTTCGGGGTTTTTAACCAGATAATCAACATCTAGGCCAGTGAAGTTCGTTTGAAACATGCCGTCGTGGTATATTGCCAACGAATCTTTCGTTGTGATCAAGAAAGCGATTGCCAAGATAGGCATGAGCCCTTTCTTCAGTCCAAAAGGAGGCCGACTCCAGAGGTCAAATACCTCTCCAATGTTCACAGGTCTGTCTGAATGAGTTTTAAGATAATCGGACGCAGCTTCCCAAAGCGGAGCCAGTCCAGCATGGTCGGTTTCAATGTCTAGCGGAGAATTTAGAGTCCAGCCGTCAACACCATCAGCAT
>CAYGSV010000221.1:0-4527 GCA_964352635.1 uncultured Algimonas sp.
TTGGCGATCTAATACAAATTGCGAAAGAACGGGGCCGTGCGACTAAAGCCGATATCAAGCTCGGTATTTGCGGCGAACATGGTGGTGATCCGGCATCAGTCGAATTTTGCCATCGTGCAGGGTTGAACTACGTTTCCTGCTCGCCTTACCGCGTACCAATCGCCAGATTAGCCGCCGCACAAGCCGCAATTAAAGGCCAATAATGAAGCGCATTTCCACATGTAAATGTGGAAGTGTTGTCTTTGAGGCGGTTGGTGAACCAATCGTAAGTGCCGTCTGTTACTGCGTGGATTGCCAGGCCGCTTCGGACAAAATAAAATCTATCTATGCGAACGCTGTCGTTGCTGAGACTGATGGCGGCACAGCTTATTCCACCTTCAAAGATGAGCAATGGCATTGCGTCAAAGGTGGTGAACTCTTGACGGGAATAAAGTTAAGAGAAGGGTCGCCTACGACGCGTTTCATCGCGACCTGTTGCCAATCACCACTATATTTGAAGTATAAATATGGGTTTTGGATCTCGACCTATCGACAGCAATTTCGGGATGCACTCCCTGATTTGGAATGGCGAAATAAAATCTCGTCGCGGCAATCTTATTTGCCTTTTCCCGACGACATTCAACGATTTAAAGGTTTTCCAATCCGCTTGTTCGGGCGGTTGATAAAGGCAAAGTTTAGTCGCAACCGTTAAGTGGTAGTTTCAAAACCTGCCCAATATCGATATGCGTTGCATCACGTAAGCCATTCATGCGTGTGATTGTTTTCACGGAGGTGCAGTTTTTACGCGCGATGTCATAAACATTATCGCCACGCCTGACGCGGTAAAATGATGTTGTTGGTTGCGTTTGGGCGTTGGTTTGAATGATGGGCGAGGGCGCAGTTGGCGCTTGATTTATAACGCGCGTTTCCGTCTGTGGAGTGTCATAAGCTTGCGTTTGTGCAGGTGCCGAGCGGACAGTTTGCATAACGCGCATGTCAGGTTCGATTGATTTTTTAAGGAAGTAATCACGGCAATTGACGGTCACTTCGCCTACGACTGTAGGAGACTTTTTTCCTTTTTCGAGCACGAGTGCTTTGGCGAAGTCATTGTTGAAGTTATTATCAAGAACGAGAGTGCGCATTTCATCAGTTTCGCAGACCTGTGCGGCTTCTTCTGTATTGATTTCTGTCGGGCTGTAACTCGCGGCGACAACCATACGCTTCGGTTTTTTCTTCTCGATTTTAACAACGGGAATGGAATCAGACACAGACGCGCAACCCGCAAGTGTGGCAGGCACGATTAAGCTCATTGATAATAGAATTACGCGTAACATATCCCAAACCCTTTACATCCAACGCGATATTGCGGGGATTATGGTTTAGAAAGCCTTAAAATGGGGTGGTCTTTTATTGTTTCGATGGTAGCGTCTTTATGGGAGATTTGTTTCATGCGTCATTTATTATTGGTCTTTTCCGCCATTTTCCTTTTCACTTTATCAGCCTGTTCGGGTTCAGTTGATGCGCCGATAAACGAAGAGGAACGCCTCTCAAATATTGCTGCAAATGTTGAAATAATCCGCGATGATTATGGTGTCCCGCATATTTATGGCAAAACTGATGCACAAGCTGTTTTCGGTCTTTTATACGCGCAAGCGGAGGATGATTTCCCCCGCATAGAGCGCAATTATATATGGGCGATGGGGCGTTTGGCTGAAATCGAAGGTGAGGACGCGCTTTATAGCGATCTACGCGCGCGGCTTTATATGACGATGGATGAGGCTAAGGCGGCGTATGAAAATGCGCCTGCCGATGTAAAGGCTTTATGTGAAGCCTTTGCCGATGGTTTGAATTATTACCTTATGTCTAATCCTGACGTGAGGCCTAAACTTATCACGCGTTTTGAGCCTTGGATGCCGATGTTCTTTTCTGAAGGCTCAATCGGCGGCGATATTGAACAAATCCCACTTCGTGGCATAAAGGCGTTTTATGCGGACGGTACACCGAAAGAAGCGCCGCAAGACGGCCCGTCTAAACCCGTGGATTATAGCGAGCCTGCTGGATCAAACGGATTTGCAATTTCGGGGGATTTAACGCGCTCTGGCGACGCTATGCTTTTAATAAATCCGCATACGTCCTTTTATTTCCGCGGCGAAGTTCATGTGGTGAGTGAAGAAGGGCTCAATGCCTATGGCGCTGTGACCTGGGGACAGTTCTTTGTCTATCAAGGCTTTTCAGAAAAGAATGGCTGGATGCATACCTCGACCTATGTCGATTTCATTGACGAATTTAAGCAAGAGGTTTTCGAGACGGAGGGACAGCTTTATTATCGCTATGGAGATGAAGCGCGTCCTGTTGAAGTGTCATCTGTGACATTGAAATATAAAGATGGAAACGGTTTCGGGACACGAACTTTTCCAATGTATCACACGCATCATGGCCCCGTGACCCATATGGAAGATGGGATGTGGGTTGTCACGAAAATCAATTGGGATCCCGTCAATGCGCTTAAGCAATCTTTCTTGCGGACGAAAACAAATGGCCATGATGAATTTAACGAGATGATGGATATTCGGACAAACTCGTCCAACAATACGGTCTATGCCGATCAGCAAGGCAATATCGCTTATTACCACGGGAATTTCATACCGAAACGCGATCCGCAATTTGATTATTCAAAGCCAGTTGACGGCGCAGACCCGCGAACGGATTGGAACGGAACGCATTCTGTTGATGAGGCGATAACGTTATTAAATCCGCCTAATGGCTGGATACAAAATGCCAACTCTACGCCGTTTACGGCGGCAGCAGAGTATAGTCCAAAACCCGCGAGTTACCCCGTTTATATGGCGCCTGATAAAGAAAATACGCGAGGTATTCATGCGGTGCGAGTTCTTGGAAAAGCCCATGATGTCACTTTGGATAGCCTTATTGAAATGGCATATTCGCCACAATTACCAGCGTTTGAAATGATTATTCCAAGCTTGGTTGAGGCTTATGGTCAATCGAATAAAAACCCTGATTATGCCGAGGCGATAGCTGTGTTAGACAGGTGGGATCACACAGTTTCAGCTGAATCCGTCGCGATGTCACTTGCTCATTATTATGGCATGGAAATGCTACGCGAAGACATTCGCCGCAATGGGGCGACGCGTTTGGAAACCTATCTTCATTATGCTGAACGAGCGTCTGATGCCGAACAAGTCGCAATTTTTGCCAAAGCCTTTGAAGACTTAGAAAATGACTTCGGTACATGGGAAACACCTTGGGGAGAGATTAACCGTTTCCAGCGTTTGACGGGCGATATCGACCTGCCTTTTGATGATGCTAAGCCAAGTGTGGCTGTGCCTATGGCGTCGGGTCGATGGGGCGCTTTGGCCGCTTTTGGTGCGCGTGCCGCAGATAACACAAAACGCATTTACGGCTATCGCGGCAATAGCTTTGTCGCCGTTGTCGAGTTTGGCGATAAAGTCCAAGCGAAAAGCCTGCTCGCGGGCGGGCAAAGCAATAATCCTAATTCGCCTCACTTTAACGACCAAATCGAGCCCTATATCAATCGTGAATTTAAAGACGTGGCTTATTACCGAGACGATGTAGAAGCCCGCGCTGTGCGGACCTATCGACCGGGTGAATAGGCTAAGCCTTCTCACGCGCGATGAAGTCGTCGATTAAACGCTCTAACACCACCATAGGAACGGCCCCGCCTAAAACGACGGCATCGTTGAAACGGCGGAAGTCGTAACGATTTCCCAACTCAGCCTGTGCTTTTTGGCGCAAACGATTGATGGCTGTATGTCCGACTTTATAGCCCAAAGCTTGTCCCGGCCACGCGCAATACCGGTTGACTTCGCCGCGCACTTCTTCGGGGTTAGAGCCGTTATTTTTCACGAACCAATCAATCGCTTGTTCACGTGTCCAACGTTTGGAATGGAGCCCCGTATCGACAACCAAACGACAGGCGCGAAACGCCAGAGATTGAAGATAACCCAAACGCCCAACTGGAAACTCATAATAAACACCAAGCTCATCCGCGATTTGTTGCGCATATAAAGCCCAGCCTTCGGAATAAGAATTAAACGCCAAAAGCGATCGAATAAGCGGCTGCTTAAATGTATATTCGCCCTGCCAAACATGACCCGGAATGGCTTCGTGATAGGTGAGGTCCGCAAGGCCAAATTTATTATGTAAATCTGTCGAACGCAGATTAATCCAAAAATGCCCCGGCTTCGTGCCGTCGATGGAACCCGCACCGCCATAAGCGCCCGGTGCACCCGCTTCGACTTCGGGATTAATCCGCGTCACTTCGAGGAAACCTGGCACGAGCGTTTCAAACGCTTGCGGCATCAGGCCTCTAATCTCTTCGACTTTATCCGCGATGAACGCCATGATTTCGGCGCGGCCTTCATCACCCTCTTTGAAGTGATAACGTGGGTCAGCGGCAAGGGCCGTCATACGATCACCCACGGCCCCTTCGGTATAACCAATGGAGCGTAAAATTGGGTCCATTTCGGATTGCAGACTCGCGAGTTCATCCAACCCCATTTGATGCAC
>CAYGSV010000222.1:0-4501 GCA_964352635.1 uncultured Algimonas sp.
CGTTCAAAATATTGGGACGGAAAATACCCGAAGGCCCAATACCAAAGTGTTTTCTGGGGATCGGATGCCAGCTTCCAATGTAAAAGCCACAAAGAAGCGGGGCTTTCCATGAAGGGATCCACGCCATCTTTACCAAACAAGAAACGTCCAAATTCGGTTGTCACAACACTATTGACATTAGGCTCTTCAATAACACCCATGATTTTCGACCAATGCCGTATAGCGGAGACCATGTTTTTCCCGACACCGAAACGGGCTATTGCCTCACTTCCCCAACAAGAAGCGCGATTGTCGCCGCCGTTTTCAGTTGCGGCCACTCTGTCAAAAGCCTTCTTCAACCATCCGTAGCGAACAGGAAATGTTTCATGACCCGAGAACTGAGGTTTATAGTCTTTTTCAAAAATTGGGCCACGCTGCATAGTCAATCATCTCACTGGGTGATACATCCAGTCTCGACCTTAACGTATAAAAGCTGTAATAGCTAATGTTTACTGGGTGGGGTTACCCAGTAGCATGAATCAATATTTACCAATGTAATTTGCTCAATATGTCGACAAACCACTAAAACTTAATGATAAATAACGATACCATATATTTTGATTTTCAGGCTACGACGCCAATAAAATCTGAAGTTTTAGAGAAAATGCGCCCTTTCTTTAGAGACAAATTTGCGAATCCTCACTCTTCAGATCACTCCATGGGCTGGGAAATTTCAGATTTCATTCAGCAATCTGTAGAAACCTTATCCGTTTTTTGCGGCTGTGATGACGACGAATTCATATTTACTTCGGGCGCGACCGAAGCCAATAATCTAGCCATTCTTGGCGTAGGACGTGGTAAATTTCCAAAACAAAGAAATCGAATACTGGTGTCAGCCATCGAACATAAGTGTGTACTTGCTGCTTGTGAGGCACTTCACCGCCATCAAGGTTTCGTCATTGAGACTATTCCCGTTGATCAAGCAGGTGAAATCAATCAAGATAGATTTCGTGCTATGATGGACGATGACGTACGCCTAGTCTCAATAATGGCGGTTAACAATGAAATTGGAACCCTACAGAACATGGAGTTTATTAGTGAGCTCACTCAAAGGCATGGAGCATTATTGCATTGCGATGCAGCTCAAGCCCCAACTGCTGTATCCGTGCCAAACCTGTTTCAGTCAGCTGATTTAATAAGTCTTTCTTCACATAAAATGTACGGCCCTAAAGGTATTGGAGCTCTGATAATCCGGCGTGAGCATCAACATTCAATTGAGCCCATATTTTATGGAGGCAATCAACAGAATGGATTGCGTCCCGGAACCCTACCCACATCACTTTGCGTTGGATTTGCCGCGGCGGCAGAAGAATTGAGTGGCAAGCCAGCCCATGACGCTGTAGAAAACCTTCGCTCAATCAGAAATATTTTTGTCGACTTATTTCTACAAGCTCTGCCAAACGCAAAGCTCAATGGACCCGAGTTAAATGCGCGACACCCTGGAAACGCTAACTTTTTATTAGGTCAACAGGATGGTTCAGACTTCTTGAGACGACTACAGCCAAAAATCGCTGCTTCTACTGGGTCTGCTTGCTCCTCAGGTTCAATTGAACCATCTCACGTTCTTCAAGCTATTGGATTGACACAAACTGAAGCGAACAACTCCATACGTTTTAGCTTAGGTTTTGGCTCCACATTAAATGAAGTTGAGCGCGCAATTGAGATTATTAAGAAATTATGATGCCCGTTTAACACCCGTTTGAGGAAACCGGGAATCATTTCAACACGCTGTGGTGAACCCATTTGGTCGAGGTGAGAACAAGGTCATCATCCTTAGGTATGCCCTTACTGGTAATCCTCTCCTGCAACCACTCAAATTGATTGATTAAGATCTGATCGCTCGCCCACGGGGCGACATCAACAAGCCTATAGGTATATTGAACGTTGCTCACCTTCATGCCCGTAGCTTCAGTAGGTTCCGTGAAATTCAAAATCTCAACGACTTGAGGCGTGCCGTAACAAAGTTGATGTGCCCCGGAGCTGAAAGCGCCTTTTTCAAGCTCAGGGGGACGTAAATATGTCTTGCCTTGATCCGAAAACTTATAACCCACCCAATCGGCTTTTCCGGTAACTTGACCACTAAAGTTTTTTGTATCCTTTTGGTAGGTGACCGCTTCCAATAGCCCTAAACTGACAAGACCGTTGTAGAAAGGAAGCTGTTTATCCTGAACACTACCGTCCGTACGGAACTCTTGGATAATCCCGTCTGCGTTCGGCTTACTGCCAATTCTGACGCATTGTTTTATCTGGGCGTAGTGAGCATTCAAAGCCTGTTCAAAATTCGCCTTATTCTCCGCCTTTGTGTCGTCACCGCATGCCGAAAGTATCGACGCTCCTTATAATAGCAGAATTGCTTTAGTTAAATTAGTCATGATCTTCCTCCGTTTATGAGATGCTTTTTCCTCTGGCCTTTGTGAGCGTCCAAGAAATCGTCTGACCTTTCACCACGCCTGAAATTGATTTACCCAAATTTCTGTCCATCGTGTCTCGCCACGGTACGAGCGTGAACTCTTTGGACTTCTCGATGACGGTATATTTACCGCTCGGCCTCTGAATAGCCTCACGGTATATTCCAGAAATACGTCCAGATTCAGGCGCGGCTTTGTAGGGCTTACCGAATTGCTCGCTGAGCGTCTTACCAGCCGCATCAAGATCTATTTTCTCAAGCGTGTCGAGCGTGCTTTGCGTCACCCCAGATGACCGCTGAATGAGCTTTTGCGAGAGCAGGAACTTTTGGCGTTGCGCCTTTAGAGTTTCGACCTCTTGCCCGAACCCTGATGCATCGCTTTCGGACCCACCCTTGATCAACTCAGTATCAATCCATGTCTTACCCATCGTCTGTGTCAGCTCTGCCAGCGGCAAACGAGAGCGAATGTCTAATTTAACAGGGTTTCCAAAACTGCGTGATGTCTCATATTGCGCGGCACGCTTGAGATAGTCTTTCGGAACCGTCCACGACCCATCTGAATTTCGCTCGGCATGACCGGCACGCCGCATAGCTTCTAAGCGACGAACATGGGCTTTGATAAATTCCTCGCGGGCGCTCGGATCATTCATCTCGTGAAAGGACGGGCTGTATATGCCGCCGCGTTTTGACGCGATATCAACAATGGTCCTATCTGATGCCTTCGGCGCATATGTTTGCGGCCCTGCGGTCACGACCATACCGCGCTCTATTTGCGTGACATTAGCCTCTCGGCCTGTCTCAACGAATAAAGCCTCGCCCTTAATCGTATCGAGGACAATATAACTGCGGTCATTTACATCATCGAGCACGCCTTTTTCAATCACTCTGCCGGTTATAGGACGAGCAAGCTTGTCCGCCGGATCATATATCGGCTCACTGTCAAGGCTGCGGTCAAGTTTGGCGCGAGACATGGCGCGATGATACGCTTTGAGAATATCACCGCGATCACCCATTCGGCGTAGCGTGCGTTCAAAATTGTCATCAAGTCGCCATTTGCCGAACCCGACCTTCTCAGCAAGCCCTAGTGAGCTTAGATGTTTCACTCGCCATTTTTCAAAACGCTGTGACCAGTCTGACCCGTCCAGCGGCAATTTAGACAAATCGATGATTTGGTTTTGCGCCTTCGCCAATAAGTCACGATCAATCGATGTGAAGCGGTCATGCCTCACGGACAACGCCAGTTTTTTTGCAACATCAATTTGGGTGGTTGGACCAAGTTCTAAGGTCGCGATATGTTCAGCCGCCTCTCTCATGCCGTGAGAGATATAGTCTCTGGGAATAATGAGCGTTGAGCCTGTTTCCGTTACGCCGCGAATAACGACATGGCTGTGCGGGTTAGCGGTGTCATAGTGATTAGCGGCAACCCAATCGAGCTTTGTGCCCAGGTCGCGCTCCATCTGTGCCATGACGTTTCGGGTGTAGCTGCGAAGGTCACCCAGTTCTTTTCCATCTTCGGGCGAAACAATCACGCGGAACTGATGCCTGTCATCTATGCCCCGCTGGTGAAACGCATCGCCGTCAATCATTACCTTATCACGGCTATAGAACAGACCCGTCTCGCCCTCGCGGGCGGCACTGTCCCTTTGAATGTAGTCTAAGTGATGGCGCTGCGCATCTTTGCCATAAGCGCCCATCTTCACGAGATGCACTTTGACGATTACGCGACGCGAAAAATACTGCTCCGTAACAGCGCCCTTTTTAACGCGCCCGCCCGATGAACGCGACGAGCGTTGCGCTGCCCGCCGCACTCGTCCCGCAAAGCTTACAAAGCGCCCTGTACCGTTGGGCGATAATATTCTTCCGAGCCGAACATTGAATTGATTATCGCCGCTCATAGCCAATGCTCCGAAACTCTCGCAAAATCGGCAATATCAGTCCACGTCCCGGCCTTTTTCTCAGGCCCTATGGGGGATCGCGAAGAATCCACGTCCCGGCCCAAGCCCCTCGCGTCCCGCGAAAAAAGATGTGCAGACAATGGCTTAGGCCATTTTGGGC
>CAYGSV010000223.1:0-4498 GCA_964352635.1 uncultured Algimonas sp.
AAAAGAATTGCGCCGCCATCAAACGGCGGCAGAAAAGAAACTTTGGTCTTCTCTTAGAAGCAAACAAATGGGTGGTCATAAGTTTCGCCGACAACACCCTATTGGTCCCTTCATTGTTGATTTTGCCTGTCTCAAAGAAAAACTCATTATCGAAGTCGATGGTGTGACGCATGAGAGTGAAGCAGAGAAAGCGTATGATAAGAAAAGGTCCTGTTTGTTAGAAGAGCAAGGCTGGCGTGTTGTTCGCATATCTAACGAAGCTGTATTTGACCATTTAGAGGACGTTCTTGAAGCGATAGGGTTTCATCTTGACCATGGATAATAGACGCTCCCCCCTCCGCTTTCGCTACGCTTCAGCACCTCCCCCGTAAACGGGAGGAGGAACAACATGGCATTCGCATTCGAATTATATCTTATTTCTGTATAATTTCCTCATTTAGAAACCCATTCAACCCCAACCTCACCGCACATTCCAAAAACTTAATCCACGCCCACCCGACATAGCATAAACTCGCCTTATGAAGTTTGCGGATGACATATTGAGTGTGTTTGATGTGCGTTATGATGCTGTGGCGGCGCATCGGCGTTATGTGACTTTGTGCGCCGCTTTTATCGCCTGTGTATCGAGTGAGGACTGTGTCGCCGCCGGCCATGCGCTTTATCGGGGTGTTCGTGATTTAATTCAGGAAGCGATGCAGGCGGTTCGGGCAGAAACGAAACTGACCATGCTACGCTCCCCCGATTGGTTGATGCGTGTGGTGACGGATTTGGGTGGTGTCGCGGCTTTGCGCCGATGGTATCACAAACCTCCGCCAAAAAAGGCCGAAACGAAAGAGGTAGAACCCCGCCCAATACTTTCGCTCGAGGAAGAAGAATGCCGTGCCCATATCCGTGACTGCGCCAAGGCCTGCGCTCATCCGTTGATTTTCCGAGATCGCTTTCGCGTGGACAAAGACGGACGGTTTCGTCTCGCACCCCGCGGTCTGGCGGAACAGTCAAAAGACCCCGATTACTATTATGAATATAGTTATGACGCACGACCCTTCACAAAGCTGACGGGGTTAGATGCGCCCATCACGCTCTGGCCCGATGAGGTTTTTGTCTTTCTGAAGTATCATCAAGATAAGGCCGAGGCAGGTGAGGCAAATGGCAACCTGCCAGTCCGTGTGAGTCGGGCCAAGCTGAAAGACTGGCTTGCAGAATTTTTAAAAATGGAAGTGGATTTGCCGATGGCGGCACCCTTGGACGCCATCCATAAACCGCCTTAACCATAGCTTGTTTGTCCAATTTAAAATACGTCTCTCTCATAGAGGGGAGAGACGTTAGAGGCGCTTGTAGAAACCATAAAAACAAGGGCTTTGTTGTAGCCTGAAAAAGTGAAGTGCAGTTAAGCTGTCGCCCAATCTTCTTTAATCATATCCGCGCCTTTTTCAGCAATCATAATGCACGGTGCATTGGTGTTGCCAGATACGATTTGCGGCATGATGGAGGCGTCAATCACGCGGAGGCCTTTTATGCCATGCACCCTTAAACGCGCATCGACAACGGCGCTATCATCTTGGCCCATGCTGCAAGTGCCAACGGGATGATACACCGTATCAGAATGATTGCGAATGTCTTCCTTCAGCGTGGCTTCGTCCTCGGCGTCGCAATCATAAATGGGCTTGCCGCGTACGGGGTCAAAAGCGGGGGCTTGCATAACCGACTGAGCAATACGGGCCGCCTTATAAAGTTTATCCATATCGCGTTCATCCACGAGGTAAGCGGGGTCAATCAAAGGGGCCGCTTTTGGATCTGCCGAAGAGAGCGTGATACGGCCTCGGCTTTTGGGGCGCAAGATACAGATATGCAGCGTGTAGCCATTGCTCCAATGAAGTTTACGTCCATGATCGTCGACAATCCCGCGTATCATATGGAATTGCAAATCAGGCGAGGGCTCATTGCGATCCGCATAAATAAACCCACCCGACTCGGCATAATTAGAGGTCAAAACACCTTTGCGCTCGCGCCGATATTTCCAAATGGCTTTTGGGAAATTAAATATCCCGCGCCAAGAGACGCTGAAATTATCTTTGACCGATCCATCATAGGTCAGGGTATAATCCAGATGATCTTGCAGGTTTTCGCCCACACCCGGCAAATCATGAAGGGGCTCTATCCCGTGCGGCGTAAGTTTCTCTTTCGCGCCAATGCCGGACAGCATCAAAAGCTGCGGAGAGCCGAACGCGCCCGCGCTCAAAATAACCTCGCGCCGTGTCGTGATATTGCGCTTTTGACCTTTGGTCGAAATCGCGAGGCCTGTCGCACGCCCGTCTTTAATCAAGATTTTTTCAACATGCGTTTCGCTAATAACCGTCAAGTTATCTCGGTCCATTACGGGGTCAAGGAAAGCCCGCGCGGTCGACCATCTTTCACCGTTCTTTTGCGTAACCTCAAAAAGCCCAACGCCTTCTTGGGTCGCGCCGTTGAAATCATCATTACGCGGAATTTGCAATTGGTCGCAGGCCTCAAAGAATATCTCATTTATCGACCCCGGATCGGCCAGAGGCGCAACATTCAATGGCCCGCCTTGTCCGTGATACTCATTGGCGCCGGCTTCGCGGTTTTGAGATTTTTTGAAATAAGGCAAGACGTCATCGTAACTCCAACCCCTATTCCCCATGTCGGCCCAATTATCATAATCGGCTTTGTGGCCGCGAATATAAATCATGGCATTAGATCCTGACGATCCACCCAGCATTTTACCGCGTGGTTGAAAACATTCGCGATTATTCAACCCCTTTTGCGGCACAGTATTAAACGCCCAATTTCGCTTTTTCGTCAGCATCGTCACCAAGCCCATAGCGGGCACGGTGACAGAAAAATGCTTATGACTAGGCCCCGCTTCAATCACGCAGACCGAAACATTTTTATCTTCAGAGAGTCGATTGGCCAAGGTCGCGCCCGATGATCCCGCGCCGACAATCACATAATCAAAGGCGGTGTCCATTAGAGGAATTTCTTCATCAGCTTAATCATGCCATGCGTTTTATCCGTATAGGGCGGGTGGAGTTTGCTGCCTTGGCTGAAACGGCTTTGTGTGAAAACACCTTTCATGTGAGAGAAACTCTCAAACCCCGCTTCGCCGTGATAAGCCCCCATGCCCGATGGACCAACGCCGCCAAAGGGGATGTCTTCTTGGACGACATGCCAGGCACATTCATTAATGCTCACGCCGCCAGAATGACTTTCGCGAAGTACTTTTTCGCGTTTCGCTTTGTCTTCGCCAAACCAATAAAGCGCGAGGGGGCGGTCATGGCTTTGAATATATTGCAAGCTATCGTCCAAAGTCTCGGACGCCAGAATCGGCAAGAGCGGGCCGAAGATTTCTTCCTGCATGATTTTCATATCGGGCGTTGTGTCGGTCACGACCGTCAAAGGAACCCGCCGTTCTTTGGCAAGTTGTTGTTTATTATCATCCCCCGCCGTTTGGATTTTCGCACCTTTACTCTCGGCGTCTTCCAACAGGTCTTGCAAGCGCGCATAATGGGCATCGGCGATGATAGAGGTGTAATCATCATTGCCCGCGAAAGTTGGATACATGGTTTCGGCTTGTTTCAGAACGGCTTCGGAAAATGCATTAATTTTTGTTTGCGGCATCAAAACATAATCGGGGGCGACACAGGTTTGTCCTGCATTGAGCAATTTCGCATTGACCATGCGCGGAATAACGCGATCCAAAACGGCACTGTCATCGACTATCACGGGCGACTTTCCGCCGAGTTCAAGAGTGACCGGCGTCAGGTTTTTAGCCGCCGCTTGTGCGACGATGCGGCCAACACTGGTCGACCCTGTAAAGACCAAATGATTAAAGGGCAGGGCGGAAAACGCACTTGCAATATCAACGCCGCCCGTCGCGACATAAATCTCCTCATCCGAGAAAACCTCGCTGATGACTTGCTTGAGCAAAGCCGACATATTCGGCGTATATTCGCTGGGTTTAATCATCGCCCGATTGCCCGCGCCCAAAGCCCCAATCAGCGGCATGATGGCGAGTTGAAGCGGATAATTCCACGGGCTGATGATACCGACAACGCCGAGGGGTTGCGGGACGATTTTGTTAGAGCCAGGCTTATATTGCAGGGCCGTTGGGGCTTTGCGTGTTTTCATCCACTTTGGCGTATGTTTCAACGCGTGAGAAAACCCGCCTTGTATCACAAGAAATTCAGCAATGATGGTATCTTCGGCCGCACGGTGGCCGAAGTCATCCGAGATCGCTTTTACAAAAGCCTCTTCATGCCCCAAAATCGCATCCCGCAATTTGATGATATTGGCTTTGCGGCTTTCCCAAGACGGGTAAGGTTCTCGGTCAAATGCGGCACGTTGCGAGGTGTGAATTTTGCTAATGTTCTCGGCTGAGTCAGATTTGGAGCTCAGCGTTGCTGTCGGATTTATTCTGACCATCTTCGTTTCCCGCTTATTGTGTTTTTTATCAATATGGCGGGTTTGAGACGGAGTG
>CAYGSV010000224.1:0-4482 GCA_964352635.1 uncultured Algimonas sp.
GATTATGGCTTTTGCAATGGCCGAGAGCTTACAAGCCGACGAGCCTGTTGTCGAAGCACTCACCTATGCCGTGCCTGTTGACTTGGCCGCAATGTGGGAGCCAGACGAGGCGTTCTTTGATATCTTGCGCGATAAGAAAGTTATCAATGCAATGGTCAAAGACATTGCAGGGAAATCAACAGCGGACGCCCATTTGACCGATACGGGGAAAGCGCAAAAGCAAATTATCCGTAACCGTATTGCGGGGCACGGCGCGGAGGCTAATCCTGATTGGCGTCCACGGTGGATGCAAATCCCTGCGGCTCATTATCTTGATAAAACCACTTGCCCGCCCGCTAGTGCGGACGCGGCAGTGTCAAAAATAATGATGGCAACCGTTAAGCTAGACACCAAAATAGCCGCCTAAACCACGGCTTATATCTGGCGCGGTTGTCTCCATCCGCACAGGTAATTCCGCCACCGTGCTTTCGAGTGCGGTGGTTTTAATATATATAAATACTGGAGGTGGGAATGTTCCCTTCTCAAAAATGGAGAAACACATGAAGCCAGATAGTCTAATAAATCAATTCGGAAAACTACTTGCAGACGAACTGCAAAAAGGCAGGATTTCATCAAAGCTAGGACTCTTAACGATGACTCCGTCGGTTGTAATTTATGTGTGGATATACAAATTTCAAAATACAGAATTAGCACTAAACATCATTTTAGGCGTGATGTTCATTCAACTCCTCATATTTATGATCCTAATCGGACTCGAGACCCGTAAAGCAAGACATATTCCTAAGAGCGTCTTGATTTCAATTGGATTAGGTCTTGGTATTGTGATGACGATGGCGGCTCTGAAGACCACGCAAGGTGATGCAGTTCTAATCGCCGCTTTGATATATATGATTTTGTTTGGCTCTTTTGGTCTTGCGTCCGCAATGATTGGTATAGGGACTATGAGGAAAGCAAAAGTATAAATTTAAATTATGTTAGGCCATCACATGGTAAAGTGATGGCCTAAATAGAAAATTTTGCCTCAATTTCTTTGATGGCATTTTCGATAATAACGCCGCTGGCATTAATCTCATGCAGGGTCTTTTTTAAAGTCTCTGCGTCACCTTTTTCCGCTGTCGCGAGATATAGGTTGGAGAGTAATTGCGCCAGTTTCTGTAGAGGAACTGGCGCTAAATGTATTTCGGGGTCTATTTCAGGCGTATCGCATCCATCCCACATATATTCGGTATCAAGGGAAATCGCCCCGTTTGATTGTAACTGTAAAAACAGTTTCTTTGTGTATTTTGTGTCCTGCGCCATGCGGGTTATCCTTCTATAGAAGCATTGGCTTTTAGTTCAAAAATCCTATTTCTGAAAAAATAGCAAGCCTTTACAAGAAATGACTTCGCTTCGCTCAGGCATATTAAATTGAATATCGCCATTTGATTTCTCTCATATTGTCAAATGTCATCCATAAAGCCGGACGCTGCTAAGACAGAGAATCAGAGATACCTGTGCGCGGTATTTAGGCCGAAGCCATTGGACATTTCCACGCCGACCGGACATCTCTCGGAAGCGCAGAAATACCAAACGCACCTGTGATGGCCGTCTCTAATTCATTTGGGGTTAGCAGTCCCCGCGACTTGATTTTGCAAATCGCCTCGAATGTGTAGGCGAATTTGGCTTAAGGAGCAATAAGAACGACCTGAATAAACCCGCCTAATCACGATGATTAAGCGGGTCAGCCTGCGGGGATTTAACCTAGCTACGCGGGTTCCAAATCAGGGCGAAAGTCTTATCTTTCACGCCCTTGCGCTGGCCGAGATTGGCCCAAAGAATAATAGGCTTTACGAGCGCTAATATTGGGATGCTCAAAGGACGCGGCCACATATTCCTTTCCTGACGTTTCACCCGTCATATTAGAGGGCCGCGCCCACTTCGCCCATTGTGCCGCCAAAGATGGCTTTATCAGGCCCATGAGATTTAGAATCGCGGGCTTCATTCTAAAGCCAAGCAGGAGCGCTCATTCCCACCCAAAGCGTCGAAGACCCTCATAGTTATCGCCTTCAAGGGCTTTACGTTTCCAATAGGTTTTGATCATTGGGTAAGGCGTCTTAAAAACCATGTATTTGACGCAAAGCGACCAATACCCTTTCTGCCCCCTTAGACGTGAAGCAGACAGCTAGAGCCCCATCAACCCTCCAAAGCCACTAATTTCCTCTCTGTGATTTCTACGAAATCACAAATTCATCGCGAAACAAATTAGCGTCTTTTACGGGTGCAAACGCTAGGGCGTTTGGCCTGCATTATGTTTGTTTTATGGAAGGCGTGACGGCTCTCTATCTACCTGCTTTTCACTGGGTGTCAGCAAGGGGATTGGCCCCTTCGCGACAAACACATGGAGACTACCAATGTCAAAATCTATTGGAAACGTAAAGCTACTCGAAGACGGTAACTATGAGGGCCTTCTGGCTATGGGTGTGAATGAGCGCATCCGCTTGGTTCAGAATGAAGCCCGCGACCCTAAATCCCAAGAGCCTGATTTCGTCATCTTCGGCGACACAATGGGCGAAGTGGGCGCGGCCTGGAATATGACGGGTGAAACGTCAGGAAAGGAATATGTGGCCGCGTCCTTTGAGCATCCCAATATTAGCGCTCGTAAAGCCTATTATTCTTTGGGCCAATCTCGGCCAGCGCAAGGGCGTGAAAGATAAGACTTTCGCCCTGATTTGGAACCCGCGTAGCTAGGTTAAATCCCCGCAGGCTGACCCGCTTAATCATCGTGATTAGGCGGGTTTTTTCATGTCGTTTTTTGCTATCTTTAAGTGCATAATTTCTTGGGTTGCAACCCAAGAGGTGCTAGTAATAAATGTGGCGGCGAATCATATACATAACACCACTTCTTGGCTGGCTTACGCGTCATGGACGTGGGAGGTTTTGCGACGCAATCCTGACTATATCAGTTACTATAAATCCCTTAAAAATAAGGGATTAGAAACGCATATGATTGGCGATAATACGCCTTTAATTATCGCCTCGCAGGGATATCCGAGCGCTAAAAAAATGGGGCTTTTATTTCCTGCCGACCCCGAATTGGGTGCAGGTTTAGGACAGGCCATGTGGCATCCTGACGTTATGAAATCTGCTGTGCGATTTCATGTCATACCTCGCCATGAGGTTGACCGCCGCGATAAGCCCTTTCAACTCTCGAAATTTCCGGCCCGTCAGACCCATTTTTTAGATGCCAATGGCACCTATCATATTCGTCTAATGGGAGAGAACTTTTGGTTCCAATTGCAGTGTGATGGACTGTCTGAAATCGACCCAAATGCCTATATTGGATTCGAGAATAATAGGGTTGAAAACTATGATCGGCGGCTCAAAACACAGGGTCAAATCTATGGAATTTATAATGGCTCTATAGCCCTTGATACACCCCTTCATGTGCCCGCTAGATTAGCTAGTCACCAAAGAGCGATGATTGCTTATGACCTATCGACAGTCGGAGCGACGCAAAAGGACATGGCAATTGCGATTTACGGCCCTGATTTCATAGCAAAAAACCCCAAAAATATAGAAAATTATAAACAAAATGCCCGCAATGCCGTAATCCGCGCAAATGCCTATATTTACGGGGATTATTTGGATATTTTGGACAAACAATAGAGCTATTTTGCACCCCTTTTAGGGGGGTAATTTTAGCAATCATCCGATTTAACCTTCACAAGCCTAAAAAAAAATGCACCCATTGATTCGAAATGTTGGAACACGCCTTAAGGACGGGCCAGCATGAATTGGATGGGCGAGGTTGGTAATGGAAACGCAGGTAGAAGGTTACGAGAATAAACGGATAATCGTGTTGCCCACGACTCATAGCCCGTTCTATTTACCCATAGAGGCCGCACGCTATTTAAGAATATGTTCTCGCAGTTTGGAGCGGCACCGCGTTGATAAAACAGGGCCGGATTTCCGGCGTCATGGCGGCGTCGTTTGTTATCATGAAGATGACCTGAAGGCATGGTCATTAAGTCAAACTGAAAAAATATGACCATGTTAACCCATGTTCAAATCCACTTTGTGAAGGATATTATCAATCACCGTCTGCTCTTTGGTGAGCCGAGCGAATTTATAAAACTTGATAAATTTAGGCGTTTGGCCACCTTTGATGCAGGCCGTATATTTGGCTATATCCGTTGGCGCGCTAATGAATACGGCACGCAAGACTGGCGTTTATTCATTGTCAAAACGGGTTCAGTAAACCTTCTGACACCTGTTCCCGGTGTATCGCCTGCGGTTAAACTCTTAGTCTCCGCTTCCGGGAGTAAGGAAGTCAAACGCAGTTTGAAACTCTTGGATAAGCTCAAATCCGATACCGCTGGCAACCTTGAAACCATACCTGAAAGTTACTGGCATCAGTTTCAAAACTGCCTCACCACGCGATTGCCCATGCGCGATCTTCCACGAAACAGAATAGAAGTGGAGACTCGCCATGTTGTTTAAAGC
>CAYGSV010000225.1:0-4450 GCA_964352635.1 uncultured Algimonas sp.
TTCGCGAATGCGATTTGCACAACACAGATGCTCAGTCCCGCTGTCTCTTGAACCAGTAAGCGACGTCTCACCTGTCCGTGTCCAAAAGAACAGTTTGAATATGGCACGGAATGAGAAAGTGTGGATTAAAAAGTTGAAAAGTGCGACAGAACTGAAATTTTGAATATACTAAAGGAGGGCGAAATAAAATTAGATAGCGACTCTTAACAACACTACCTACCAACATTTGAGTTCACTATTGTTCCATTATAAAACCCGCCAGAGGTTTGGGTGGATACCGTTTCCGTAACGCAGAGAAAATGATGCCTTATGCTAAGAAAGCAAAACGTCTGAAAATGACAACCCAGTTAGGTTATGACTTTTGTAAAGCTCATAAAACTCTTCAGAGGCAAACATCGGCTGCATGACTGCTCTATCCATTCCTTTACTCAATAAACGGAATAAAGGAGCATCACCAATTTTATTTTCTTTTACAACATACTTCCGAATATTATGTAATGCACCAGAATGTTCAAATGCATCATAAGTCGACTCTGCATAGTCAAACGCATCGTAAAATGTTTTCGGTAAAAAAACTTTAAGGGGATCTTCATCTTTCACATAAGCCATCGTTTGATGACATGTTTTTGAGAGAATCTTCAAAACATCATCAGGCACTGTGGAACTCGCTACGATAGTGCCTGGGACGTAAAGTCTAAAATCTTGAACTTTTTTATGTTTTGAAGCAATTGTATTTAATTCTGGTAACGAAAGCCCGTCTTTAAGCATTTCATAAAAGCCTAAACCGCTATAAAAGTACCCGGTAGATATTTCCTGTTTGAGCGTGTCGCTATCTGAACGGTAATGCCGATATCCGTCTTTATTTACATGTCGAACTTTTTTGATCATCAGTTACCTTGGCCTCTTGTCCATTCCCGAAGATTATTTCCTAAGTCATCATTAGCTCGTAACTCTAGCCCTATATTATCTAGAATAGATATTGCGCTAAAAACATCTATAATCGTTTATCACTAATTACATAGTAACATTGAAATGCCACAATTTCACTTCTGATAACCTCCCCCGCTTGGTGGAACCAAAAAACTCCCAACCTTCACCACTAACACACCCACATCGCTTGCGCCCCAATCGAAATCAGGGCAAAAGACGCGTATGAACTGGCTCACAAAACTTACTCCCCCTGGCGTTAAATCCATTTTTTCAAAAAAGGATACGCCCGATAATCTTTGGATAAAATGTCCGAAATCGGGGGAGATGGTTTTCTCTGCCGATATGCCGGGGCTTTTGCATGTAACGCCCGCTGGTCATCACATGCGTATTGGACCGAAACTCCGTATGGATTATACGTTTGACGACGAGGACTATGAGACCGTTGCGGTGCCAAAGGTCGTGAAAGATCCCCTGAAATTCAAAGACGACCAAAAATACACAGACCGCCTTAAAAAAGCGCGCGCCAAGACAGGCGATGATGACGCGATGAGTATTGGTGTCGGCACTATCAACGGCATTCGAACCGTCGTCCTCGTACAAAATTTTGCCTTCATGGGCGGTTCGCTCGGGATGGCTGCAGGTGAAGGCCTCATCACCGCCGCGCAATATGCGGTTGAACATAAACTCCCCCTCGTCGTCTTTACCGCAGCGGGTGGCGCGCGGATGCAGGAAGGCGCGCTCTCACTAATGCAAATGCCGCGCACGACCATTGCTGTGCAGGAACTACGCGAAAATAACCTGCCTTATATTGTGGTTCTCTGTGACCCGACCACGGGCGGCGTCACGGCGAGCTATGCAATGTTAGGCGATGTGCATTTGGCCGAACCGGGTGCCCTCATTTGTTTTGCGGGGCCGCGTGTAATTGAAGATACAATCCGAGAGAAACTGCCCGAAGGTTTCCAACGCGCAGAATATCTCGAAGAAAAAGGCATGATTGACCGTGTGGTGCACCGCAAAGATTTGCGTCAAACCCTCAGCCAAATCCTCGCTGTTTTGATGAAAGCTGAGATTAAAACATCTGCCTCAGTAACTGAGCCTACTACCGCCGAACCTGCCTAGCATGACAGAGACATTAAAGCAGGCGCTCGCGACATTGCGGTCGCTGCATCCGCGCAAAATTGATTTGGGTTTGGGGCGCATTCAATCTGTCTTAGACAAGCTCGGCAATCCCGAACAAAATATGCCGCCCATCATCCATGTGGCGGGGACGAATGGCAAAGGCTCGACCATTGCGAACCTCCGCGCTATCGCCGAAGCCTCAGGGCTAAAAGCCCATGTTTATACCTCGCCGCATTTGGTTCATTTCAGAGAGCGCATTGTCATTGCGGGCGAGGAAATATCAGACAACACGCTGATTGATGTTTTGCAACGCGTCAGAGACGCCAATGGCGGTGCGCCTCTTTCATTTTTCGAAGCGACCACAGCGGCGGCTTATTTGGCGTTTTCAGAACACGCCGCTGATGTCGCCCTCATCGAAGTTGGGCTTGGTGGGCGCTTTGATGCCACCAATGTTATCACCCCCGCCTGTTGTGCGATAACGGCCATCGACATTGATCATGCCGAATTTTTGGGCCGTGACCTCGCCGGGATAGCGCGTGAAAAAGCGGGCATTATGAAACCGCATGCCCCCGTTTTTTGTGGCTATCAGCAAGACCTCGTCAACGCGGTGCTGGACGCAGAAGCGCAAAAAACTCGGGCTGAAGCAAAATTTTGGGGCCAGGATTACCGCGCCTTCCGCCAACACGGGCGCATGGTGTTTGAGCAATATGGCGAGATGGGCGAAGAAATGCTCGACTTGCCTTTGCCGGCTTTGCGTGGAGAGCATCAAATTCTCAATGCAGGGCTCGCCGTGGCCGTGGCCAAACATATGGGCTGGTCGAATGAGGCCATAGCGGCGGGCTTGCAAAACGCCGTCTGGCCTGCCCGCTTACAAAGCCTGACCAAAGGGCTTTACGCGGAGATGGCACAAGAGGCTGGCGCGGAATTATGGCTCGATGGCGGACATAACCCTCATGCGGCACGCGCTGTCGCCAATGCTATGGCGGAACTGGAACAGACAACGGAACGGCCGCTTATCCTGATTACAGGTATTCTTGCGAATAAAGACATCGGCGGATTTTTAGACGCGTTTGAAGGCCTCGCCAGCGCCGTGATTGGCGTCAGCATTCCCGACCACGAATCCCTCGCGCCCGAAACGCTCAAAGAACTCGCCATGGCCCGCAATATGCTCGGCTTTGTGTCTGGCAACATCACAAACGCTGTTCAAAAGGCGATTAATCTCGGCGAAGCTTTATCACGCGAGACAACAGACCACCCCATCATCCCACCGCGTATTCTCATCTGCGGCTCGCTTTATTTGGCGGGCGAAGTGCTGAAAGGCTAGGGCTACTAACAAAAAAGCCTCCAGCTTTGCCGAAGGCTCATAGTCATCAAGTTTGGAGCGAAACGCTTACGCGTGTTCAGCAACCCATTCTTGTAGCTTTGTTTTTGTCATTGCGCCGACTTTTGTCGCGACAACTTGACCGCCTTTGAAAATCATAAGCGTTGGAATGCCGCGAACGTGGAATTTTGCTGGGGTTTCTGGATCATCGTCAATATTGACTTTGGCGATCTTGATTTGACCTTCCATATCCTCGGAAATTTGCTCGAGTGCTGGTCCGATTTGCTTACAAGGACCGCACCATTCCGCCCAAAAATCAACCAAAACGGGCTGATCGGACTCAATAACGTCGGCTTTAAAGCTGGCATCTGATACTTTTACTGTGGCCATGATTGGCTCCTATAGGCTTTTAGAATCTGTGTCTGCTCCAAAAGTAGGAAGCGCGGCAATGGTCGTCAAGGCATCGTCAAGTTTATGTGATGGGAGCCACATAATTTCAGTCGTGCGCGTCCATAATAAAGCGCACTCAACCATCTTATCAGAATAGGCCTGTTGCACGAGCGCGCGATAGGCCGCCATCTGCCCCCAATACACCACGTCTAAATCATCTTCGCTCTGCGGCACGTCTTTGTTGGATTTATAATCGACGATAACGACCCGGTCATCTTGAATACAAAGTCTGTCAATCTGTGCACTGAAATCGACGGTATCAGACAGATCATGAATTTGTCCCGCCAAATTAACTTCAGCCTCACTGCCTTCTTCCCAAAGGAAAGCAAAGTTATCTGCTTCTAAGGTTTTGAACACCTCTGATATTATATTCGTTTCATCCACGGGGTCTATGTCCGCAAACCCTTTCACAATGGCGCGAGCTTTTTCTTCTCTTTGGGCAGGCGCAACGTCTGGTAAAATTTCTAAGAGCTTATGGATTAATGTCCCGCGCATCATGGGCGTAAGACCCGTCTCTAGAATGGGTTTGGGTATTTCCCCATCAGCCTCTGCCAATAAATGTGACGGGCTGAGGCGTTTACGGGTGTCAGTATCTTGTGGGGCGTTTCGCGTAATCCAATCTGGTAATAT
>CAYGSV010000226.1:0-4425 GCA_964352635.1 uncultured Algimonas sp.
GCATAAATGTAATACGTTGTGGCGGAGTTTTTATAGGTGTTTTGTAATGCATCAAGATATTACCCCTCGCATACTCTTGGGCAGTAATATGCGATAATCCAGACGACCCAGTTTCTGTCCAGGCAATATCCCAGCTTTCTGTTTTTGAGTCATAAATCCTGAGATTGGTTCCAACTCCCCCTGAGTTCGGCATCCAGAAGTCTTGAATAGCGACACCATTTCCGACACAGGTAAAATTCCACCGCGCGCCTGCTTGTTCGGTCCATGTCTTGCCGTCCTGAGACAATTGCCAGGCTTGAATATTCCAGTCTCCGAGATAGCGCCCAAATTGTGTCAGTGGCCCGGTCGTGCAGCCTTCAGTTTCAACCATAGAAACGGATGAAAGAGCAGAGTCAGTTATTGAAACCGTCTCTGCCGAACACCCGCCTAAGCAGATTAATAAACTTATGAGTATCCGTTGCAGAATTTGCCTCTTTTGACTTAATGGCTTGTAAATTTACGACTTAGCTTACTCGACCGCCAATCTGAAATATTGACCGAGCCAGACTTTGTAACACTAAGCGCATTTTTCGTTTGCTTCAATAGATTAGAGAATCGTTGCGCGCGCTGAATACGCACCTCAATCTCATCAATTTTTGCCTGTAGGTATATGTCGGCTTCAAATGATATCGAGGCCATCTTTTCCATATTACCAATCAACTCAACCAACTCACTAATTGAGAAACCTGCGTCCTGTGCCTCACCGATCATGGCTAAACGTTCAATACACTCTGATGGATAATCTTTATATGTATTCGTTGCAGACGAACTTGGCTTAGAAGAGATCAGATTATGACGCTCGTAGAATCGAATCGTGTCCCTGCTTAGACCAGACTGTTTGGAAAGCTCGCCTATCTTCATATCCCACATATAACAAAACCGTTGACTTTAGTCCATGGTTTTGTTTAAGTTGGATATATATTTTCCAGTCGCCAAAACTAAGGAACAAGGATGAGCAATAACTGTCAAAGTTGCGGGATGCCACTGAACAAAGATGTCAATGGCGGAGGAACAAATGCCGATGGAACAAAGAGCAATGAATATTGTTCACTCTGTTTTAATAATGGTGCATTTCTGCATCCCGATTTTTCGGTAGAGGAAATGCAGGGACATTGCGTTGAACAACTATCACTTAAAGGCATGCCACGGGTCATGGCGTGGATATTTACAAGGGGGATACCCAAGCTGGATCGATGGTCTGCATGATCGAGAATAATATAAGCACCCGACTTGCGCATGCTCAAGGCCGCCGTGACGAGGAGCCTAATATTCTACTCGCAGATGACCTTGTGATGTTGAAAGACACGAAAGGCATATCCCAGATTGCTCAAATCGCAAGCACGGGAAAGAGGCAAGCTCAAGGTGATGCGATAAAGGTGCTCTACGAGATTGGTGTACGCGATCCAAAGCTTTTACTGCCGCACATTCAGCTCTTGATTGACCTATTGCAAAGTAAAAACAATCGGGTCGTGTGGGGCACTCTAACTGCGCTAGCGGCAATTGTAGATATTGCTCCAGATTCCGTTACAAAGCACTTGCTTGCGATTTTAAGAGCGGCTGATGAGGGCTCAGTAATCGCCAAAGATCAAGCCATGCAAATCTTGATTACAATGCTAACTAAGCCAGACTTCGCGAGGATAGCAGTCGACCATATTTTCAGCAGACTGGAAACATCAGCCGTTAATCAGTTGCCGATGTATGCTGAACGCGTTTATCTCGCTTTAGATGTCCGGGATCATTCACAATTTCACCAAATCTTATCGGGGCGATTGGCTGATAACATTCCTCTAAGTAAACGGCGGCGGATCGAAACTATCATAGCTAAACTGAGCTGAAAACGTTACCTCTCTTCGACCTCCCTTAGTTTCTGTTCACGTTCTGTAACTAAAAATTAAAACAATTTTAGCAATCCGAACAGCCCGCCACACTGTTCAAAAAAAGGTCAAGCCGCTGGGTAAAGCTCACACAGAAATCGAAACTAACATAAATCGAGCACCTTAGAATCGCCCAATATAGGACAATGATTAAAGTCCGCTTTTGCAGAAAAACATTAATCGACTACCGAACACTATCCGCCAAGGCCGCCGCTTCTGCCGCCGCACAGAAGAGGTGATAGAATGTGCTGGTTGGCATGACGGTGGATATGATCTCGCCATCGGCTGAGAGCTTATCGGCCCAACCGCCTTCGATGGGAACAGAGAGATAATATTTAAATAGACCTTCAATTGCATTGGTGGCTTGCGCGAACATGTCATCTGAGCCTTCTGTGCTGGCGCGGGCGACGGAGGCTTTTAGGAGTTCCGTCTGTGGCCAAGTTCGGAGTGTGGGGCTATGCGGTGAGCCATCAATATTAACAGCATCGCAAATGAGGTTGAGCGTATCATTCCAACCATATTTGATGCCGTTATCATAAAGCGCTTTTGTGTAAGCAGAAACATCGCGCCCAGAAATACGCGCATAGCCTTGTAATATCCACACCCATTCCATCATGTGACCGGGCTCTGTTGGCCCTCCATCGCCCTCTGGTGACCAATCAGGATTGAAAAATTCGAGCAAAACGCCTGTCTTGGGATCGAAGAAATGATTCTTAAATAGCGCATACATTTCATGCGCGCGCTCGATGTATTTGTTGTCCTGCGTCGCGTCATAGAGCGAGATAAAGGATTCAAATAAATGCATGTGAGGGTTTTGGCGACGTTGCGGCGTGTCTGGCGCGGGTAGCGCTTCTAGCCACCCTCCATTATCCGCTTTCACATTTTCATCTAAGAAAGCAATCGTCTCATCTGCTTTGGCCAGAGAGGCCGCGTCTTTGAACGCGCGGTAACGCCACGCCCCTGATAAGAGAATGAAAGCTTGGGCGTAGGTATCACGCATATCATTATGCATCCGCCCATCACCTTCGACCAGATGAGCGCAGCCTTTGGCCTTTGTTGGGATAAAGTCCCCACCCCCACTGCCCGCACCTGTCGCAAAATCCCACGCTTGATCACTCGCTGCCCTGGCCTCTTCATACCACCCCAGATAGGCCGCATGAGCATAAACATAAGCTTGGCGAGATTGAACCCGCACACGGCGTACATGATTATAATCGGGCGTCCCATCCATCAAGAGATGTTCCGCATAGCCCCCGCGAGGATCTTTCGCTTGCTCCGCCCAATAGGGAAGCGCCATTTTGCACCATGCTGTGAATCTATCACTGGCCGCAATGAATTCAGATTTAGACATTTAAAAAGACCCGACGGAATTATTTGTTTTTATTATTTTAAGCGCGAGGCTTAGTCTTCGGCAACAATGTTATCAAGATACCAGTCATAAGCATCTTTTAATCCCGCCTCGAGCGAAATTTGTGGGGACCAGCCAAGGGCGCTCAATTTATCTGAAGACATTAACTTACGCGGCGTTCCATCTGGCATAGAGGTGTCGAATTTCATATCGCCTTTAAAACCCACCGTTTGCGCAACGGTTTGTGCGACCTCTGCAATGGACACGTCGCTGCCTGTTCCGATATTAATATGAGACGGGCCTGAGTAATGTTTCAACACATGCACCAACCCATCGGCGCAATCATTGACGTGCATGAACTCCCGTCGCACCTGCCCTGTGCCCCAGACTTCCATGGAGTCAGCGTTCGACACTTTGGCCTGATGCGCTTTTTGAATAAGGGCGGGAATCACATGCGAATTTTGTGGGTGATAATTATCACCCGGCCCAAAGAGGTTAGTCGGCATGGCCGCAATGAAATTTGAGCCATATTCTTGACGGTAAAACTCACAAAGCTTCACTCCTGCAATTTTTGCAATCGCATAGGCCTCATTGGTTGGCTCTAACGTGCCCGTAAGAAGCGCTTGCTCTGTGATAGGCTGATGGGCTTGGCGCGGATAAATACAGGATGAGCCGAGATAGAGGAGCTTTTCCACCCCCAATTCATACGCCGCATGGATGATGTTACAGGCAATCATCAAGTTCTGATAAATGAATTGGGCGGGGTAAGTTTTATTGGCGTAAATTCCACCAACCTTAGCCGCCGCGATAATGATGACATCGGGTTTATGGGCCTGCATCCAAGCTTTTGTTGCGGCGCTATCGGTTAAGTCTAAATCGTCGCGCGAAACTGTCAAAACCGCTGACGGATTCTCGCTTTCCAAACGCTTTACAAGGGCAGAGCCTACCATGCCGCGATGTCCAGCAACCCAGACTTTTTTACCGGCAAGTGAGAAAGGAGCAGACGCGTTTGACATGAGCGATAGACCTAAAGGACGAAAATCAAAGGTGAATATGTCAGATTATTCGCAAGGCGTCTATGCAGCGTGTTGTAACAAAACCCATTCGTAATGTTACAAACTTCAAAGACCTACAGAAGCTCTTTGCGCTCATTCTCTTTGAGAT
>CAYGSV010000227.1:0-4395 GCA_964352635.1 uncultured Algimonas sp.
AACCCCTGACCTCTTGCATGCCATGCAAGCGCTCTACCAACTGAGCTAAGGCCCCTATCCGGGAATGAATTCGCGCCGTTTAATCTCCGACGCCGAGAGGGTCAAGACGACTTTTGCCGTCTTGATAGAATTACTAAGACAAATACCGCTTAAATTTCGATTTCTTCGGCGTCGTCGTCATCTTCATCGTCGGGCGGGGGCATCTCGTTGTCATCATCATCGGCAACGAGGGCGGCATCTTCGTCTTCGTCTTCGTCCTCAGAGTATCCACCGTCATAACCAGGCTGATCATCATCACCTTTGGCACCACCGATAACGGCGACGTCATCACCGTCGAGCTCTAGCTCTTTTGCGGCCTCTTCTTCTTCGTCGATATCATCTTCATCGACTTCGCCTTTAGCGTCCGCATCCTCATCTTCATCGTCGTCATCGTCTTTTGGCTCTGGTGGGAGCTGAGAAGACGGCAAGATAGGCGCCACAATAAATTGCTCCCATGCCGTTTCTGTCGCGCAAATCGGACAGAGTGCTGGATCTTTGGCCAAGTCGTAAAACTTTGCCTCACATTCTGGGCACACACGTTTTGTACCGAGATCAACCTTTTTTGCCATAGCTGTCGCGTCCTTTGCGAATGGCGCGTAACGCTTTAGATTACTCTGGGCGATACGCTAAAATATTTTTGTGTTGCGTGGATATTTAGGCAATGTAAAACCCGTTTCCCGCTGGTCAATCCGCGTCTTAGCGACTCGGCTAATCAAGTCAACCGTCAATGGATGTCAGGTCTGAATATGTCACCGTCGCAAACACCCGCGAAATCCTTCCTCTCTGAGCCTCTAAGCGGCACGGTCAGAGCGCCAGGCGATAAGTCCATCTCTCATCGCTCAATCATATTGGGCGCCATGGCCGAAGGTAAGACCGAGATTAAGGGACTTTTGACGGGAGCAGATATTCTTTCGACGGTCGGGGCGATGCGTGCCTTAGGGGCGAGCGTTACAGAAAAAGACGGCGTTTGGTTGGTTGAGGGTGTCGGAGACAAAGGCCTGCAAAGTCCAGAGGGCGACATCGACTGCGGCAATGCTGGCACAGGCGTCCGTCTTATTATGGGGGCGGCGGCGGGTTATGCTGTTAAAGCCCGATTTACAGGTGATGCCTCTTTATCCTCTCGCCCGATGAACCGTATTCTTGATCCTTTGCGTCAAATGGGGGCCACGGCCAAAGCACGGACAACGGAGACGGGTGAAGCGGGACGCCTCCCCATTACGCTTTCTAGTGACGGTGACCTCTCACCGATTGAGTTTACCCCTCCTCATGCCTCCGCGCAGGTTAAATCCGCTATTTTACTGGCGGGCTTGAACACCGAAGGGAAAACGACTGTTATTGAAAACACACTCACCCGTGATCATACAGAAAATATGCTACGAGCCTTTGGTGTGCCCATTGAGAGTAAAAAACGCGGTGACGCGACCCATATTAGTGTCACAGGCCCTGCCAAGCTGAAAGCCACAAACATCAATGTCCCGGGCGACCCGTCTTCTGCGGCCTTCCCGATTGTAGCCGCGCTCATTACGCCAGGCTCGGACATTATCGTTGAGAACGTCATGATGAACCCGACACGGACAGGGTTGTTTGAAACTCTGAATGATATGGGCGCTTTCCTGCGGGCAGATAACTTCCGCAAATCAGGCGGAGAAACCATTGCCGATATTCACGTCAAGCACTCAAAACTCGTGGGCATAACCGTGCCTGAACACCGCGCCGCTTCGATGATTGATGAATATCCTATACTGGCTGTCGCTGCTGCTTTTGCGACAGGCACGACCATCATGAACGGGATTGGTGAGTTGCGCGTCAAAGAAAGCGACCGCATTGCCGCCACGGCGGCCCTCCTCGCTGCAAATGGCGTGAATGTGGTTGAGAGCCCCGACGGCCTTAGCGTCACAGGCAATGGTGGACGTGCCGCAGAGGGTGGCGGAACCGTCATAACGCATCACGACCACCGTATTGCCATGAGCGCCCTCGTCTTGGGCCTAAGAGCAACCAACCCCATAACCATTGATGATGCCTCTATGATTGCGACGAGCTTTCCTAGCTTCTTTGATTTGATGGCCACACTCGGCGCCAAAATAGAAACATAGGCGCCGTTATGACGTCGCGCAAACCCACATCCATTGCAATCGACGGCACGTTTGCGTCTGGAAAAGGCACACTCGCAAAACGCCTCGCGGCGCATTACGGCCTCGCCTATCTCGATACAGGCAAACTGTACCGCGCTGTGGCCAAGCGTGTGATAGAGGCCTCGGGTGACCCTGATGATACCCATGACGCCACCAAAGCTGCAATTACCTTAGGCGACAGTAATATTGATAAAGCGCTCTCTGACCCAGATCTAAAAAGCGGCCCTATTGGCGCAGCAGCCTCTAAAGTGGCGGTGCATCCGCCTGTTCGCGCGGCCCTACTAGAACTACAACGTGATTTTGCCGCCAAAGGGGCTGTGCTCGACGGGCGGGATATTGGCACCGTTATCTGCCCTGATGCTGATGTAAAACTCTATGTCGATGCGAAGCCAGAAATACGGGCGGCCAGACGTCAAGCTGAATTAGTGAGTTATGGCGAAGACATCGGTGTCAAAGCCGTCTTAACGCAACTCATGGAACGCGATGCCCGCGATATGGGTCGCAAAGAGGCCCCCCTCAAACCGGCTGATGACGCACATTTTCTGGACACATCCAACCTCTCAGTTGACGACGCATTCAAGGCCGCCTGCAGATTGATTGATGCGGTTATGGCGAGTAAGTCATAGCTATAGAGACAGATTATTTTTCTCTAGCCCTCACGAAAAACCAATGCTAAACGCCAGTTGAGAATAATTCGCAATTAGAGTTTATTATGACGGATCCCAAAACACGGCGTTTATTTGTTACGGCCCATTTGTGGTTTGCAGGTTTGCTGGCCCCTATCTTTATCATGCTTGCCATTTCAGGTGGGCTTTATCTGATTGGGAATAAAGGCGAATTTAAATCGACACCTGTCGCCCTGCCCGCAGGTGCGACTCTCAATTTCGAAAGTGCGACTCTTGAGGATGATGTGCGCGCCCTTCTTGCGTCTGCCAATATCGCGCAAAAATTCGAATATGTCAGCAATCGCGGAGCAACAACGATACATTTGCGTCCTACGTCGCGGCCCTATTTGGAGCTGAAACAGACCGAAAATGGCCTGACAGCGGCCCGTAAAACACCCAATTTGCAAGGCACGTTAATCGAGCTTCACAAAGGGCATGGCCCCACATGGTTCAAAACGTATCAAAAACTAGTGGCGATTGGTCTTATCGGTGTTGTGCTTGGCGGCATCATGGTCGGCTTCATGGCGCGAGCGTTTCGTCGCCAAACAGCCTTGGCGGTGAGTTTCGGGACGATTATTTTCATTTTTCTTGCCTTTTTCGCGTAAGAACTTTTTCCGTGGTTCGCCACGGTAAAACGTCGTAAACCCCCATAATACCGACGAAAATTCGACTCATTTTTGATTGTAAAAACTGCAATCTTGCCTATGTGTAAGGGGTAGACAAAAATGATGTGTAATTATGAAAGGGGGGACGATGTCCAATCTCGATGCTCAGATAGAGCAGTCAAAAAAAGAAGTCGCCGAAGCGCAAGCTAAAATTAGTGCCTTATCAACTCAGATAGAGAGCGCACGCCAGAAAATGGAAATGGGCACCGATATCACAATCGATATCGAAAATGCCTCTTTGGACGATGTTCATGCCCATGCCGATGCCATGAACGGTAACATTGCCGAGCTTATTTTAGGGCTAGACGATGTAACGGCGGGTTTCTCCAAAGACTTTGATTCCATGCGCGATAGATCAGGTTGGGAAAAATTTGTCGGTATCTTCTCTAAGCAACGGGCTGAAAGCCTGCGCTCTGAGCGTATTCGTACGGCGTCCATCGAAGACAAGCTGCAAGACTTAATCTCTAAGTCGAATACCATTCAGACAATGTTGCAGGGACAACTCGACCAGTTGAAAATGCACAAAGACCAAGTCCAAGCGAATTTGGGCCTAACGCTGAATAATCGCGAAGCCGCTGTTTCCGCGCTTGAGCAAATCAAAGGTGAGCTTTTGGCCCTCGACCCGCAAATCATTGAGCTTGAAGGTAAGCTCTCTGTTGAAACGGATGCCAAGAAACGTGCTCAGCTTGAGTCGCAACTGGCGCAGGTCAATGCAACCTATAACGAGCTTGCGCAGCAAGAGCAGGTCAAATTGGCCGAGTCTCAAACGCTTGAGCGTTATATTGAAAAAGGCAAAACTTGGGTGGACAGCTTGCAGAACCAAGCCGCCACGCAAATGGTGTTAATTAATAAGCTACAGACCGACACCAAGCAACGCGTCATCCTCTATGATGC
>CAYGSV010000228.1:0-4363 GCA_964352635.1 uncultured Algimonas sp.
CCTATATGGTCAAAGAACCATTCAGACTCATCACTCGCGCAAACAGCATGAGGTATTTCCTCAGTAAAGCTCTCCCAATCAGGCAGGTCTTTTTCAAAACCATGCCACTTAATCGGAAAGGTAGGAAATGTTGGGTGCTCTCTATAGCCTTGCCCAATCGGCACAAGGCCGTCGAGGCTTTCATAAGTGCGTATGACAAAGCCAACCCCGCTCTGCGTTTCCCATATATGTTCCGTTTCCATATCAAACCAAAGCGTCAGTAAGGCGACATTCTTTAGGGCGTTAGGCACAAAGGGAAGTTCATCAATACGGACTTGAAAGACTGGAGACATAGTCTTTCCAGAGGCTTCACAAATGGGGATAGGTTCATTTTCTAAGCCTAGGAAATTACCACCCCACCAGCTCGTCAAACGATCATTTTTATCTTTGGGTCTAAAACCACCAAGCTCACCAAAAGAAGCTAGTTTTGCTGATTTATCCAACGTCTCCTTTGCCTGTTGCATTTCCCCTGCAGTTGCAGGTTTTAGCGGTGTATATTTGAGGTTTGTTTTCGGCTTTGCTAAGAACCGCTTTAAGATATTTTTGATATTTATCATCTGCTATTTGTTTCACGCGCAGGCCACGATATGGTCGCCCTCTTTCATCATGAGGGGTTCGCGGTCTCTGGGCGTCAGAATTTCTTTTGTCATAATATCGAACGCTTCTTCGACGGAATGTGCGGACAAGATGTCGTCTCTCATGCTTTCCCCTGCAAAACCTTCATCGACGACGTGATTTAACGTGTCGATGAGGCTATCCCAATAGCCTGCATCGCTTAGGAAAATGACGGGCTTCAGATGCAGGTTCAGACGCAGCCAAGACAGAACTTCAATCGCTTCTTCGAGCGTTCCGATACCGCCGGGGAGAACAATAAAAGCATCTGATTTTTCGAACATTTCAATTTTACGCTCATGCATATTATCGACGTAAATATGATCGACGCATTCGAGCATTTTCTCGGCTTCTTTCAGGAAATGCGGAATAATGCCTGTAACTTGTGCGCCTGCATCAAAGGCTGATTTCGCGACTGTGCCCATGAGGCCGAGACCGCCGCCGCCATAAACGAGGCTATGCCCACGCGCGGCAATTTCTTGGCCTAGTTTTTCGGCGAGGGCCAAATGTTTGGTGTCATTTCCTGGGCGGGCTCCACAGAAAACGCAAATACTGACGGCCTTTAATTTACTCATCTTAATATCCCTATCCAGTTTTTCAGTTTGCTTTCGCTTCAGACACCCTTATGCCGTGAGTCTGTTCTCATACAATGTGTATGATAATAAATTTATGGCGCAGGAACGATGAAACCTCGAATTATATGGATAATCATTGGTGGTTTATTATTGGCGGTCGCATTGATTGTCACAGTTCAAATGCTTGACCTATTGTCTCGCCTAGACGGCAGCGATGAAACGACCGCGTCACCCACATCAGAACAAGAGGCTGCGCCTTTGGGCGTCACGCCGACATTGTTTTCGGATATTATTGAGTTTGAAGAGACAGGCGTAAGCAAATTACGCCTGACTGGAACCGCCGAGCCCAATAGCGTCATCATCATCTTAGATAGCGGAGAGAATATACGCCAAATTCGGTCCAACGAAGCGGGTGACTGGTCTGTTACATTATCAACGGATGACAGCCGCCCCATGGTGCTAGAGGCCGTTTTGTTTAATGAGACGGGCGTGACCATCAGGGGCGATGAAACCATCTACAGAATCGTTATGCCTGTTGAGACAGAGGCGGTTGAGCCACCAAGTTTTGATGAATTTCCTGATGGGGCAGAAGGGCCAGATAGCGAAGAGATTGTTCTTGAAGACATCACGCCGCCGCCACCTCCAACACTTTTGATGGTCAGTGCGCCTGGCGGGCCGACACGGATAGTAAAGTCACCTTTTGGCGGCAGTCCGACAAATGGCCCTCTAACAATGGGGCCAATTGATTATGATGATGCAGGCGGGGCGATTTTCTCTGGCACAACAAGTGAGCCGGGTAGGATTAGGCTCTATGCAAATGATACGCTGATTGGTGAAACGCGCGTTGGGGCAGAGGGTCGTTGGAATTTTATTACAGGCAAAAGGTTTCCACGCGGGGAATATGATGTGCGGGCTGAATTGATACGCCCTGACCTAGATCCTATTGATGTGTCAGTACCCTTTGAATTGCTACGGCCAACACAGCCGAATTCATCCAATCAACCTCTTGTCGTATTTGATCCATTTAGGTGGCAGGTCAGGCGCGAGCTTTTAGGCGGTGGGTTTCAAAGTACGGTGATTTTTGCGCCTATTGAAGCCGATCCCTTGATAGCGGAAGAAGAGTAGTTATTCGGCGGCGTCTATTTGGTTTTTATGTCGCCATTTTCTTTGAATAATCCACAGAGTACATTTCCAGATAAACCCAAAGAACCACTTTAATTGACGCCACATAATGGCGGGCGCACAGAGCAACACAGGTGTTATGATAAGCGTCAGTATTGTGGCAAAGCCAAGCCCGCTGGCCACGACGAATGAGATAGGCGCCCAGATTTCTGATGTACTGGTTCCGCGGAAATCCAAATTACCTGTAAAGATATTCGCACCCCAACCCAAAATGAGAGGCATCAGACCCACGACGGTCGTCAGTGTCGTCAAGAAAACAGGGCGGAGGCGTTGAGCCGCCGTGCGAACAGCGGCATCGACAGAGCTATAGCCTAATTCCGTAAATCGCTGATAGGCGTCGATCAAAACGATATTATTGTTCACCACGATTCCCGCCAAAGCAATCACACCCGTTAAAGTCAAAATCATTGAGATATAGGGATAGAAGGTCAGCCCCAAAAGCACACCAAAGACGGAGAGTATAACGGCGCTCAATGTCAGGAAGACGTGATAGAAGCTGTTAAATTGCAAGAGCAAAATAACGCCCATCATAAAGAGAATAGCTAGACCTGCCGCTTTGAAGAAGGCAAGCGCACTCGCATTTTCTTCTTGCTGGCCTAGGAATTTGACTTTCACGCCCGACGGCAAATCGGCTTCATTATCAAACCACTCTTGTAAAGCTTGCACTTGAATGTTGGTGGCATAATCTTCGGCTGTATTTCCGGACACAATGTAGAACGGCAGAAGATCCCTACGTTCGATTTTATCTTGGCGCGGTTTTGCGACACGGGTTACGACAGAGGACAAGGGCAAAGACCCGGCAGTGGTCTGAATGCGCAAACCATCTAGAGCGGCTAAGTCACGTGCATCTGCAGGGTAGCGGACACGAATATCGACTTCTTCTTCAGCATCTAATGGGCGGTACTGCCCAACAAGGGCGCCTTCTGTGACGAATTGAATGGCGGCACCGATGCGACTGACATCAAGGCCAAGACGGCCTGCTTCGGCACGATCCACGACAATTTCCCAGTCAACGCCAGGAAGAGGACGACTATCTTCAATGTCGATTATCCCATCAACCGTTGCGAATTTTTCTCGTACCATTTGTGTGGCTTGTGTCAGCGCAACCTTATCCTCTGTTGCGATCTGAATGCCGATGTCTTTGCCGATGGGGGGGCCTTGGTCGATGGCGGTCACTTCGGTGATAACACCTGGAATACCTGTCACGGCTTGTTCTAGCGCTTTGACAATTGCGGCCACACTCTGACGTTCATCGAAGGGGAGAAGTTCTGTATAGACTTTGACGACAGTATCAGACGGTACATTCGTCGGCCCTGTGAGTGCACCACCGCCTCCGCCAGCCCCGCCTGCGCCATTGCCGGCGACAGTATAGACAGATTCAATGCCCGGAATGTCTTGGATGCGACCTTCAATGTCTTTGCCAATTTCTAGAACTTGTGCTGGCGTTGTGTTGCCGCGGGCTCTTGCGAGAATGAAGAGCTGGTCAGACGGGCTTTGCGTGAAAAATTCAACAGGCTTTGGATGAGTTTCATCTGTAACAGTGCTGACAAAACTCGTCACAATCAAAAACAACATAACGAGCATCCCCGCTAGGACAGCAAATGGGTATTTCACGAGCACTTTGATGAGGCGGACATAAAGACCCGTAAAGCCTTTAATCTGGCTAGGGTCACCTTCACCCGCGGCCAAGAGGGCGGCATTTTCGTTGATGTTTTTCTTAGGGCGGAAGCCAATCTTTGCTCCGAGTACGGGCAAGAATATCAGCGCCATAACGGTCGAGGCAGACAACACATAAATCATGGTGCGTGGGAAATAAGACATGAACTTACCCGTCACATCGTCCCAAAACAGAAGCGGTAAGAAGGCGGCTAATGTTGTCGCTGACGAACAGATGATGGGCCAGAACATCCGCTCGCCGCCCAATTTAAACGCCTCAAGTCGTTCCATCCCTTCAT
>CAYGSV010000229.1:0-3439 GCA_964352635.1 uncultured Algimonas sp.
TTCACGCCATAATCATGCACGTCAATATTCGGGCGCATTTTGATTTCTTTGAGCGTTTGGGTGCGTTGGTTTTTGCGGTTAGCCGCTTTTTTCTTTTGGTTTTCAAACCGTAGTTTGCCGTAATCAAGAACCTTACACACAGGTGTTTCACCAGGCGCGACTTCGACAAGATCGAGTCCAGCGGCTGAGGCGTTGGCTAAGGCTTCTGAAATTGGTACGACTCCGCGCTTTTCTCCTTCGGCTGTAATCAGCAAAACAGAAGTGGCGGTAATGTCCCGGTTGATGCGCGGGCCCTTAATTTTTTTAGCAGGGGCAGCGGCGAGTGGGCGTCTAGCGATGGCAGGAATCTCCTAAATAATTTCAATCGGCAGGGATATGGGGCTTTTATGCTATTTTTTCAAGGCTATTTGCACGTCTATTGTCGCTTTTCTATGCCTAAACAGCGCCGACCGTAGTGCGTAGCGCCGCCTGCGTCTAGGGTCGGAACAATTTGCAGAACGCATAAAGGCGTTTTACTTGTGATAAATGAGTTATCGGAAGATGATTCACGCATAGTAACAGCCATAAAGGGAAATGATGACGAACGCACCAGACTTTTTAACGCTATCTGACGGGACGCGTCTGGCGTATAAAAAAACGGACGGTGAAGGCCCATTGGTTATATGGTGTGGCGGGCTGAAATCCGACATGGAAGGTTCCAAAGCGATGTATCTCGAGGAGTGGACAAAAGCGCAGGGCCTAGCTTTTATCCGTTTCGACTATTTTGGGCATGGCATGAGCGACGGCGACTTTATAGAAGGCACAATAAGTCGTTGGGCCTCTGATATTGTGGCTATCATAGATGCGTTTTGTGAAGACGGCGTTGTTCTTATTGGCTCCTCTATGGGCGGGTGGGCGAGTTTATTGGCAGCAATGGAGCGAAAAGATAAAGTTGAGGCGCTTGTCCTTATAAATCCCGCGCCTGATTTCACGCAAAAATTGACTTACGCGAAATGGACGGAAGCGCAAAAGCTAATTCTGGAAACAGAAGGCATTGTTTATGAACCGTCGGGCTATGACGAGCCTTATGCTTATTCCAAAGTGTTGATGGAGGATGGGAAAGCGCGTCAGATTCTGGATGACACTATTCCTTTGACTTGCCCTATTCGTATTTTACAGGGCGCAGATGATAGTGTCGTGCCGCCCGCCCATAGCCGTTTGATTGTAGAGGTCGTTGAGAGCGAGGATGTGACTTATACGGTGGTGAAAGGTGGTGACCATAGCCTGTCACGGGAGTCTGATTTGAAACTTTTATCTGATGTCTTGTCAGCGCTCTAAATTAAGACGATAGAACTTTTTCATGGTGACCCCTTTAGAAGAAAGACCGCGTTCTGGCCCTTATTCAGGCATTAATGCGCGGTCGGCCAAGCGTTTCTTAACCGAGCAATTCAAGCAAGCAGGTTTTGTTGCAGCGGAAGAAGATGCGCGCGATTTGGTCATGGCGGTGACAGGGTTTTCACTCACAGACTTCATCACCAAAGGCACAGAGTTTCTAACGCCAGAACAATTTGATGAAATAAAAGCCTATGCCGATAGACGTTTATCGGGTGAGCCTGTTGATCATGTTTTGGGGTGGCGCGAATTTTATGGTCGGCGTTTTGATGTTTCCAAAGATGTCTTATCTCCGCGTGGCGATACGGAAACTTTGATTAGATGTGCCCTAGAGGGGCTTAAAGGTAAAACCGATCCTCATATTCTTGATTTGGGAACTGGGTCGGGGGCTATTATTGTAACCTTACTGTCCGAATTGGAGGCCACTAAAGGGCAGGCGGTTGATATTTCGCGTAAAGCCCTTGCCATAGCCCGACAAAATGCCGAGCGGCATAACGTAGTTAGCCGACTGGTTCTTACAGAGGGCGATTGGTACACCCCCGTTAAAGGCGTCTTTGATCTCATAATCTCCAATCCACCCTATATTAAAGATGAGGCGATGAAGAGTTTAGCGCCGGACGTTACCGATTTTGATCCAGATATCGCTCTGCGTGGCGGTGCGGACGGCTTGAAACCTTATCCCATTATTCTTCAGGGAGCGGTAAACCACCTGAAACCAGAGGGTTGGTTATGGGTTGAAATTGGATTTGATCAAGGTGAGATGGTAAAGGCGATGTTTGAAACTTACAAATTTAAACACGTTGCTGTAGTCAAAGATTTGGGTGGAAATGAAAGGTGTGTAGGCGGGCAAATTAGAGATTCACACGCGACTGAAAATTTAAAGTAAAAAAGACTTTGCCAATGGCTCTGACTTTGCTACCCAACTTTCAGCAAGGCGATGTTTGTCTCGTCAGAAGATTCGATAAGACACCCGCTAAAGGCCCCACTTGTAACAAGATGCGTTCTTATGAACTCTATTGCTGTGTGTGTGGGTGGACATTATCCGTATAGGACAAGATCATGAAGCGTCAGCGCGGTCGTAATCGTAATAATAACAACAATAATAATCGTAATAATAACAACCATAATCGGTCCATGGATAGTAATGGACCTGACGTAAAAGTCCGTGGTAATGCCAGCACGATTTATGAAAAATATACAACATTGGCGCGTGATGCGGCCAGTTCGGGCAACCGTGTTAAAGCTGAAAACCTTCGTCAGCACGCCGAGCATTACTTGCGTTTGATGAACGCACAAGAAGCCGCCAAACAGGAAGCGCGCGAAAAGGCAGAAGCCGAACGCGCTGCACGAGGCGAGACTGGCGAAGATGGTGAAGACGGCGATAATAATCGTAATATCCGAAGCCGTAATAACAACCGTCGCCGTCAAGAAAATGAGGTTGCGGAAAAGGCTTCTGAAACACCTGATGGCTTAGAAGAAGTCATCCCAGAAGGCGACAAGCCCAAAAAGGTCAAATTAAAGAAAAAAGCTAAAAAAGACGATGGTGTCGTTGAAGCCTCGGACAATGATGGTGAAGCTGCACCCAAGCGTCGTCGTCGTGCGCCATCGCGCAAATCTGCGCCAGATGCGGATACGGTAGAAGCAGCTGAGTAAACGCTCTCTTATTCGAATAATCAACCCGGCCATTGGTCGGGTTTTTTTATGACTCAATTTCTTTGTTCACCTCTCTTGTGATGCAGGAATAAAATCCTACATATTGTAAGAACAAGAATAGTCTGCTCTGAATAGAGTATAGAAACAAAGGATAGGTCATGGATATACAAGCCTATACACAACGCGGTAGAGCGGTCGTACAAGCCGCACAAACAGAAGCGTTAACGCGCGATCATCAGCAAATTACGCCCTTGCATATTATGTTTGCCCTTTTGCAAGAAAAAGGCGGCTTACCAAAAAACCTTTTGCAAATGGCGGGAGGCTCGGTTGAGGCGTTAGAAACAGCCGTCGAGAAAGAATTATCGAAGCTTCCCGAAGTCCAAGGTGGCTCTGGCCTGTCTCTCAGTCAAGAAGC
>CAYGSV010000229.1:3449-4363 GCA_964352635.1 uncultured Algimonas sp.
ACGTTTGCGAATGCAGAAAAAGCCGCGAAGTCAGCGGGTGACGCTTTCGTTACAATTGAACGGCTTTTATTAGCGACTGTTTTGAACGCGGACAAAGCGTTGAAAGAGGCACTATCCGTGGCGAATGTTGGTAAAGCCGAGTTGCAAGATGCTATCAAATCGGTACGCAAAAGCGATGGACCTGTGACATCTGATTCCGCCGAAGATCAATATGAAGCTCTCTCGAAATATGCGCGGGATCTGACGGAGGCCGCACGGGCGGGTAAGCTCGACCCTGTGATTGGACGGGACGAAGAAATTCGTCGCACGATGCAAGTCCTCTCTCGTCGCTCAAAGAATAATCCGCTTTTGATCGGTGAGCCTGGCGTTGGTAAAACCGCGATTGCCGAAGGTCTTGCTAACCGCATCGTCTCGGGTGATGTGCCTGAATCTATTCGTGATAAACGCTTGCTTGCGCTTGATATGGGAGCGTTGATTGCAGGCGCAAAATATCGCGGCGAATTTGAAGAACGCCTCAAAGCGGTTTTAAAAGAGATTGAGCAAGCGGATGGCGAAATCATTCTCTTTATTGATGAGATTCATACGCTAGTGGGCGCAGGTAAAGGGGACGGCGCTATGGATGCCGCTAACCTTTTGAAACCTGCTTTGGCTCGGGGTGAGCTTCACTGTGTGGGCGCGACGACATTGGACGAATACCGAAAGCATTTGGAAAAAGACGCGGCTTTGGCGCGTCGTTTTCTGACCGTCTTTGTAACGGAACCGAGTGTCGAAGATACGGTCTCTATTTTGCGTGGTCTTAAAGAAAAATATGAAGTCCACCATGGGATTCGTATCGCGGATTCAGCCATCGTATCCGCAGCGCAGTTGTCGCATCGTTATATCACAGACCGTTTTCTACCCTATAAGGCGATTGA
>CAYGSV010000230.1:0-4349 GCA_964352635.1 uncultured Algimonas sp.
TTTACGCACATCGCTCACCACCTTGGCGCAACCGACAATAGCCACGGCCCCAATTGCTAACGGGACAATCGGCAAGACACGGGCAACGCGATAAGCTGTGAGGGCTGTTTTGAGAGATATGGCCATTATTAAAAATCCCTATTTAAAAATCACGATAAGGGTCGCCGAGCATAGATGAAATATGCCGTCCATTCTCAGACAGAGCGGCCACATCGACACTGACATTTTTACTGCAGACTTCGTGACGTGTGCGTTCTTCGTAATACCCCGCATTAAAGGCGCGTATGAGGCTACGTTGCACCTCTTCATCTCCGCGGCTTTCAATTTGCATCATTTGCGACGCATAATCGCGCCATTTTTGATCGCCAGGCCCAAAACAAAGTGTGCGGAGGTAATGAAGTTGTCCTAAATTTTTTGATAGGGCCTCGACCAAAGAGGTCATGGTTACCATGTCAGACTCAATGCGGAGTTCAGCTTTCTCACGCGCTTTCAGGGCCTCGCGGCGTTTTTCCGCTTCGGTCAGTTGCGTAGGCTGAGCGTCTTGAGCAACGCTAACCAATGGCGTGAAACCCAAGAGACAAAATGATATGATCAAAACCCGCCACATATCTAAAGATTACTCGGAAATCACGGGCTTGGCTATGTCGGACTTCAGTGCGTCTGATTCGAGTACTTGCCTTGCGGTCTCTATGACTTCACGTGTTTTTGGCCACATGCCCAACGCGTCGAGCTTTTCGGGCGGCATGAAGATGGCTTTACCGGCGTCATCCCCTGTCACGGGCTCTCCGCTTTCCCACCTCGCCACATAATCATGTAGTATGTAATTAAAGCCCTCAAAATTAGCAGGAATTGTCGCGACTTTTGGACCGAGCTTGGCAGTGATGGCGGTCTCTTCCATTAATTCACGGAGTGCCGCGTCTTGTTCTGTCTCGCCTGCTTCAATCCGCCCCCCAGGGATAGACCAATCACCTTTGCGCGGAGCTTTGCCACGTTGGATAAGCAAGACGTCATCGCCGCGAAAGCAGATCACGCCTACACAATCGACAGGTTTTTGAACGTCTAGGGTTTTCGATTCCATGGATTTCTGCTTATAGGGTCTCATGTGCGGACGCCATACATTAGCGGGGACTTTGGACGAAATTCGGGCGGGGTTTAAGGCGAAACAAAGCCTGACAGAAGATTGGTCTTGGAAGCCGAATTATAATATCTCCCCGGGTATGGTGATACCCGCTATTGCTTTTGATGCGAAGAAACAGCGTAAGGTCGTGCCGATGCGGTGGGGATTGCATCCGCATTGGCGCAAAGAACCACCCGAAGGCCGCCCCATTTTTAATGCGCGTCTGGAAACGGCGGCAGAGAAAGCCAGCTTTCGTACCCCTTTCAGACGGCGGCGGGCCATTATCCCGACAAGTGGATGGTATGAATGGGACGGGGTTGAAAAACCCAAAATCCCGAATTTTATCCGCGAAAGCCATGATGATATGTTCGCTCTGATTGGGTTGTGGGATAAATGGCGAGTGGCAGAGGGCATAGAACTGCTGTCCTGCACTATTCTCACGACGCCTGCGACGGGCCTGATTAAAAACCTACATCACCGCATGCCTGTGCGGTTGCCAATGGAAAAGTGGGATGCGTGGCTCGACCCAGACTCAAATCCAATGCGTGTTTTAGAGCATAGGCGCAGTGGTGAAGACCTCGAATTTTGGGAAGTCGATATGGCGGTTAATTCTGGACGTGCGCAGGGCGAAGGTTTGATAAAGCCCGCGAATGTGGCTTAGAAAAATTGCATAAACTTTTATCGTTCCTAAGTAACACTTATGATTAAATCATTCTTCAAAACGATAGTATCAGTTTGTTTGATTTTTGTCCTCGGGTTGATTTTAGGGCAATCGTTAGAGAAGTATCAGTACTATAAACCGACTTCTGAAATGTGCGGCGTATACGAAGTGCTCATTAAAAAAATGGAATATGAATTGGAACAATATAGCGGTTCTGAACAATACCCTGTCTACTTAGGCTCCAAAACTATTCCTGCTAGAAAAAGTCCATTTTCTGATTCTGATGTTGCCCCCAGTATGTTTTTCGTAGCGACTGGTGAGTACGAAACAAAAGTTTTTGAATTATCTGGTGAAGAATATGAAATGCCAATTTTTGAAGAAAAGCAATTTGATACATCAAGCTTTTTTGGAAATGTTTTCTCTGGTGAAATATATTCAATAAAGCGTTGTAAATTTTCAAATGTAGTTGCACCGCTGTACCATGATGCAAGCTTTGAACAATTGGTGTTGAAAGCAAATTTGTCCAAATTTAGAAGTGATATTCGTCCAACATATACCCAGTATTCAGTCGTGGGTTTTTCAGAAGATAACCGATCTGCGATCGTCTATAAATCTGATTACTGTGGGGGTTTGTGTGGCCAAGGGGGCTATGAACTTCTTGAAAAAATTGACAATAAATGGGTTCATCAGGGTTTTGCATTGATGTGGGTGTCGTAAAGTCTATTGCACTAAACCACCCCACCCAAATTCAACCGATAGGCCAACAGGGCCAGCGCCGCTAACAGCCCAATCCAGACGGCGGCGTTTATCTTCACACTTCGCGAGGCTTTGACTTGGCTTGACCATGTGCGGGGGCGGACGCCTTTATAGACGAAAATTAATTGCGCCGAGAGTATCGCGCAAACCACATTGACGGCGAGTAAAATCGCGGCGCCTGCGGCTTTGTCATATTCCCCTGCGCCCAAAAACAAGGCCGAAGCCACGGAAGGCGGCAAGAGCGCCACAGCCACCATAACACCGACCAGCGCCGACGAAATACCCGTTGAAAGTGACAATGCCGCCGCAGCGCCAGAGGCCAAAGCGAGGGCTATAATCGCGGGGTTAATCACTGTGCGATCGACCATTTCTTTGCTGATTAAATTCACATCCATGAAAAATGTCAGGGCAAAGGCAAAGCCGAACCCGACCCCTAAACCCACCAAGGCGGTTTTTGTGGCTTTCCGCATCAGCGATAAATCACCAAGCGCAGCCGCAAAAGCGAACGCCAAGATAGGGCCGAGCAGGGGCGCAATGACCATGGCAGCAATGACAATGGCGACACTGTCTCCATTTAGGCCTATCGCGGCGACGATGGAGGACAGCACCGTCAAGATAACGAAATCCCAATTGAGTTTCGTCCCGTCAGAGATTTTTTGGTAAAGCTCTTCGCGCAGGGCTATCGTCTTGGCTTTTTTGACGTCTTCGCCCTCGGCCTTTTCGACATCTTCATCGGGGCGAGGCAGGGTGGCCTCAATCGGTAAGACCACGACGCGCCAATCAGGAGAGGCGGATAAGAGACTTTGTAAATCATCGACGAGGTCTTGGCCGCGTCCTTTGGCGACCACAATTTCGACGGCCTTTTCATATCGGCCATACCCACTATCCATTGACCAATCGATGGGATTGGCGGCGTTTATAATCTCAATAACCGCATCAGATTTATCGGCAGGAAAGTTGGCTTTTATGAATCGCATGATGCTGTTTAACCAGAATGCGCGTAGTCAGTCACGTCATATTCGTTATGAACATAATCTGCCATCGCCGCCCCGCGTTCACCCAAAGGGCGGTCAGGGCCGCGCGTTGTATCAACCGTGGTGTGGCGTTCCATTTCCGCATTTAATTCCGCCCCGACAATAACCGTAAAGGCGGTGAGCCAAAACCAAATCAGCAAAATAATGACCGCAGAAAGCGAGCCATAAATGGCGTTGTAATTCCCAAAGGCGCCCACGAATTTTGAAAACCCAAAGGAAATTAAAAGCCAAGTCAGGGTGGTGAAAACGATGCCGGGGAAGACCCAGCGCTTCTTTGCGGGGCGTCGACTTGGCCCAAATCGGTAAAGCACGCCAGACGCAAAGCCGAACATGGATACAAGTAAGACCCAAGGTAAAGCGCGCGAAAAGGCACTAATCGCATCATCTAATTTCAATAAATGTAAGACCGCTGGCACACCAATAATTATGGCGAGGGCGACCCAGACGAAGATTATCATGGATAATGTCATAGAGGCTGCGATGGCATAAAATGTTGCGAGGTTACGCGTCTCACGCTCTCCATAGGCGATGTTCATGGCGCGCATAATGGCGCGAATACCGGCCCCCGCCGACCAGAGTGCAATCAGTAAACCAATGGCAATACCGAGGCCTAACCCTGCATTAGGCGCTGTAATGACAGCCGTAATTTGACGGTTCAAAATCTCCCACGCATCTGCGGGTAAGACGCTATTGACGTTATTCAGTAAGCCCTGAACTTCGCTAGGATCAGCGAAATATCCGTAAAGAGAGAGGCAAGCCGTGATGAGCGGGAAGATGGCGA
>CAYGSV010000231.1:0-4341 GCA_964352635.1 uncultured Algimonas sp.
GGAGGTGGGGGAGGAGGCGGTGAAACACTGACTTGTCCGCCACTTGTTGCGGCACCTCCGCCACAGGCCGTTAAGGCCAATGTCGCGGCGCCAGACAATAATTTGAGACGGTCTCGTGCTGTGAACATCAATTTTATTCCCCGTGAGTAAGGTGCAACGCGTATTTGACAGCGCTGTCATTTCTCCTTTGGTAACAGGAAATATCTTTTCTTGGCAAGAGGCAATTCTTATTTTAGCGAAAACTCGCAAGGTTTTACCCATTAAAAAGGACTGAGAATGAATCTCAGCCCTCTTTGTTACCCCACACATATTAGGTAATTTAAAAGCGGGCTTTAACCCCAAGATTAATAGCGACCGCCTCGGTCTCGTCATTAGAGACGAGTTGAGGTGCCACGAAAGGGATGAAGCCTTTGTTGTAAACAACTTCTGCGCCAAAATCGAAATAATCGCTCATGGCATATTCAACGCTAAAGGCATGTTGCTGATTATCTTTGAAGCTGGTTCCGAAAGCGGGGTTGCCGAAGTCATCACTGATATTCCCCCAAGAACCGCTCGCAGCAATCGCGAGTTCACGGCCATTGATAATCGGCTTGATGCGGGCCTGGGCGACAATCACGCTTAGCTTTTCATCAAAGTTGATATTATCAAAACTGGTGGTCGATCCCAAAGGGTCAATTAAATATTGTGCGAAAGGCACACCGTCTGGCGTTTGCGGAATAGCCGCTGCCCAAGGTCGTAATGTTGTCGTATATTCCACCATCGCATCAAAGAACGGGCTGTTATATTCGGCAAAGCCATTCACCAAGCTATTGCGATATTCAATTAAATTAGCAGGCGGTGTTCCAGTAGAGCGGCCTTGGAATGTATGTGCCGTGAAATTGTCACGGTAAATTGTATCGTGTAGATAACCACCGCCAATAGTGAAGGCTGATTTTTCTAAGCCAAAGCGATCGAGTAAGAATTCCTTCTCCAAGCTTGCCGCGTAATTACCGATATTATTTTCTTCACCCGCAAGGCCAACCCGTAGCTGACGTCCGGCAGAAAAAGCAGAGGCAGAAGCCTTCAAACCATTTTTATAATAACCAAGTTCCAGTACAGGCTGATCAACAACAGTCCAGAAATAATGATGACCTTCATTTTGTGTGAACGCGTTATAGCTATCAAAATTACCAAAATCGACGGTCTTACGACCAAAGGCGGCGTAGAACGGTGTCTTCTCCAAATTGCCTAAGACGATAAAGGCTTTGCGAAGCTGAAACTCGTCCTGATCACGGCCATACTCAGTCTCAGAGTATTCGGGCTGAAGATAAAGCGTTGTCCAGTCACCGAATGTCGAGGTGAAAGAAAGCGCGGCATTATCAATGGCAAAGACCCCTGACTCATCATCTGTGCGATCAGAGAAGAATGGGAAACGAGAGAGGATAGGGAATTGCCCAGGGACATCTGTCTTTTGGTATTTAAACCCACCTTGAAATCCTGCGCCGATATAAAGCGAGTTTTCTTTCAAAACGCCATTCGCGCGATTGGCCAAAAGGGTCATTGTGCGGCCCGTTGTGTTTTCTTGCCAATCGAGCATATCACGCGTGTGATAAGGGTTGGTGCGAACAGATATGGGGCCGGCTTCGAAGTCATGCAGGGACGCGAATTTTTTCGCCTCTGAACGAGAATAGCGAACGCCATGTCTGTCATTTAAACCTTGAAGGCCCCGTAGTTGAAGACCATGTGACGGTGTCGTTTCATAAGAGGCGACCTGCACATATTCAGGAGCCGCATATTGGTTTTGCGCGGCATGATTTTGTGAAATGCGTTTCGCTTGCCAGCTTTGCGCTGGAACATAATTCTGCTGCTGCGCATGGCCTTGCTCATATTTGAACATGCCGCGAAGACCATGATTATGTGTGGCGGCTACAGGAATAGCGGTTGCCATAGCGAGTAAGGCCACACTGCCTAAAGCGAATAATTTTGTTTTCATTTGATTAGTCCCAGCGAAATAAATTTATGCAGAGCGAACGTCATCGACGTCGAGTTCATGTTCTCTGACTTTACGGTAAAGCGTCGAGCGGCCAATGCCGAGGCGGCGGGCCACTTCGGACATGTGTCCAGAATAGTTCCCAATCGCGAATTGAATGAGGTCGCGTTCAATCTCTTCTAAGGTTCGTAAATGGCCTTCGCGGTCCAAAACGGCAACGGCGTCGTCGCTCGCATTTGAAGCTTGAGTGGTCTCAACTAAACCGTCTAAATTAGATTTAGGCGTTGGCATCACAACGGGGGCCATGCCAGAAATTTGAGGAAAATCATGCGGCTTTAGCGAATTGCCATCAGACAAAATCATGGCGCGGAAAATCATATTTTCCAATTGGCGGACGTTGCCTTTCCACTCATAATTCTGAAGCATCTCAACTGTGTCGCGCTCTGCACCAGAGACCGATAATCGTTCTTGGGCGTTAAAGCGCTTAATAAAATGATCAGTCAGGGCAGGGATGTCCTCGCGGCGTTCGCGTAAGGGCGGCACAGCAATTGGAAACACATTCAAGCGGTAATAAAGATCTTCTCGGAAAGCGCCTTCACTGACTTGATCTTGCAGGTCACGATTTGTCGCGCTGATAATGCGGACATCGACAGCGGTTGGACGTTTAGATCCAATCGGGTCAACTTCGCCTTCTTGTAGAACCCGTAAAAGCTTCACCTGCATATCAAGCGGCAGCTCACCGATCTCATCCAAGAATAATGTGCCTGTATGGGCTTCTTGGAATTTACCAAGGTGCTTGCTGTTTGCGCCTGTGAAAGACCCTTTTTCGTGCCCGAATAAAATACTCTCAACGAGGTTTTCAGGAATGGCCCCACAGTTTACAGTTATAAAAGGCTGACCTGCACGTTCTGACGCGCCTTGAATGGCGCGGGCGATAACTTCTTTACCGACGCCAGACTCACCCGTGATAAGGATAGGGATATTGGCTTTCGCCCCGCGTTCACCCATGGCGACAACAGGGCGCATCGCGCCAGAACTACCGATAAGGTCATCAAAGGTTAATCCGCCATCTGATGTTTTCTTTAGGCGTGTCACTTCTTTGACGAGTGTCTTCATCTCAAGCGCGTTGCGGATAGAGACGATAATACGTTCTGGACTGGCGGGTTTGACGACAAAGTCTCTTGCGCCGGCTTTCATCGCTTTGACAACGGCTTCGATGGAGCCTTTGCCCGTGAGAACAATAACGGGCAGGTCTGGGCGTTTCGCTGAGAGATCGTTGAGAACTTCCATCCCGTCACGGCCAGGCATAACCAAATCGAGCAACATGACATTGACCTTGTCGCCATCGGCGCTCAGCGCGATATCGAGGGCGCGGTCGCCATTATCGGCTTGAAGTGTTGAAAATCCGCTTTTTTCGACAACGGCTTGCAATAAGCGCCGCTGAGTCGGGTCATCATCAACAATAAGAACTGTCTTCGCCATAATATCTCACCTTATTCGCCCAAATCGATACGTGCCGATTTGGTGCGTTCCGTTGCAATATGGGACAAACAGGTAAAGTTTCGGGCAAAATATGTGGTTAGCAGAGGGTTAATCTGTTATTTGCGGTAAAATATGCTTTTTGAATACAGAATATGCTGTGTTGAGCCTTACGCGCTATTGTCGGGTATTAAAGCGCGTGATAGCAAGCGTGAAAACCTAAACTGACAGATACACTCAAACATTCAGGCACACATTCAGGGAAATAAAATGGCAGCGGGATCTTCTAATTACAATCGCGGCGACATGGACGTCAAAGCACAGTCATCAGCCTTTGGTGGCTTTATGGGTATGACAAAATATGGCGGTGCGGCTGTGGCGCTTATCGTGCTTATGCCGACCCTCGTTTTTGCCGTCGGTATGTCTTGGCTTAGCGCCTTGGTCGCGACGATTGGTTTGGGCATTATCATCGGCATCGCTCTGAAATTTAAAGGCCTATATTACGTGTCTTTGATTGGCAGCGCGGTTTTCGTCGCGATTGCTTGCGCCTTGCTCAGCGCGCTTGCGGGATAAGACTAACTATCAAAGCTTTTTTGCTTAAGGGGAATTACACTTGCACATCGCAGTTATAAAAGACGCCGGCTCATCGGAACGGCGCGTTGCGGCAACGCCAGATACAGTCAAAGGCTATATCGGTGCAGGACATACGATCAGTGTCACCAAAGGCGCAGGCGTTGAGGCGAATTTCTCTGATGCAGAGTATAAAGAGGCAGGCGCTAAAATTGTGGCGTCTAATACGGCTTGTGTGAAAACAGCGGATCTTGTTTTTTCCGTCAATGGCGCGGATGCTAAACTCGTCGGCAGCCTTAAAAAAGGGGCGGGCATTACAGGGT
>CAYGSV010000232.1:0-4339 GCA_964352635.1 uncultured Algimonas sp.
AAAAAACTCGAAGCTCTCGGCATTGATCGCATCGTTCCGATGACGCTTGATGATGCAGGGTGTTACACCGATGTTATGCCGACCCGTTTCCAAGGACTCGATGTTATTCGTACTTCAGGCAAGAAACGCGGCCAAGACGGCAAAGCGAATGCTGAAGTCCTGAAGGCGCTCGTCGAGTGTGGGAGCCTGTTGGCGCGCGGTATCTTGATGCTCCGTGACGCGCACTCTTGGCGCTCCAAAGCCCCCGTTATCCGCCGCGCGACGCCGCAATGGTTTATCTCTATGAGTAAAGACGGCTTGCGCGACAAGGCGCTCAAGGCGATTGAAGATACGGCCTTCTGGCCCGACCGCGGGCGTAACCGTATCGGCACCATGGTCGCCGACCGTCCAGATTGGTTGATTTCTCGTCAACGCAATTGGGGTGTGCCCATCACGCTCATCATCGACAATGACGGAAACCTTCACACGGAACGTGCCGATGCAGACGACATCAATGCGCGTATCTTGGCTGCTGTCGAAGAGAAGGGCGTTGATGGATGGTTCGACACGCCGCTTGAGTATTTCATGCCTGAAAATAATGAAGGGTGGAGCAAAGTCTCTGATATTCTTGATGTCTGGTTTGACTCAGGCTCGACTCATGCGTTTTGTTTAAAACGCCGTGACGACTTGCCCGACCGTGCGGATTTATACCTCGAAGGGTCAGATCAACATCGTGGTTGGTTCCAAAGCTCATTGCTTGAGTCCTGCGCCATTTACGGCGAAGCGCCTTATAAAGGTGTGTTGACCCATGGGTTTGTCGTGGATGAAAAAGGCCTCAAAATGTCGAAATCGCTCGGCAATACGATGAGCCCCGAAGATATTTCCAAACAATACGGCGCAGAGATTATGCGTATTTGGACGGCCAGTTCCGATTGGGCGAATGACCTGAAAATTGGTAAAGAAATCATCCAAACAAGTGCGGATGCCTACCGCAAAATGCGGAACACGCTTCGCTATATGATTGGGGCGCTCGACGGGTTTGATTATGAAACCGATAAGGTCTCTTACGCCGATATGCCAGCCCTCGAAAAATGGGTGCTGCACCGCCTGTCTGAAATTACGGCAGAGCATGAAGGTTGGGTGCGCGATCACGACCATAAGAAAATTTTCAGCACGCTGTTCAATTTCTGTACGGTCGATCTTTCCTCTTTCTATTTCGATATTCGCAAAGACGCGCTTTATTGTGATCCTCTCGACAGCACGCGCCGGCGCGCTTGCCGCACGGTCATGCACTATATCTTTGAGCGTCTGACAACATGGCTCGCGCCGATTATGTCCTTCACGATGGAAGAAGTCTGGCAAGCGCGTAATCCGAGTGAGAACGGATCTGTGCATTTGGAATTATTTAGGGAGTGTCCGAGTGAGTGGAAGGATAATCATCTAGCTGCATTTATGGAAAGAGTTCGAGGACTTCGTTCTAATATTTATGAGGTGATTGAGCCACTTCGTAAAAGCGGAGCAATTAGGTCTAGCTTAGAAGCTAGGGCGGATATCTCGGCGAGCGCAGATGACATGCATAGCGTTGATTATTTAGGATTAACTTTCGAAAATGAGTATTCTTCTCCTCATGACCCTATAGATACGCTTGCTGACTTTATGATTGTCAGTGAGTGTAGCATGAAAGTTGGAAACGATTTTATACAAGTTTTAGCATTGAATGACTCCGACGATCACAAGAAATGCGAACGCAGTTGGAAATATTTCAAGGGTGAGGGCGATATTACGCCGAGGGATGCCGCGGCTGTCGCCGCGTTTAATGCTCATTAAATCTCGTCATTGCCGCGCTTGACGCGGCAACCCATACGATGAAGTCGCAACAAGTGTGATGTATAATTTTGGCAACATATTTGCCGAATACACCATCGAATATGTTGAGACAGCATTCTCACTGACTCACTCCGTTCGCCGCGTTCGAATGGTTTATATCGATATTCAATAAAATCTTGACTCTTAGCCGCTTCTTTATTATCGAAAAACAATAAAGGAGAGTGTTATGACGAAACTAACAAAACTAAAAGCCGCGAGTGCCATCTCGGTTTTGACCTTAGGCTTAATGACGGCCTCAATGGCGCAAGCCCATCCAGAACATGATGATGACAAAGATAAAGGGCCGCGTATCGAAAAGTCTTTTGATTTTACGGGCTTTGATAGAATTGAAGTCGTCGGTGTTTACAATATGGACGTCGAAGTAGGTGTCGATTTCAGTATCGAAACGTCAGGCCGCGAAAAAGACATGGATAAGATGGAAGTCTATGTGAAAGACGGCGTTCTTGTTCTCGCCACAGATGAGAATAAAAAGCGTCGCGGATGGCGCGGGAATAATAATCGCGGCATTGATATTACGATCACGATGCCATCCTTAGACGGCATTGAAATTACGGGTATCGGAAACGGCGAAATTAGCGGTATTGATGCCGATGATTTTGAAATCGAGGTCGCGGGTATTGGTGCCATGGAACTCAACGGTAAATGTAATACGCTAGATGCCGATTATGCCGGCATGGGCGAGCTCGATGCCCGTGGCTTGAAATGTAAGAATGTCACGGTTGATATGTCCGGTATGGGCTCGGCGTCTGTTTACGCCTCTGACAGCGTCGATGCGGATATGTCAGGCATGGGCAGTATCGATGTTTACGGTGATCCGAAAAATGTAAAGAAGGACAAATCCTTCATGTCATCCGTGACAATTCACTAGCTAATCGAGCTAATCTAGTAAATCATAAGTGAGATAGGATGAGCTGGCTCTCTTGCTCATCTTAGGAAAGTCGTCGCGGAAATGTCCGCCGCGACTTTCTTCCCGCGCAAGCGCGGCAGAGGCAATAATTCGCGATGTAATAAGCGGGTTGGCGCGCCCAACGATATCTATAAGACCATCGATGTAATTAATTAATTCATTCAAATCTTTGGCGTTACGCCGAACGCCACATTTCAACGTCATGGCTTGACGTAGGCCAAGGCTGATTTCTTTTGTCATAGATAACCAGGGCTGGTTACGAATAGTGGCGGCCTTTTTCGGCGTAATCATCATGGCGTTGATATGCTCTGCGGCTCGACCGCCAAAGACGACGGCTTCCAAAAGCGAGTTGCTGGCGAGACGGTTCGCTCCGTGTACGCCCGTTGCACTACATTCCCCCACGGCAAATAATCCGTCGAGGTTTGTCTGTCCGTAACTGTCGGTGGCGAGACCGCCCATGTGGTAATGCACAGCAGGGGAAACGGGAATTAATTGCGTGCGCGGGTCGATATTCGCGCTCATACAGCTTTGGAAAACGGTTGGGAATTCTTCGTCAAAATGCGAACCAATCGCCTCGCGGCAATCCAGATAAGGCTGACGTCCCGCTTTAATCTCGGCAAAGATGGCACGGGCCACATCATCACGAGGCGCTAGTTCGCCTTGCGGATGATAGCGATGCATAAACCTCACACCATCTGAGTTCGTCAGGGTTGCCCCTTCACCGCGCAGGGCTTCGGTAGCGAGCGGGGCTGGGTCACGGCCTATATCAATGGCTGTAGGATGGAATTGCACAAATTCCATATCCCGCATTTTCGCACCAACAACTGCCGCCATACCGAGCGCGTCGCCACGGGCGGTTTTTGGGTTTGTGGTAACAGCAAATAAACCACCGACGCCACCCGTTGCCATGACGGTAATATCGGCTTCGATACCTAAAAGCGCCCCATCATCACGACGGGCGAGGGCGCCAGCGACGCCGCCATGGGCGTCAGTCAAAAGGCGTTCAGCGCGCCAGCCAATCAAGCCCGTAATATGGTCGGCGGCTTGGGCTTGTTCCACCATGATATTGATAATTTCACGACCCGCTGTGTCGCCTTTCACCCGGGCGACACGTGGCATAGAATGAGCCGCTTCGAGCGAGAGATAAAGACGCCCTTGGCTATCGCGATCAAAAGGCACGCCCATCGCGGCGAGATCATGTACACGGGCAGGGCCTTCTTCGGACAGGATTTTTGCTATGGCGGGGTCGACCAAGCCGTCGCCCGCCGCAATCGTGTCACGCGCGTGACTCTCCGCCGTGTCATCAGGCGACAGCGCCGCCGCAATCCCGCCCTGCGCCCAAGCCGACGCCGCGCCCACTTGTGACCGCCGAGAAGTCAGCACAAAGACGGGCCGCGGCGCGAGTTTCAACGCGAGGTAAAGCCCCGCCAGACCTGCCCCTACGACGAGAACCGCTCCTGAGGGGAGGCGTTTTGTGTCGAGAATATCTACAGGCATAGGCTTGGTTTACGTCCTCCACCGCTGGGGCGGCGGAGGTGGCCGAAGCGGGCACTTCAGAACGCGTAG
>CAYGSV010000233.1:0-4336 GCA_964352635.1 uncultured Algimonas sp.
GTGGTGCCGGAGGCGGAGGAGGAGGAGGAGAAACAGTTACGCTGCCGCCACTACTGCTTCCACCACCGCACCCAATAAGACTTACAGCAAGAATGGATCCAACAAAGATTGACAATAGTAAGTTTTGCTTGGTTGGCTTGAAAGTCATGAGTATCCCTCTTTCTTAGTTTTTCATTGCATGCAAAAAATGCTAATCTGTTGCAAGCTTGATTATCACAAAATAAGGTTGCGTGAATGACCCAAATTATTCTTGAAACGCCGCGCCTTATCCTTCGTGAAATTGATATCGAAGCCGACCTCGACGTTTGGACCGATATGATGAGCGATGAGGAGACTGTTCGTCATATCGGTGGAGTGACCCTAGACCGTGCAGGGTCGTGGCGGCAGATGGCGACGTTGATTGGACATCAAAAAATCCGCGGTTACGGATTTTGGGCCGTTGTGGAAAAATCGAGTGGAAACTTCATTGGGCGTGTTGGCCCTTGGTTTCCCGAAGGTTGGCCCGAACCAGAAGTGGGCTGGACTATCCACCGCAATCACACGCGCAAAGGCTATGCGAAAGAAGCGGGTGCAGCCTGTGTAGAGTATTGTTTCAACACATTGGGTTGGAACCGCGTCATTCACGTTATTGCAGAAGACAATATTGGATCCATAAAAACGGCTGAAGCTATTGGATCAACAAAGCTTTATAAGATTGAAAATCTACCGCCCTTTGGTGACGTGACCTGTTGGGCTTATGGGCAAAAGAAGCCCTAGATCCAGCCCGCCTCTTTAATTAATTTGTGACCGCTTCGACTCACAGGGGCGATAACTTCATTCTTTAAAAATAAATTCGTCTTCCCATCTTTGCGTTCCGTTTTTTCAACCCCTTTCTCTGCGACCCACCATGACCGATGTGTGCGTTCTCCAGAGAGAGGCGCAATTTCTTTGATGGCATCTGAAAGACGCATTAGAAGCATTTCATCACCGAGCGAAGTGTGAACACGCACATAATGGTCCTCGGCACTAATCGCATATATATCGGCACTGCGAAGTTTAGGGGGCAAGCGGTTTAATAGGTCAGGGCGTATTTTATCTGGTGCCGCACTCTGCTTGGCTTGTCTCATTAAAACGCCAAACCCACAAATTACGATGGCGACGACCCATATATAAAAGAGGGTTATAAAAACATAGGATGCTTTCCAAGGCGGAAAGATGAGGAACATAACACTTGCAACGCAGAGTGTGGCCCCAACGGATTGGCCCAAAGCCATTATCCACGGTTTATGTGTCCATTTAAAGCGTGCATTCAAAGCATCAAATAGCCCAGCTCCTAAGCCCCCCGCCATACAAAGCCCGACCCAATACACAAGCCTCTCAAGCCAATTGAGGCGGGCTGTCCCAAACGGGCCCAATATAGAGAGGACAAGGCCTGCAAGGCATGAGGTCACGAAGAGCGGGATAAAATGTCGTAGGGCTTTTTTAGCCAATGAGGGCTCCTAAAGAATGTCACTCACGCATCGTGAACTGTATGGGGGCGTTTTTCAACTAGTAAACCGGCCGTTCACGTAGAGAATAGGGCGTTTGGCGTATCTCAACTTTCGAGGCAGAGATTTTTACGCATTATCCCTTCAGGTCAGGCAATGAAGCAGACATAAGAAGGATAGATAGAATGAACCTAGAATATTTCACCAAGGCAAGCCCTGCAATCCAGATTCATATTTTAGTCGCTTTCGGAGCGTTGATTTTGGGTATTGTTATGTTCTCTCGCAAGAAGGGAACGCGGGCGCATAAAATGACGGGGCGTTTCTTTGCGCTTCTTATGCTTATAACGGCTTTGAGCGCGATCTTTATACGCCAATTGAATGACGGCTCATTTTCTTGGATTCATATTTTCGTGCCTGTCACCTTTATCGCCTTGTTCGAGACGTTTTTTCATATTCGGAAGGGCAACCTAAAGGGACATAAGCGCGCTGTTAAAGGCATGTTTTTCGGGGCGCTTTTGATACCAGGGTTCTTTTCATTCATGCCAGGGCGCACGATGTGGATGATCTTCTTTGTATAAGGCGGCATTAACCAAGGTTACCCCGCATTGATGAGGGTGGAAGAGGTATGACCAATTCACGTTTGAATCCTATGTTTTAGTCCGAATCCACGGTTGCAGGGCGAGGTTGCACTCACTATACGGGGTAAGAATTTTGGTTCATTTTGAGCCAAGTCCTGTCAACCTTATAAGCGGACACGTATTTCATGAACATTCACGAATATCAGGGCAAAGCAGTCCTCAAAGAAATCGGCGCGCCAGTCTCTAAAGGCGTTGCTATTTTTGACGCCAGTGAAGCCCAGGCCGCTGCCGAACAACTCGGCGGCCCACTTTGGGTTGTTAAGTCGCAAATTCATGCCGGTGGCCGAGGCAAAGGTAAATTCATCGGCGCGCCTGCTGATGCCAAAGGCGGCGTCCGTCTCGCATGGTCAGTGGACGAAGTTGTCGAAAACGCGAAGCAAATGCTCGGCGAATATCTGGTGACAGAGCAAACCTCTGATGAAGGCAAGCAAGTTAATCGCCTATACATCGAAGACGGTTCAGACATTGACCGCGAGCTTTATCTCTCCATCATCATCAACCGCGAAACATCGCGCGTGTCTTTTATCGTCTCGACAGAAGGCGGTATGGATATTGAGGCTGTCGCGCATGAGACACCTGAAAAAGTCATCAATTTTGACATTGACCCTGCAACAGGGTTCATGCCGCATCATGGACGCACATTGGCGAAAGCGCTCGACCTCAAAGGTGACTTGGCGAAGCAGGCGAATAAATTAGGTCGCACGCTCTATAATGGCTTCTTGTCTAAGGATATGAGCATGTTGGAAATCAACCCGCTTATCGTAACAGAAGATCAGCGCCTGCATTGCCTCGACGCGAAAATCAGCTTTGATGAAAATGCGCTTTTCCGCCACAAAGACGTGCAAGAGCTTCGCGATATTACTGAAGAGGACTCCAAAGAAACAGAAGCCAAGAAGTATGATTTGTCTTATGTCGCTCTCGACGGCAATATTGGTTGTATGGTCAATGGTGCGGGCCTTGCCATGTCCACTATGGATATCATCAAATTATACGGCGCAGAGCCAGCCAACTTCCTTGATGTCGGTGGCGGTGCGACGAAAGAAAATATCGTTGCGGCGTTTAAGATTTTGACGTCAGATTCTAAAGTCGAAGGCATCCTCATCAACATCTTTGGCGGCATCATGAAATGTGACGTCATCGCCCAAGGCACTGTCGATGCGGTGAAAGAAGTTGGCCTCGAAGTGCCACTCGTCGTGCGACTAGAAGGCACGAATGTTGAAGCGGGCAAAGCGATCATCAATAATTCTGGTCTCAACGTGATTGCGGCGGATGACTTGGACGATGCCGCACAGAAGATTGTGAAAGCGGTTCAGGGTTAGGCCATGGCCTTTATGAATGCGAAATTTGCATGCGCTATTGGCTTGGCTTCAATAATGGGTCTGTCTGATGCTAATGCGGCGGAGGTCGAGTATCTTGTTATGCAAGAATTTACTCAAGCCTGCCCTACTGACACAGGTTCCATGGAAGCAATGAAGGCCCGCTTTATTGGACTCGAATGGAGCGAGACAGAAGACAAAGACATTCGCGACATTAGCACGCCAGACGATATTTTCGGAAATGCAAAAATTGATACGGCTTTTGAAGTTGAGCTTTCTAATGGCGGATATTGGTTTGGCGGTGTTGGCACTGCGAAGATACAGCGACAAAAGACAGTATTTTGTATGCTCACATTTTATGGAACAAAAACGGATAGTCTGCCTATCGAGTCAGATTTTGGAATTATTTATTCCGAAAAGCCCGAAATTGTTGAAGGTAATGGAGAGCGACGTTTAGTTAAGGAAATAGCATCTGGTCGTGGTGCAGCTATTCACCAACAAGTGGCTGTGCCAGGCGAAGAAGATTTAGTCATGTTTCGTACATTTAACGTCATGCCGAAAACAAAGAAATAAGAGACAAAAATTATGTCAGTATTAATCAATAAAGACACAAAAATTATCACCCAAGGTATGACGGGTAAGACGGGGACGTTCCATACGGAACAAGCCATTGCTTATCACAACACCAAAATGGTGGGGGGTGTGACGCCAGGCAAAGGTGGCACGACACATATTGGGTTGCCAAACTTTGACACCGTGGCTGAAGCGAAACATGCGACGGGTGCGACCGCATCAGTCATTTATGTCCCACCTCCCTTTGCGGCCGACTCTATCCTTGAGGCTATTGACGCGGAAATGGAACTTATCATCGCGATTACAGAAGGTATTCCTGTCTCTGACATGATTCCAGTGAAGC
>CAYGSV010000234.1:0-4302 GCA_964352635.1 uncultured Algimonas sp.
TCTCTGTTGTGCGATTCAATGATTCGTTACACAAACGGGATGATTTAATATGAGCAACAGCGTCGATAATACGGTTCTTTTCCTGGCACCCTCTTCGCCTAATCCTCGCTCTGCTCCTGCCGCTATTCGTCGCCCGAAAGTCAACCTGTCTCAAGGGCTTGATCTCTGGCATCGCGTTACAACCCAATCCGTTCAAGCGAGCGAACCTGATTTATCCACGCGTCAAATGGCTGTGCTCATGACAATTTATTTGTCCGAAGGTCCGCATACGGTGCGCTCTCTGGCTAAGCATTTGAAAGTGACCAAGGCGGTTATTTCACGCGCGATAGACCGCTTGTCCTCTTATGGTTATGTGGAGCGTGCTCCAGACCTACGTGATAAGCGTTCTGTTATTATGCGTCGCACATCGGGCGGTATCCATTACCTCCGCAATTTTGCGCGTGTTATTCAAGATGAATTTGTCGCTTAAGCACCATGGCTGACCCACGCGTCACCCTTCCTCTTCCAAAGACTCCGCTCTTGTCGACGTGCCATGTGGTGACGTCCCATGCGCCGCTGCTCGATAATCGCGGCCTCCGAGACGGTCTGCAAACAGAGCTCTTACACGGCCAAGGGTTCAATGTTTATGCCGAAGGGCGACGTTGGGTGTGGGGACAAGCTTTACCGCTCATAAGCAAGAGTAAGCGGTCGGCCTACGTTGGTTATGTGCCGCGTAAATCCGTCTCAGACGCCGCGTTCAAAGCCTCTCATTCTATAACGGCTATGCGCGCGCCTGTTTTCACTAAACCCGATATCAAATCGCATATTATTCATACCCTTCCGATGAATGCGCGGGTGAGTGCAAAGCGTTTTAATAAAGACTTCTTACAAGTCGGGGCAGGCGCTTACCTTCACTCCCGCCATATCAAATCTTTCCGACAGCCTGTTCTGACATCCGATTTTGTGAGTGTCGCCGAAGAATTTCTTGGAGCGCCTTATATTTGGGGTGGTACTGGTGCGATGGGGGTCGATTGTTCAGGTCTCGTGCAAATGGCTCTATGCGCGGTTGGTATCGACGCGCCGAGAGATGCTGATATGCAAGAGGCGCAATTAGGCGACGACGTGAAAGGGTCATTAAAACGCGGAGACCTTATATTTTGGCCCGGTCATGTGGGCATCATGGCCAATAGTCAGACTTTGCTACATGCCAATGCGTTTCATATGGGAACAAAAAAAGAGCCGTATAAAACGGCTCTTGATCGTATGGGTAAACCGAGACGTCGAAAACGTCTCTGAGATTTACTGTTCTGTTGTCTCTTCGACAGCGTCTGTCACTGTTTCAATAGCGTCTTCGAGCGTAGGGGCGTCTACGGCTGTGTCATCAAGGGCTTCGACAACCTCTTCCATGACTTCAACAAAGGCAGGCTCAGGACGTGGCTCTGGGTTTGCGTCATTAACACGTAGATATTCAATCACAGCGGCACGGTCTTCAGCTTTTTTCAAACCGACAAAGGCCATTTTCGTGCCATTTAAGTGCGCCGATGGCTTTTCGAGGAAACCGTCAAGCTGCTCATAGGTCCAATTATATCCTGCGTTTGCCATAGCGGATGAATATGTAAATCCAGCATGTGTGCCCGCTTGGTTGCCGACAACATTCCAAAGACCTGGGCCTGTGCCGTTCGCGCCGCCGTCTTCGACTTTATGGCAAGACTGGCATTTTTTGAAAACGCGGGCGCCTTTTTCAGCGTCCATTGCAGCAATCCAATCCGCTTGAGGGAAGGGAAGCTCAATCTCTTCGTCTGAACTTGCGACCTCAATAGGACCGACTGAGTAAACAGGGACTTCAGGCGCTTCGGCATGCATCAAGAAATGCGGTACTTCGCGCAGAAGCATCACGCCTAATCCAGTTGCCAAAACAGCGGCGGCGATTTTGTTAAAACCGAGTTCATCCATGGGACGATTTCCTTTGTGGTCCTAGTTTGTAAGGCTTTTAAACGTCCTTACTTAATTTTCTTGCCTTAATATAAAGATATGGCGTGAAAGCAAATAGAAAACCTCTTGCGGCACACAGTCGCAAAGGGTTTAAGCAGGTTTGGACGTGAATTTTTAGGGGATAAGCCGCAAATGAGCGCTGTCCTAGTCTATCAGGGGGAATCAGGGCCGTATGCGCGCTTAGTCTTCTTAAGCGAGAGCGTGACAGTCTTAGGCACATATCCCGCGATGCTTCACGCAAACTTGTGTAAGCGTGACTGGGCATGGTGTGTTTAATGAGTATGAGGGCCGCATGAAATATTTAGTCCTAATATTGGCCGTGTTTGGTTTTTCTGTATTCACGCCGATTGCCGCGCAAGCCGCTGATGATCCCATTTACACCTCTTGGCGTAATAATGTCGCTGTAGGGGGGTATGATGCGGTCAGTTTTTTTGCAGGTAAACCACAAGAAGGCAAAGCGGAATTTTCGACGACTTATAAAGGCGCCGAATGGCATTTCCAAACCGAGGCTAATCGCGATTTATTCCTCGCAAACCCCGAAGCTTTTGCTCCGCAATATGGCGGCTATTGTGCGTGGGCTATTGCCGAAGGCAAACTCGCCAAAGGCAGCCCGAAACATTGGTATGTCGAAGACGGAAAGCTCTATTTGAATTTTAATAAACGTATTCGAGACCGATGGTTGGCCGATAAAGACAGCTTCATCACCGAAGCTGACGGGCGGTGGCCCAATATTTTAGAAGACTAAGTCTTTTTCAAAACCCGTTTTATGGAGGCGGGGTAATTCGCGAGGGCTTTGCCAACCCGTTTGGGGCGTTTCTGCAAGTCACCGCCACAATTCGGGCAAGGCCCGTCAACGCAATTTGTACAGAACGTACATTCAAAAGAACAAATGAGCGCGTCATCACTCTCCGCGGGTAAGTCCCTGTCACATATTTCGCAATTGGGCCGAAGTTCGAGCATTATTCTAATCCCTTAGAGGCTTTGGTAAGTTGCTCTTTTTGTTTTTTAGATAAGGGTGCTAAGCAATCATACCTAACGGGGCTAAGTTCAGGAAACTCTACTATTTGGTCTTCGCCTATAATGCTCACGAAATCAGACCAATCTAGGTAGTTATTATCCCCTGGATCATCTTTGAAATATAAAACTAGTTTGTCGACTTTTGGGATTAAAGTGTCCGCACCAATATAAACAGCTAAAGTGACTAGAGAACTGTCGTCTTTTTCAACGAGCATGACTTTGGGAACAAAAATATCCTGACCTTTAGATTCGAAAAGGGCTGTTAAGTGTTGATGTTGCTCTTCATATGCTATCAATTGAGCGTTTAATCTTGACTGTTTTGCAACCTTAGAATCTTCTGGCGAGTAAATAATCCAGCCATCATCAGTGCTTTCCCATAAATCAAAGGATAGGGGTCTGTGCGTAGAGGTAGCTTCAGTCCCATATTCTATCATTTTTGCCAGTATATCTTCATCTTCTCGGTCAGTAATGAGGCAGACTGAATGTGATGGCATAAAGGCGATGATTTTGTCTTTGATAGGAAGTTTCAGTTGCGACCCGAAGGCAACTAACCTCGCAGAATCATAGTCATCGGAGAATTTCATAGCCCAAATATGCTGATCAATTTGTTCCCATATTTCCTCAGTATTAGGTGTATATTTACTCAAATTTCCCCATGCAATATCGACAGCCTCATTTTCTGAAATGTCTAATGATTTTAGTGTATCTAAAGTTATGCTTTGAACAGCGGTATCGCTGTCAGCGACTAACTCTAGAGCTAGTTCTCCCTTATGAAGTAACAACGGGAGGTAGGAGCCGTCTTGTTGGCCTAAAATCACTTTCTTCAAACTGATTTCTTCGGATGTGCGTGCTCTTAAGTTAGCATGTTCCACAAATTCTTCTTTAGATAAGTCCTTAGGATTAAATGCATGTGATAGGAAATCAGAGAGGAACTGCTCTCGGTCTTGCTTCGTCATATCCAAACATTTATTTCTTAAATTGCCTAAAAATACGCTAAAATAATTAGCTTCATTTTCGGTATAACCATCGGGAAATAGACTATCGTCCTTTTGGTTGTAATTTAACGGTGTATTAGGGCGATGTTTCTTTATCTCAATACAAACGGCGTCAATGAAATCGTCTTCTTTCCAATCTTGAGGCTTTGAAGCTAAAGCGTTTTGGTTTCGTTTACCTTGAATTATTTTTGGAATCGCCAAAATCAAAAAGACAATACCTATAATTAAGATTGCGATTATTGTGTTCATTGTTTGGCCGAAACTCTTTTCTAAACTGCGAAATTATCAATGAGGCGGACGGAACTGCCTTGGTTTGGGC
>CAYGSV010000235.1:0-4268 GCA_964352635.1 uncultured Algimonas sp.
ATCGGCCGCAATAGACACATATTCACTGATAATAACGAGCGCAGGAATGTCAGGCCGTCGCATCACCTCAAAAGAGGCTGCGCGAAGGAGGCTTCGCAACGTTAAATCAAGACGGCGTAACGGCCATTTTTCGGGCAATAGACTGCTAATTTTCTTATCAATCGCTTCTTGAGACACGACGACACCGTCAATGACCTCTTCAAAAAACGCTTCGTCGCCCTGCACCATGTCGGGTTCGTCACTATAGCCAAAACGATGATTTTGAAATTCACGAACAACCGTTTTAGAAGGCGCTTGCGCGACATCCATCTGATAGAGCGCCTGCACAATTGCAACGCGGGCGGCTCGGCGAAATTTTGGGTTTGCGCCGCTCATTATTTTGCAGCCTCGTTCAGGGCTTTACGCACGCTGATCATTTTCAAAACAGCGTTGGCAGCAAAGCCGCCTTTGTCTTTCTCTTCGACCTTGGCCCGCGCCCAAGCTTGATCTTCATTTTCAACCGTGATGATACCATTCCCAATCGCCAGACATTGATTGACGGCTAAGTCCATGAGCGCACGAGCCGATTCTTCACACACATAATCATAATGGGTTGTCTCCCCACGTATCACACAGCCCAAAGCTACATAACCGTTAAACTTCTGCGGCCCTGCTTCTGCATAAGCAATCGCATGTGGAATTTCTAAAGCACCAGGTACAGTAAGTTTAGTAATTTTAGCACCCGCTTTTTGTAAAACAGCCACAGCCCCATCTAATAGCGCATCCGAGATGCCTTCATAATAACGCGCTTCGATAACTAAGATATGCAGCATCATCTATCCTTTTGAGAGCTAAGAGGTTGGATCCCCACAAGCTCAAGATCATAGGCTTCTAGCCCAATAAGTTTAGGCATAGTATTGGTTATTAGGCGCATTTTTTTCACGCCTTGATCAACAAGTATTTGTGCACCAACGCCATATTCACGAATGTTTTGCTCTTTACGATCTATCACGGATTTATGCGCCCCAAGACGTTCGAGAAGCGTATTGATCGAGCCTTCACGGATGAGGACTAAGACAGCATGCCCATCATGCGCGGATAAGTCTTTCATCGCATCCCAAATTAAACCTGAGCGCGGGCTATCTTCATAAAGAACATCTCCGGCGAAATCGATTTTGTGAACACGCACGAGCGTTTCCGTATCTGGGCTCGCGTTTCCTCGGCTCAAAGCGACATGTTCTTTGCCATCAAGGAAATTGCGATAAACGTGAATTTTAAAGCTATCGCCCCGTTGTGATGTAAAATCGGACGACGCGACGTGTTTGACGAAGTGATCTTTCTTCATGCGATAAGCGACTAGGTCTTCGATTGTTCCGATTTTCAACCCGTGGAATTGCGCAAACTTAACAAGATCATCAAGTCGCGCCATTGTGCCATCATCATTCATGATTTCACAAATAACAGCAGAAGGGTTTAGTCCTGCCATACGAGAAATATCGACAGAGGCTTCTGTGTGTCCTGTACGGACAAGGACGCCGCCGTCTTTTGCAATAAGCGGAAACATGTGCCCCGGCGTGACGATATCGTCAGCGCGACTGTCTGGGTCGATAGCGACTTGAATTGTGCGAGAGCGATCGCCTGCGCTTATGCCTGTTGTAACGCCTTCTCGCGCTTCGATAGACTGCGTAAAGGCTGTCTCGAAACGAGAGCCGTTGTTTTTGTTTTGCGGCTCTAAGCCCAATTCTGCAGCACGCTCTTCTTCGAGAGAGAGACAAATGAGGCCACGGCCAAACTTCGCCATAAAGTTAATCGCGTCAGGCGTTGCGAATTGTGCGGGAATAATAAGATCGCCTTCGTTTTCGCGGTCTTCGGCATCGACCAAAATATACATGCGTCCATTACGCGCATCTTCGATAATCTCTTCTGGCGTCGCGAGATTATAAACGTCTTGAAACGTAGCTGTGTTCAGTTCACTCACGATTTATCTTTCATTTGTGATAAGTATCGCGCCACATAGCGGGCAATTAGGTCAATTTCCAGATTTACTTTGTCTCGGGGCTGTAATTGTCCCAGCGTTGTGACCTCTGCCGTATGGGGAATAATGTTCACACTGAACTGGGCGTCATCCGCCGTGTTCACAGTCAGCGAGACACCATCAATGGTAATCGACCCTTTGGGGGCAATCGTCGCCATCATTTCAGGCGGCGCTTTGAAATCGAGTTTGAGAGAGCCCGCAAGGGGCGTTTTTGCAACCAACTCCCCCACTTGATCGACATGTCCCGTCACCAAATGCCCGCCTAATTCATCAGCTGCGGTCATCGCGCGTTCTAGGTTCATTTTATGACCGATTTTCCAGTCGCTCAGCGTCGTTTTATCTAGGCTCTCATCAGACACATCAAAGGCATAACGACAGCCCGTTGCCGTGACCTCTTTCTCCACGACGGTCATGCACGCTCCCGCATGAGCAATTGAGGCGCCTATCGCGATACTGTCGCAAGCATAATGGCTATCAATCACCATACGCGTATCACCCCATTCAGAGCGGCCCCCTGATTGGTCACGGTCAACACTGATTAATGTGCCGACATCTGTAATAATTCCTGTAAACATAAGTGTTTATATCTTTGTATTCATTGATTTATTATCGAGGTTTGAGCGCATAACGTTCCCACACATCCTCATCTATTTCTTGTAAGTCCATACGGCTGAAACGATAAAGCTGATTGATATCCTCTAGCCCCAAATCTCCAATACCGGGCCGACCTTCTGCGCCCAAGATTATAGGGGCACGGAACCACTCTATATAATCCACTAAACTCCAGCGAATAAAACTCGCGGTGAGCGTACCTCCACCTTCCAAAAGAAGTGATTTAATGCCCATATTCCAGAGGATGTTGAGGGCAAGTTCTGGGTTCAAACCATTCTCATCATGCTCAACTGCCATAATACGCACGCCAAGTTCAGACAAACTGTGCGCTTTGTCGCTTTGACTGGCCTCTTGCGTACAAAAGACTATGACAGGCGTTTGTTTTGCCGTCAGAGCCAAGTTTGACTGCAAAGGTAATCTTAACTGACTATCGAAAATCACACGCTGTGGATCGGGCTGACCTTCGATACGCGTCGTCAGTTGCGGATTATCTAAAAACGCTGTGTTCGAGCCGACAGCAATCGCGTCATGCTCAGCTCTTAGGTGCCTACCCTGCTCTCTTGCGCGCTCACCTGTAATCCATTCGGATTGACCATTGGCCAGAGCGATTTTACCATCGAGCGACGTGGCGAGCTTTAAGGTGACGCGTGGGCGGTTCAAACCCACTTATTCCTCTTCTGCGTCGAGCTGAAGGTTTTCCTTCTCGATAAAGGTCTCGAAATCCTGCGTCGCTCTGAAATCCTTATAGACCGAGGCATAGCGGACATAAGCCACGCTATCGAGGTTCGATAAGCCCTCCATCACAAGCTGACCAATTTGGTCTGACGTAATATCGGCTTGTCCAATACTTTCGAGTTGGCGGACGACGCCGCTAATCATTTGCTCGATGCGTTCCACTTCTACGGGGCGTTTTTGTAACGCAATCATCACCGAACGCGCCAGTTTATCACGGTCAAAAGGTGTACGCCGACCCGATTTTTTAACGACGGTAAGTTCGCGCAGTTGCACGCGCTCAAATGTTGTGAACCGACCGCCGCATTTGGCACAGAGACGTCGACGGCGTACGGCCGTATTATCTTCGGCCTGACGGCTGTCTTTGACTTGGGTGTCTTCTGATGAGCAAAATGGGCATCGCATCCATGCGGATTAACATAGTTTTACTACGCCGCAAACACTGTAAAACCGTATGCCAGAGAATTGATATATAAGAGTTCTAAATGAGCCAGTTAACAGCCGATGATATGAATGCATTCTTCAAAAAAGCTTTTGAAGGCCGCCCCAAGCCTTGGCCCGAAATTATCGAAGCCCGAGAAGATTATGTAAAAATCGAGCTGGAATCCGGCCCCGCGCAATTACGCCCCGGTGGTTTTATCAATGGCCCAACGCAAATGGGCCTTGCCGATCAAGTGGCCTATGCCGTGATTTTCACACGCCTCGGCATTGTTCCCATGGCGATGACATCTAATCTCAACATAGATTTCTTACGCCCCTGCCAAGGCGATGCCTTAATTGCAGAAGGAAAAATGATAAAGCTAGGCCGAAGCCTAGCTGTCATAGAGGTCAATTTGCGCGGCAATAAAAACGAAAAGATTTCAAGCCGCGCGACAGTCACTTACGCTTTGCCGCGCGAATAGGCTAACCC
>CAYGSV010000236.1:0-4258 GCA_964352635.1 uncultured Algimonas sp.
CTTCCTATCCTTTCGCCGCGGAAGCCAAGTTGGTGTGCGAGCTTCTCTGGATTTTTAAATCGCAGAGGTTAGTAAACGAACAAAGCCCGATACGTTTTGCGTGTCGGGTTTTTTATTAAGGAAGCAAACATGAAATGTTTAAATTTTATTCCTATCATTCTTTCCCTGACATTTGTGGCTTGTAGTGAGACAATATCAGTTCCTGTTTCTGAAGCGAAACCTACCATCAAAGCGCCTGATGCGGCGTCTCAGGCTTTTCCAACAGACCTGCGTCGTACGTCTTTGATTGTCTCAGATATTGAGGAGAGCCTTAAACTCTATCGGGATGTTTTGGGGTTTCAGGTTAATTATGATGCCGAGGTGACGATGAGTGGCGTCGCTTTGCCAGCGGGAGAGCCCGGGGCAAAAGCGCGTCTGGTTTTGATATCGACGAATGACACATGGGTCGGTTGGATTGGCCTCTTACAGTGGTTAGACCCATCCTTAACACCGCCTCAAACACCGCGCACACGTATGGGTATTGGCGATGCACTATTAGTCTTTAATACAGAAAAAGTGGATGAACATTGCGAGGCTGTCGCCAAACTACCCGGTGTGAACATGACGGCCCCCGCCTCGAACACAACATATCCAGGGCGGGCAGGGGGTGAGCCTATTGTCGTGAGGACGTGTTATCTCTTTGACCGCGATGGTTACTTTATGGAGTTAAATAAGGTTCTTGATCGAGATAATTACAATAAAAACTAAAATTAGAACGCCTTAGTTGTTCCGATAAAGGCAACGATGACCAAGAGAAGATAGGTCATACGTACCCAAAATCTCGATTTGTTCATTGTTTTCAAAAGAGGCTCTTCTGTTGCGTCCGCGGAGCCTTTTTCTATGAGTGCCATGAGTAGAGGCCCAACAGGTCTAAACATAATATCAATGAGAATAGCGGCCAGAAAGATAAACCCAAAAAGGACGGCCTTTGTTGCTAACCAATTTTCCACGAGTGGGGCATCTGTCGCAAGCGATAGGCCGCCAAGGACGAAATAAAATGCGGCGAGTAGATATTTCAAGCCGAGTTCTATTTTCTTAAGCGGTTTAGCCGCAGGGTCTTGACCAAGCTTATGAATACGCAGGACGAGTGCCATCCAAGACAGGCTAATGACCCAAGCGAGGGCCACACCCCATAGAGGCACAGCCCAATAGCCACCGACAGCCAACAGCGAAATTGTGCTGGCGACCATAAGGCACCAAGCGATACGCGGCCCAAGATCAATCATAACCAATAATTTGAGCGTCATCAGGCGCTCTTCAATACTATAAGATCGCTTACGGAATTGTGCGCCGCAAACAGCGACTCCGAGATCTGCGCCCAGCCAAAAAACAAAGAGCAAAATGTGGAAAAAGATAAGGGCCGTATAGAGCGTAATCATATTAAATAGCCTCTAATTCCACGAGTTCATACCATGTCATCATATAGCCTTCGACGCCGCCTTTAAGGAATAGTCCACGCGAATCCTTCGTGCACCACATTTGATAAGGGGGGTGTTCCTCTGGGAGCCCTTCGGCCGTGTCGACAATTTCAAACTTTCGAGCTTCAAATGTGCCTGCGCCCACGGTGACGGTTTCATCCCCTACATAGACAATGCCAAAATTCAGCGGGAAGAGTTCTGGCCCCGTAGCGCCACGATGGTCTGGAGAACTCATCATCACATTTTTCAAACTTATTTTTCCAGGCTTTGCTTCTAATGGAAATAAGCGGCTCAGAAGTCCGTCATTGATAATAGCGTGGTGGCCAAACCAGGGTGTGCGTTCCGAGATAGGAATTTCTTTTGAATTAGGGCCTGAGGCAACGTTAAACCCGTTAAACCGCGCATGAGCTTCATCAAATTGAAACCAGCCACAGCCTTCAAATTTTCCGCCGACGGATAGTCTAGAAAACCCATCTATTGGGGCCATCGTCGCCGTCTCAAAACTCGCTGTGACATCGCGCAAGACATCAGGCGCATCGTCGATTTCTGTATGAGCGTGAAGGACGGAAGTGCCATCTATTTGCTCGTGCAGTGTAAAATACTCCCGCCCGCGTTCTTCGTTCAAACGCTCAGGTTTTTTTGATGTATAGAGAATTTTGCCGCGATAGGACTTATGGGTTTGCATGTCTAAAGCTCCACAACGCATTTGCCGATATTTTTACCGTTCATCAGTTTTTCCATCAGCTTGCCAGCATTGTTCAAACCACTAACTTTATCTTCGACGAATTTGACTTTGCCAGATTTTACCCACGGGGCGACTTCGGCTCTGAACTCTTCCCAGCGGGAATAAAAATCATAAACGACTAATCCGCTGACGACGGCGCGTTTACCTACCATCGGGCCAATCATTGTCATGGCAGGATTGCTCTCATGATAATGTGCGGCCAGACCACATAAAACGACACGCCCATAGAGCTGTAAGTTTTGCATGGCGAAGCTAAGTTGTTCTGAACCTACATTTTCATAGTGAACAGATATTCCTTCTGGCGCAGCCTCTTTATATTTATCCTGCCAGCTTTTCGTTTTGTAATTTACGCATGTATCGAATCCATATGTATCTTCGACGAGTTTACATTTTGTCGACCCACCTGCGATACCAATCACGGTCTTCGCCCCTTTCATACGTGCGATTTGACCCGCTGTGCCGCCCACAGGCCCTGCTGCAGCATTAACGGCAAACACATCGCCTTCATGAACACGGGCCAATTGTGTGACACCCGCCCAAGCCGTGAGGCCAGGCATACCTAACACGCCAATATAGGCGGAAAGGGGAGCGGCTTTTGCATCGATGACAGTATATTGATCATCATGAAGGGCGACAAATTCAACCCAGCCTCCATCCATTGAATGGATGAAATCACCTTTTTTGACCTTGTCAGATTTGCTTTCAACGACTTCACCGACAATGCCACCGGGGATAGTATCGACCTTAGGTGTAGGCGGTGGGCTCGCCATATGCCCTTTGCTCAGTTGATGCCCGACATAGGGGTCAATTGAGATATATTTGACTTTGACAACTATGCCTAAATCTGGACATTCGGGCTTATCAACTTCAATTATTTCAAAGTCTTTAGCCGTCGGCGCAGATTTTAACTTATGTTTTAAAACAACTTTTTGCATGATTAAGCATCTACCATTTCTATGAGCGTTCCATCGGGTGCGCGTAATGTGCCGACCCGTTTATTTTTATAAATTACCCCAGATCGCGTGACAGGTTCACTTATCCAGTGTCCTTTATTGATCTCCATAAGCCTATCAAAGTTAGGATGGATGAATGTCCCAATCGCGGCGCAAGGCGGAAGCATACCATCGTGGGTCGGGCGATCGATTGTACCCTCGGGATATTGGTCAACTTCGAGGAAGCAATCTCTCTCGTGCATCAGTGTCCCGATGGTTGTTTGTGTCCCGTCAGCCATCCCGAAGGCTTTATTTATCATCGTGTAATTGATGTCCATCTCACGACCTGCTGAAATCATTATATGTTTCTGTAACCACTCATTTGAGCGTTTAATGTCAGAGCATGCCATGACGAGGATGAAGAGTTTATCGATTAAGCTACCTGCGCGGGGCAGGTCATATTCGGGAAGGTTATCTCTGATTTGTGTGAGATAAACAATTTCGTCGTCAGGGCCTTTTACTTGCATTGGAAAGATAGCGGGTAAGCCTGCAATCTCAGCAGGCGGGCCGATAATTTCAAAAGGTGATTCTTCCATTTTCGCCGCAACTTTTGGCGTATCTTGCGTACATATTTCAATTGCCGCCCAGCCAAAACTTCGCAGGGCTTTATAAGCCTCTACGGTCGGTTGTTCAATAAAACGCAAAAAAACATCAGCCCCAGATTCGGGTTGCATTACCGCATAGGGCTGTCCTGCTGTTTTGGGCGTTCCCCAACTTTTGGCAAGGTCGTCCGATATACGCCCTCCTTCGACAACGGCGTAACCAAGCCATTCTGAGTAAAGCGACTTTGATCGTTCTAAATCACTGACCGTTAAAGTGGACGCACGGATGATTTCCATGCGTTACGCCTCTGGCTTTGAAAAGCCGAGAGCCCCTGCATTAACGAGGTTTTTTGGGTCGAGAAGTGATTTGATACCCGTCAGAAGGGCTTTCGTTTCATCACTCATATTCTCTTGATAGCGATAGGTGCGCCCAATTTGAAAATGTGCTGCGCCATAGCGTTCAAAAATATCAAGAATAGACTGACGGGCTTTTTCAACAACAGCAGAGGCGTCGGGGTTGGG
>CAYGSV010000237.1:0-4219 GCA_964352635.1 uncultured Algimonas sp.
TCCCAAGTGCGCTTTATTCCTATTCCTTTGCACGCAAATATGATTGGGCAGAAAAATGGGCAAAACAGCCAGAGATTTTAGCCTATATTGAAAAATGCGCCGATGATTTTGGACTACGGTCACATTTAAAATTTAACGCGGCGGTGAAATCTGCCGTGTTTAAAGATAAGCTTTGGCACGTCACACTTGAGTCAGGCGAAATTCTAACCTGCCAGTTTTTAATCAGCGCAATCGGACAACTCCATCACCCGAAAATACCTGACTTTAAAGGTATAGAGACATTCAAAGGCCATGCCTTCCACGCCGCGAGATGGGACCATTCAGTAGACCTTTCTGATAAAAACATCGCGGTGATTGGCAATGCGGCGAGTGCTGTTCAACTCATCCCCGAGGTGGCGAAGCAGGCTAAGAACCTCACCGTTTATCACCGCAGTGCCAATTGGGTGGTTGGAAAAGAAAAATTACCGTTCTGGAGTGTTGAACGCCTAATGGGGCCATTATTTAAAAAGTTCGGCAATTTCGACCGCTTTCAAACATGGGCTCTGGGCGAATTTGGTCTTTGGCGCATGATTAAAGGAGACGCGCTCACGGCTTGGATGGGGCGACGATGGTTTTGTAAAAACCTAAAGAGTGCCGTCACAGATAAAGCGCTGCAAGCCAAGCTCACTCCTGATTACCCGATAGGGGCGAAGCGCGTGTTGCTTTCGGATGATTTCTTTCCTGCGCTTATACGGGATAATGTAGATCTCGTATTTGAGGGGGTGGAGGCATTTACCCAAAACGGCATCACCGATACTCAAAACAAAAATCGAGACCATGACATCGTTGTCTTTGCGACGGGTTTTCATACCAATCCGTTCTTAAAAGAAATTGACGTACGAGGGGAAGGAAATGTCTCCCTCAAGGAGAAATGGAAAGACGGGGCCTATGCTTATAACGGCACGATGACCTCTGGCTTTCCGAACCTGTTCATCCTTTATGGGCCGAACACCAATACGGGTCACAGCTCGATTATTTTCAAGCTAGAGCAACAAGTCGGCTACACCTTGCAATTAATTAAACGCGCTGGAAACGGGCAAATGGATGTGAAAGCAGAGGTCGAAACACGTTACAATCAGATCGTTCAAAAACGCCTCTCAAAACTCGCTTGGGCAAAGGTTGAAGACAGTTGGTATAAGGATGGAGAACGCGTCACGAATAATTGGCCGGGCTCTTCTTGGGAATTTAAACGTAAAATAGCGCGGCCTGATTGGTCAGCCTTCGAGGTGTCCGAATGACAACATTAAAATACAAACTCTTCGAAGGGTTTTTACGTTTGATAAATTACCGAGACGGTATTCTTAAAGACCTTAAAAAAGAGCGCATCGGCAGTGCGCGACCCAAAGGAAAATATGCTGAGCGTTTTATTGCGTCAGAGTTTCAAGGACGAAAGATTTGGACGGTTCATCCCCGCTCTGGGCCAAGTCAGTCTGGGGCGAGCGAAAAGCGTTATGTCCATTTCCATGGCGGCGCTTATGTCTATCGCCTCATTCCACTTCACTACCCAACAATTTGTGAATTAGCGGATGAAAGTGGCGTCACGATTACCCTGCCAGATTACCCCATTCATCCACAAACCGCCCAAGAGACGCATGAGTGGAGCCACGCCTATTTTGAGTTTGTTGTTCAAGAGCATGGCCTAGAAAACGTCACGATGGGAGGCTGTTCCGCAGGCGGAAATTTGGCACTTGCCGTTTTGCAAATGCGAAAAATGGCAGGGCTCGATAATCCCAAAGAAACGATATTATGGTCGCCCTGGGTAGACCTCACTATGACAGCGGATGCGGTGCCGCATAACGCTAAAGAACCGCTGCTTTCGGTAAAAGGTATCGTGACATCAGGTGAGCGTTTCATAAAAGACCGTGACCCCAAAGACCCGCTCATCAGCCCTATTTTTGCAGAGCTAGAAGGCCTATCAGAATTTCATATTTTCACGGGACAAAAAGACTTGCTTTATCCGCAAATCAAAGCGTTCGCAGAAAAAGCGAAAGACGCAGGTACGCTCAAAACCTATAAGGTCGAACCCGATTTTGGACATTACTGGATGTTCTATCCAACGAAAGATAAGCGTGGAACGATTGCGGAGACGGCGGGGATTTTGAGGAATTAAATTTGAGCGGCTTCTATAAGTCGAAGTATAAAGGCCCAGTATATTCGAGATTTATTTCTACAAGTTTACCGTCTTTAAAATGTAAGTGACGGGCATAGTTTCGAGAAAGAATTCTTTTTTCATGAGCCGAAAGTTGTTCGAAATCATTAAATTCCAAATTCGAAAACCCAATCGCATCTATAAGCTTTATGCTTTGCCCATCATTATATGCAATTGTTAGATTGCTGATTTCTTGCATTGCTAGAATAACGTCTTCGTATGTGTCTCCAATACAAAAATGTTCGGAACACCCAAGAGAAATTATTTTCTCATCATAGACAAATTTCGAATAGAGAGATTTCTGAAATAAAAAGACAGCTATAATGGCAACGGATAGTACGATTAGACCAATTTTCTTTTTCATTCTTTTACCTATAAATCTATTCAATTTAGGTTGAATAGTAAGAAGTTCACATAATTTTAAAAGTACAAAAAAGCGCCCCGAAAAGGAGCGCTTATTGTGTATTTTGCGATATGGTGTTTCAAAAATTGGACGAATGCTGTCCATATTTTGAAACCTGTTGTGTATTTGCTTATCGCAAATACACTGACTAAGCCGCTTTTTTCCCCGCTTGTGCCGCTAAAATCTTAGCGACTGTATCGGCTTTCAAATCATCGACGCTGGCGCTGATGCCCATTGAATTGGCGAGTTTGACCACGTCTGCTTCGAGCATACGGTTGAGCGCAGACTTTGTGTAAGTCTTGGCTTCGGCTTTGCCGCCATAGATCAATTCACCACTGGCCGCTTTGTCGCGGAACATTTGCGGTGGTGTAAACCGTGCACCGTGACGTTGCGCGAGCATATCGGCTGTTGCGACGAATGAGTCGAGACCGATGGTGTCGATGTAAGAGAGCGGGCCGCCGGTCCAGGGAGGGAACCCCCACCCAAAGATAGCGCCGAGGTCGGCACTTTGTGGGTCCGGCACGACGCCTTCTTCATAACAATAGGCTGTCGGGATAAGCTGTGCGTACATCAAACGCTCTTTGACTTCTTCGGCAGAGGGTTGCTCGTCAAGGAGAGGATAATGATCCGTCATGCCTTTCCAAAGACCAAGGCGTTTGCCATTCTCGTCATAGTCATAGAACCCAGCACCGAAACGACGGCCGGCACGATCCCATTTATTGACCATTTTATCCATGAAGTCTTCGGTGCCCGTTGGGACATATTTATCGCCTAATTCTTCACGCGTAGAGGTCATGATATCAAAGCCAAGCTTTTGCGTTGTGTCATCGGCAACGGCCAAAGGACCAATCGGCAAACCAAGAGAAGCCGCACAGTTTTCAATCAACGCCATGCTGATACCTTCTGTCACCATCAAGCTCGCTTCATTCGCATAGGGCGGGAAGACACGGTTGGTGAAGAATCCACGCACGTCTTTCACAACGATAGGCGTTTTGCGGATTTTCTTATTGTAATCAAACGCAGCGGCCAGAGCGAGATCGCCTGTCCCTTCATGCGGGATGATTTCCAATAAAGGCATTCTCTCAACAGGGGAGAAGAAATGCATGCCGATAAACTGATCAGGGCGAGATGAGTTTTCTGCCAAACCGCCAATCGGAAGCGTTGAGGTGTTAGACGCAAAAACAACGTCTTTCCCAATCACCGCTTCTGTTTTCTTGATGACGTCCGCTTTCACCTCCGGGCGCTCAAACACGGCTTCGATAATCAGGTCGACGTCTTTCAGGTCATCATAATTATCGGTCGGCGTGATACGGGCGAGAAATTCTTCAGCCTTTTCCTTTGTCATACGACCACGAGAGACGTTCTTGTCTAAAATCTTTTTGGTGTAGGCGACAGATTTCTGCGCTTCTTCCATAGACCGATCGAGGGAGATAACTTCCATGCCCGCTTTCGCTGTGACATGGGCGATGCCTGAGCCCATCAAACCTGCGCCGAGGACGCCGACTTTTTTGATGTCGATAGTTGGAACGCCTTCGGGACGTGCTGCGCCTTTTTCGGCGGCTTGCTTATTCACAAACAAAGTGCGGATCATGTTTTTCGCGACAGGGTCAGCGAGCAATGTGCAGAAG
>CAYGSV010000238.1:0-4170 GCA_964352635.1 uncultured Algimonas sp.
ATGACAGACCGCTTGGGCTGCACCTATGGCAAAACGCGTGAGAAGCTGGATCCCAAATCCGATGCGTGATCATTTCTACGTCCCCGATAATTATTTCTTGTCTCACAGTGTCGGATGCCTACCGAAACGAACAGAGGCGATTGTTAAAGACAGTTATTTCGCGCCGTGGAAAACGGGACGGAACTGGGCAGATTGGATGCCGCTCTTGGATGAATTTCGGAGTGGCTTAGGGCAGCTCTTAAATCTGCCCGCCAACAACATTTGTCCGCAAATCAATATCTCAAGCGCGCTTACGAAAATCATTTTTAGCCTGCCTCAACATGAAAACCGCAAGACAATTTTGCTCTCGAAACAAGATTTCCCAACGATTGGCTTTGTTCTCAAACAGGCAGAAAAGGCGGGTTACATATTGAAATTTATCGAGGGCAATCCAACGGACGCCAATGTATGGGCCGAGGCTATGGATGACACCACGGCTATCGTTCACATCACCCATGCGCTGTCTAACACGTCTCACCTTCTCCCTGTGCAGGAAGTGTGTGATTTGGCGAGGGACAAAAACATTATTTCCATCGTCGATATCGCACAGTCTTTTGGCGCTGTACCAGTGCCTGCGAAAGACTGGAAACCCGATTTTATAACGGGAACAGGCGTGAAGTTTTTATGCTGTGGGCCGGGGGCGTGTTTTATGTATGCCTCTCCAAAAATGTTAGAGCTATGCCAGCCCATAGATGTAGGGTGGTTCTCTCATAAAAATCCGTTTGAGATGGACATTCAAAACTTTCAATACGCCAAAGACGCTATGATATTCTTCGGCGGCACGCCCTCACCTGCGCCTATAGCAACGGCCAATGCAGCCCTTAATTTATGGCAAGAGATAGGATTGGAATCAGCCCATCAGATAATTGATAATCATCTCACCAATCTAATGAAAAACATCCCCGACGATATTTTGGTATCGCCAAGAGAAAGTGGAAAACGCGGTGCTACCTTAGTGATTAATCCCAAAGATAGAGAAACATTTCGCAAGGTTATCAGCGCCAGAAAAATACTATGTGATGAAAGAATTGAAGGTTTTCGCTTCTCTGTACATGGTTATGTTTCAGAAGGTGAAGTAGAAAAATTGTTAGATTTTTTTAGGCCCTCGCTAAATAAAAATTCTAAATAAGAACAATATCTAAACCTTGAAAGCTTAGTCCCACCATAAATACCACCATTTTTGCTTTACCGTTTCACTCGCTAAATCTGAAACACTCCCAGTGCCTTGTAAAACCAAATCTGGGCAATATTCAAAAAGAGTGATTGCTTGTTTAGCAGCTTCTTCTTTGCTTTTTGGATTACTCGACACAAGAACATCCAGAGTATCGTGTGATAGTCCAATTAATTGAGCGCCGTATAAATCTCGCCAGTATCGTAAAGCTGCAACATGCCATTCAGCAGAAGGGCATTCATTAAACCCTCCGAACTTAATATATGCTGGAATTTCTGTCCAATCTGATGTCGGAATTAGTGCGATAATTACTTCTTGAAAAGGCTTGTCCGTCGCCCAATCAATCGTAACCGATGGGCCATTTAAAATATTCTCAAAGCTTTTTTCAGTTGGCCAATCCAATAATACATCATCTATATTGATGCTTTTGTCACTATTTGAAAACAAACCTTCGTATAAAGGTGCCATAGCTGGATTTTCTTTAATAGCCTGTAATATCTTCTCATTTTCTACTTTTTTATATGATTGAAAATCTTCAGGAAACACTATTGTCTTCGTTTTCAGAAGAATCTCATCAACAGAACCAGCCTCGTATAAATCCATACCTTCTAATAAATATAGAACATTTTCAGCTTCTCCAATAATAACGGGCGACACTGATTTGTCTTTTGCCAGATGTGTCCAAGCCTCTACGGAATAGATACCCGGCACTCTTAAAAGTGGGAAAGGAAAGTCAGACTCAAAGGAAGATATCATATCAGCTGTAAACATAGGTTGATGTCCGCAACCTAGTAACAAGGTACTAGTGGCGCTCCCTAAAATAAAGTCTCTTCTTTTCATACTATACACCACGCTTAGCAAATAAAAAACCCGCCTTTCGGCGGGTTTAATTATTTATGCATCTTCTTTCGGCTTATCCTCTGGCGAAGGTAGTCCCTTGGACTTTCCGGGGCCTTCGATATTTTGCTTGGCGGGGGGGACGATCTTGAAGGTTAGGTTTTCCTTCTTTCTATCCACGCCTACTTTCACCAGGCCACCTGTTTTCAGTTTGCCGAATAATATCTCATCCGCGAGCGGTTTTTTGATATATTCTTGAATAGTTCGACCGAGCGGACGCGCGCCGTAGCGTTTGTCATAGCCTTTATTCGCCAACCAAACATTCGCACCTTTGGACAATTCAAATTCAATCTTACGATCGGCGAGTTGCGCTTCAAGCTGAATAACAAATTTGTCGACGACCTTAGCAATATCATCAGGTGAGAGCGGAGCGAATGACACCACAGCATCCAAGCGGTTGCGGAATTCAGGCGTGAAACGACGTTTAATCGCCGCGTCTTGTTCATCGCTCTTCACACCGCGTCCAAAGCCGATTTCAGCCTTCGCCGCATCCGCCGCACCCGCATTAGTTGTCATGATTAGAATGACATTGCGGAAGTCAACTTTGCGGCCATTGGCGTCGGTCAAGAAGCCATTGTCCATCACCTGCAATAAGATATTGTAGATATCAGGATGCGCTTTTTCAATCTCATCGAGCAATAACACGCTATGGGGGTTTTGGTTTACCGCATCCGTGAGTAATCCGCCCTGATCATAGCCAACATAGCCGGGTGGCGCACCGATGAGACGCGAGACCGTATGGCGTTCCATATATTCGGACATATCAAAACGTAAGAGCTCCAAACCTTGCGTCATAGCCAATTGCTTCGCCACTTCGGTTTTACCGACACCTGTTGGGCCAGCGAACAAATAGCTACCAATAGGCTTATCAGCTTCGCGTAGACCCGCCCGTGCGAGCTTCACGGCAGAGGCAACCTGTTCAATCGCTTTATCTTGACCAAACACCATGCGTTTGAGGTCCATTGGCAGAGATTTCAACGCTTTCTCATCATCCCGAGAAATAGATTTAGGGGGGATGCGCGCGATTTTTGCAATCACGGATTCGATTTCTTTGATATCGATTTTCTTCTTGCGCTTTTTCTCTTCCACGAGCTTTGTTCGTGCGCCCGCCTCATCGATAATATCAATGGCTTTATCTGGGAGCTTGCGATCCGTGATATGACGCACAGAGAGGTCAACCGCACCTTGGATAGCGGCGGCGGTGTATTTAACGCCGTGGAATTCCTCAAAATAGGACTTCAACCCTTGAAGGATTTTAACGGCATCATCAGGCGTTGGCTCTGACACGTCAATTTTGAGGAAGCGACGTGACAGCGCACGGTCTTTTTCAAAATGCTGACGATATTCTTTATAAGTCGTAGACCCCATGCAACGGAGCTTGCCCGACTGCAAAGCAGGCTTTAGCAAGTTAGAGGCGTCCATCGCCCCGCCAGAGGTCGCACCTGCACCAATAATGGTATGGATTTCATCAATAAAGAGGACCGCACCTGGCGTGTCTTGAAGCTTGTTTACAACCGCTTTGAGGCGTTCTTCGAAATCACCGCGGTAACGCGTACCAGCGAGCAACGCGCCCATATCGAGCGAGTAAATCGTCGCGTCCAAAAGGACATCAGGCACTTTCTCATTCACGATACGACGCGCGATACCTTCGGCAATCGCGGTTTTACCCACGCCCGGATCCCCCACGAGCAGTGGATTATTCTTACGGCGGCGCGAGAGCACCATAATGCAACGCTCGACCTCATCGTCACGGCCAATCAGCGGGTCAATATCACCCTCTTTTGCTTTTTGATTGAGGTTGACCGTGTATTCTTGAAGCGGGTCTTTTTGCTTGGCATCTTCGCCCGCAGCCGCCTCGTCACTTGAGCCCAATACGGGCTTCGTGACATTGGCGTCACCACTCTTTGAAATACCGTGGCTGATGTAATTCACGGCGTCATAACGTGTCATGTCTCGCTCTTGCAGGAAGTAAACCGCATGGGATTCACGTTCCGCAAAAAGGGCTACGAGCGCATTGGCGCCCGTCACTTCTTCGCGACCTGAGGATTGCACATGAATAACGG
>CAYGSV010000239.1:0-4138 GCA_964352635.1 uncultured Algimonas sp.
TGGAGCTTACCAGTACTAATAACTCGATTGGCTTGATTCATTTCAGATTGTTTCTCAGCCAACCTAGCAGCCGCTAGGAAATGAGAAACGTTGGCGCTCATACGCGTGGACATATATGTTCCTGCGTATTCGCTAGACGATATCTTTACTATTTAATTCTGACATGCGTTAACCAGGTGGTTATTGCGTGACGTCCCCACCCGATCCCATTCCGAACTCGGTCGTTAAGCGTCACAGCGCCGATGGTACTTTGTCTTAAGGCACGGGAGAGTAGGTCGCTGCCTGGTTTACCCATTTCAGAAAACATCCTCCATAACGAAAACAAACACAGCGTCGCTCTTGCGGCGCTTTTTTTGTGGCAATTTTTCTACTTTGATAATTCCCATCCCCGTTTTTGATGTCCGTGCTATGCTCACCGCATGAAGCACTATAAAATAATGACTTATGTTTCTACCTTTCTTGCAGGCGCAATGCTCTTAGGGTGTTCAACGGTTTCAGAGTCCAACCAAACTGAACGTTTTCTGACACTTCTACCTGCGCAAGAAACACTCTCTGCCAAGACAATTATGACCCGCGCTCATCAGGCGGCCGGAGGTGACACATGGCGGCGTCCGCAAACCCTGTCTATGGATGGCTATGCTGTCTTTTACAGAGACGGTAAAACCGTCAAGCATGAGCGCCACCGTATGTGGCGTGTCTATGACGCGAATAAAGCGGATGCGCATAAGGTTGATGGGAAAGTCCGCATTCTATCAGAATATGACGGGCAAACGGTCATTAATCTGAGCTATGATGGGGAAACAACTTACACCGCGACGGGCGCGCAGCCTAAATCAGAGAGTGACAAAAGATGGTCTTCTAATTTTGGGTTCGGCGTTATCAGACATGCTTTAGATGAAGGTTATTCGCTAGAGCGGCTAGCTGATGACTTGATTGATGGGAAGCCTGCTTTCATAATTCGCGTTAATGATGCGGTAGGAGGCACAACACAATTTGGTATTGATCAAACAAATTATACTATCCTCAAAGTTGGCTTTGACACGCCGCGCGGATGGCACGAACGCATTTATTCATCCTTTTATTCCAATAATGGAGAAAACTGGGTGCAGCCTGGTCGTGTACGACTTTATTATAATGGTGTTAAAGCCAATGAAGTGATCTGGACATCCTATGAGATAAATTCACCACTTGCTGACTGCTTGTTCGTTTTGCCTATGATAGATGCCTGTGATTTAGGTTAGATGCAGATAATAAAAGCTTCCGTCTGCAACGTTCTCAATAACTATTCAGAATTTTGAAAATTTATGCATACCCCTCTTTACATCTCAAAGTTTCAAAATAAAGATTATGGTCCAAGGGGGATTTATGAAGAAGTATTTGATGGGCATGGCCCTCTGTGCGTTTGGCGCGATGTCATTACCGGCACAGGCGCAAACGAGTTATTATTACACTGACCTTCACGTTATCTTAGATGCGACTGAGATTGAGACAACAACTCAGACCGCTGAAAAGGGCAAGCCCTTATTGGCGGCGACGGCACGTTTTCCCCGCGCGGCTATTTTAAAAGAAGAGACAAGTCTAGGTGTCGGTACGGCTCTCGTGAAAATCCCTGCCAATACGGTTATGTTTGGGCGGTATGATGATACGGTTTGGACTTATTGCGTCTTGGCAAATCTGGAGGCTGGCGGACAAGCGATGAATGCCATTGTCGGCGGCATTTTCACGGCCGGGCTGAACCTGCTTGATGGCAGTTATAAAGGCGCCGCACTAAATTGCTTGCAAGACACAGATAATGATGGCGATTTCGATGAAGGTTGGGGTAATAATATCGCAGAGGAGTCCAATCCTCTTATTGCGTATGATCTATTCTCTAAAAAGCTGACATCCAGCCCAGCTTATGAACGCACGTCTATTGATAAGAGCCCGACAATTCCCGTTGAGATACATTGGTCTAAACCCAAATCCGGTAAAGTCGGCGTTTGGATTGAAACCGCAGGGTTGAAGTCCCGCACACAAAACGTCACTTTACCAGCACCTGGCGGTGAGCCTGGCAAGGCTGAAATATGGGGATCAGAGCTTGAGATTATGTCATACAATAGTGATGCCAAATCTTTGACCTATCGTGTCGTGAAAGCACCCGCACCGCAATATGTCCGCATTGACGCGACTAAGTCTATTACAACAACAACTGTCTATTATTAAGGAGAGCTGACATGAAAACATCACTATTAGCGACGGCTCTATTAACGGCTTCTTTGTTAGGAGCCTGTGCAACGGCCCCTGAAAACTTAGACCGCTCTCTGAGCTTTGAATGGAAACTTCAGCCAGAGACAACCCAAGCACGCTCTATGACTGTTGAGATGGGGGAGATATTTTTCGAATGGGATGCAACGGCGCATGCGACTCATGAAATGGATATGGGCGGTCAAACGGTTTTATTGACCCAGGCGACATCCTCTCGAGGAAATCTTTTCTGTATGGAGCCTTCAGCTACGACATCTTGTTATGAAGATCGCGACAGTGACGGATCTCTTGATTATAAATGGTCTGTCAAAACAGATGCTAACTCGCCTGTTCTTCTGTCTCGGGCACGGTCACCAGAAGAGATGGACCGTCCTGTCCCGTTTCGTGCGACGTCAGACACATCAAAGTCTATGATGAGCCAAAAACTTGGCCTTCTTTATGACGGCGCGCAATTCGGTCAAATCACAGGGGTTAATACACTCAGTGAATTTTCTGGTCGTTTCCTGATGGGGTGGCACAAAGGGAAAGAGGCCGCGCGAACAGCCAATGGTGTAGGATGGTCTTTGGTAAAAACTCGCCGCACCTCTACGGATGATGATCCTATGGCGCCTGCAAAATTTGAAAATCCTAATGCAGAAGTTAAAATGCTCTCAGGAACAACTGATGGGACAGCGAATATTCAGCTCAAAGCAGAAGAAGTCACAGAGCCTGTGAAGCTTCAAGACTTACCCAATATGGATTTGTTGCGCGCACTCTTATTAGGGGCGATGCCGTAAGGGCTCTTCCAACTCGGCCTATTTTTCTCGAATAAGAGGCCAGAACATTTCGTGTTTCCAGGATTTTGGCGTGATGTTTTCTACGCCATAGTCTTTAGGGTAATCTCGCGTTAGTTTGGCGGTGCCAAAGAGGACATCCCAAAAGAAAAAGAGATTGGCATAATTGCCTTTGTAATGCGTAATGCCATCCTCTTTGTATCGTCCATGATGAGCGGCATGGGCAGCAGGTGTTGTGACGATACGCTCTAATACCCAGACGAAAGGCGAAAGCCATTTGATACGGTACATCCAAGCATCCCATTTTAACGGGGAGTGCGACCCAAAATTTACGCTCATTTTAACAATAATATAAATGGCATAAACGGGACCAAAGCCGAGATGTAATAAAACGGCCGAGGCCCAAACACTCGGCATCATCAGGAAGTAAAAGAGGTTGTTTCGAAACGCGAGGCGTACACTCATATATTGGCAAGAGTGGTGGGCACGATGTAAATTATACATCCATGGAATTTCATGGCTCAATCGGTGCCACCAATAGTGCAATCCTTCGTCCACAATCAATAAAATAGCCAACATTTGCCACCATGTCAGCCCTGACCAACTATTCTCTGAACCGGGGAAGATAAGCTCGGTTAGAGCGGGCCCAGCATAGAAAATGAGCGGAGCAGCAATAATGATGTAAAAGCTCGTTCCAATGACTTCGATCCAAATATCATCCCGTCGTATTTTGTCTTTATTCCAAAATACGCCTGCAATTATCTCGGCTAGATGGAAACCAATAAATAAAGCGATAATGATGGGTTTATAGTCGAGCTCCATAGCTCGATACTATCTGGATAAAAGACACATCTGACAAGCGACGATTAATCTGCATGTTGCTCGAAAAAAAGCCCCCGCGCTGCGGAGGCTACTTTTTCAAACTGGTTGCGGGGGTAGGATTTGAACCTACGACCTTCAGGTTATGGTGAGACCAAAGTCGTGCTATAATGCACGACGACGTCGAACGACGATCTGCCGACATAGCGAAGCTATGTATTTGAGGGTTCTAGCCTTCAAAGAAAACGCGCTAAGGGTGCGCGTATTCTTTGCATGTTGTTCGAAAAAAAGCCCCCGCGCTG
>CAYGSV010000240.1:0-4138 GCA_964352635.1 uncultured Algimonas sp.
TGTGTGGTAGACGCAGTGAAGCCGCCACCTTTCAAATTGCGTAGCAGAACATCTGGAACGCGCTGATTTAATTTACCGAACCGATAGATGAAAAAATCTTCATATCCATCATTATCAAAGTCTCCATGAGTTACCCCCCAATTGCTACCTCTCGTTTCTTCAGGCAAACGGTCAGAAACATCCACAAAGCTCCCATTCACATTTTCAAGTAAAACATCAGGTGTATTATTATAATCTTGAGGCTCCCAATCCGTTTTGACTTCACTTACCCCATCGACTGATGCTCGAACATCCCATGCCAAATTACCGTTCAGACGCCATTCCAAACGCCATTTATCATTTCCAAGATAACCAAGATGCCAACCGTTTTCTTCAACCTTTTCAGGAAACCCTTCAGCCATGTCTTGTGTAATTACAGAGGTCTCAAAGGGCGTATCCAACCGCGCTTTTTCAGCCCCGAGGTAAACAGGAAGGACAAGCCCTTTAGCTCGGGGCCAATGCCAAAAACGGCTAAGTTCAATCTCATTAGAGGCAAAAAAAGTAATCCCGTCATGTCCCTCACTGCCGGCATCCCGCAAGTCTAGTCGGCCTGTGTTTTTGTCAAAGTCGACAGAATTATTGGCTGTTTGATAATACGTCCTACCCCTAGCAAAGTATAGATCACGATCGCCATCGCTATCAAAATCAGCATCTGCAACAGCCGTTATTACATCGCCTTTGTCAAATCCAGACGGCAAGAGTTTTTCGGTAACATTCTCATACACAAAACTACCGTTTCCCCGCCATAATGAGAGGGGTTCAAAAAGAACGAGGTCAGCGATATTATCATTGTCAAAATCTGTTACCATTACACGTTCGGCTTCGATGTCTTGGACGCCGGGGCTATTTCTGAACTTGAATTTTCCATTCCCTATATTTTCATAAACTAAATTTCGCGGCCCTGTTTCCCCCGGGATTTGCCGTGCTACCACTTGAAGCAAATCTAGATCTCCATCTAGATCCATGTCTATCCAACGCACGGTTCGGCCGCGAGCGCCTAAATTTTCAATGCCGGAACCTTCCGTGACATCAGTAAAGCGGCCATTATCATTGCGAAATAATCTGGGAGGTCTTGGAACTTTACCATTGCCGCCGCCGACGCTTACAATTAAATCAACGTCCCCGTCGCCATCATAGTCTCCCGGCGCAGTGCCGTGAACATCGCCATCTTGTATGGGTTGGCCATAATGTGTCAGGGGTCCAGCTTTGCTTCCATACCAAAGATCTGCAGGGAATTCGTCATGATGAGAAACTAAAAAGTCATAAACGCCATCCCCGTTAAAATCTGCGACAGAAGGTCCACCATATTTCCAACTTGCGTTACTGATCAAACCGATTTCATCTGTGAGGTTTTTAAACTGTATCTGTTCAAGGTTTGAGGCCTTATTTTCGCTGGGTGTCACACATGCTGACAAACCCACAAAAACGGATGCTGAAACGATTAGAGTCTTTAACATAGATATCCCCTTTTAACATACATATCCCCGTATGTTTTCGATCAGTATGCGTTATTAAGTAATATTGTCAACAATTGACATATCATGATTGCAGAGATAGCCTTATGTTACGTACCAATCAGACTGAAACGGGAAAATGATGAGACATTCTTTTTTGACGGCGGTGGCCGCGTCGCCTCTTCTGCTACTTGTAGCTTGTGAAGCACGCAATCAAATTAACATTACACCTGAAACAAATGAGAATGTTGAGATCCTCGCAGATTTCAGCAGCGAGGATCAGCTGAAATTCGTTACTACCAGTAATGCAGATGTCGAAATTAAAGACGGCGCTCTACACGTAAATCTAAAGGCGGAAGACAATTTTTATGCAGGTGTGACTTTCTCACAAGATGATGCATGGGATTGGAGTGACTATGGTAGCTTTGGTGTCGCACTCGACATTAAAAATACAGGTACAGAAAGCGTACAACTTAATTTGGATATCAAAGACAGCGGTGGAAATGGCTTCACACGCAGCGCTGTTATACCTGTCGGCTCTGACAAAACATATTATGCAGAGTTGAAGGGTGCAGATATTGATATGGACTCAGGCTTAAGGGACAATCCTGAAGCCTGGGATTTTGATGGCACTAAATTCACATGGATGTGGGGAACAGAGCAGCTCGACACTTCATCTATCACGGATATGTCATTGAGCATAATTAGCTTGCAATCGGATAGAAGTGTTTCATTGGATAATATTCGTCTTGTGAGCAACCCCGAGCAGGCATCAGGTTATCTAACAGGAATCGTCGATAAGTATGGACAAAATGCAAAAATAGATTTTCCTGGAAAGATACACTCTGATGCAGAACTAGCGCGATTTCAAACAGAAGAAGAAGCAAGCTTAAAAATCAATACGATTAATGACCGCAGTAAATATGGCGGGTGGAAAGACGGACCTACGCTGAAGGCCACCGGCTTTTTCAGATCTGAAAAAGTTGATGGTAAATGGGCATTAGTTGATCCTGAAGGCTACTTGTTCTTCTCAAATGGCCTCGCCAACATAAGAATGTCGAATACCACAACCGTTACAGGGAGAGATTTTCCGCAAGACACCCTAACTCAACGCTCTCCGGATGACCTTACCCCGGAGGACTCACTAGGGCTAAATCCGGCTCCGCAAGAGGCGCTCTCCCAAAGGTTTTTATCCTCTAAAATTCGTAAAGACATGTTTCAGTGGCTCCCTGAGCCCGGCGATGCGTTGGCCAATCATTATGGCTATCGCCGCGAAGTCCATACAGGGCCCGTTAAGCATGGGGAGACATTTAGTTTTTATCGCGCAAACCTCGAACGCAAATACGGTGAATCTTACCCGAATTCTTTTATGGATGACTGGCGGGACAAAACTTTGGCTCGAATGAAAAACTGGGGTTTCACCTCATTTGGAAATTGGGTTGACCCGTCATTTTATGATAATGAACGCCTGCCCTATTTTGCGAATGGCTGGATTATCGGAGATTTTAAAACTGTCAGTAGTGGCGATGATTTTTGGTCACCCTTACCCGATCCCTTTGACCCAAAATTTTCTTATCGCGCCGATAAAACGGCCGAAGCCATTGCAAAAGAAGTCAAGGCAAGTCCTTGGTGTATAGGCGTATTTGTCGATAACGAAAAAAGCTGGGGCCGTATGGGCACGCCTGAAGGCCAATATGGCATCGTTATAAACACGTTATCCCGCAAAGGTGCAGATAGTCCGACTAAAGCTGTTTTCACACGGTTGATGAAAGATAAGTATGGCTCGATTGAGGCTTTAAATGCAGCATGGACTACGAATATCGGCGCTTGGAAAGACTTTAATAACGGTGTTGTCCTGACAAAACATAATGACGCGCAACAATCAGACTATGCTATCTTGCTTGAGGCTTATGCCTCAGAGTATTTCCGCGTCGTATCAGATGCTGTCGAAAAGCACATGCCAGATCATCAATATATGGGCGTTCGCTTCGCTTCCTGGGGCATGACGCCGGAAGTGGTTCGCGCCGCAGCAAAATATGTCGATGTCATGAGCTATAATGAATACCGCGAAGTGCCTCAGTTTGAACGTTGGGACTACCTTGAGGAGCTCGATAAACCCAGCTTGATTGGCGAGTTTCATATGGGTTCAAAAAGCGACACTGGTCTGTTTCATGCCGGACTCGTGAAAGCGGAAGACCAAGCCGACCGCGCACGTATGTACAAAAATTATGTCAACAAGGTCATTGATAATCCTTACATGGTTGGGGTTCACTGGTTTCAATATATCGACTCCCCGATTACAGGCCGAGCCTATGATGGGGAAAATTATAACGTTGGATTCGTGAGTGTTGCGGACAAGCCTTATGATGAAATGGTCGAGGCCGCCAAAGAAGTTAATAAAAATATCTACCCACGACGTTTCGGAAAGAAATAAACATGACTTTGTACAATTCCGTCAACTTCATTGAAGGGCAATATGTCAGTTCATCATCCGATGACGTCATTGATGTTTTGAACCCAGCGACAGGTAAAAAATACGGTGAAATACCTGATAGTACGACAGCTGATGCCGAATTGGCCTTATTGTCGGCAAAAAAGGCTCAAAAGAAATGGGCAACAATTACGCCGAGAGAACGGGCTAAGAT
>CAYGSV010000241.1:0-4122 GCA_964352635.1 uncultured Algimonas sp.
GTCGAGATCGAAACAGTTTTCGCCCGGGAAATCCTGGACAGTCGTGGTAATCCCACACTCGAAGTCGACGTGACGTTAAGTGACGGCGGCTTTGGTCGCGCGGCGGTACCAAGTGGAGCCTCAACAGGCGCACATGAAGCCGTAGAGCTTCGCGACGGAGACAAATCTCGCTACGGCGGGAAAGGCGTGATGAACGCCGTCACGAACGTCAATACTGAAATCGCTGATACGCTCTGGGGACTTGAGGCCGATAACCAACGCGGTATCGACCAAATCCTTATCGAACTTGACGGAACAGAAAACAAAGCGCGCCTCGGTGCAAACGCCACACTCGGTGTCTCTTTGGCTGTTGCCAAAGCCGCAGCAGACTCGCAACAAACGCCGCTTTACCGTTATGTTGGCGGCGCCAATGCGCGCATCCTGCCTGTGCCTATGATGAATATCATCAATGGCGGTGAACATGCCGATAACCCCATCGACGTGCAGGAATTTATGGTCATGCCTGTTGGCGCGGCTAACTTCCCAGAAGCGCTTCGCACGGGTGCAGAAATCTTTCATGCTTTGAAATCAAAACTCAAAGCGGATGGTCATAACACAAATGTGGGTGACGAAGGCGGTTTTGCACCGAACTTAGCGTCAACGCGTTCGGCTCTCGATTACATCATGGCCTCTGTCGAGGATGCAGGGTTCAAGCCTGGTGATGATGTTATGTTAGCCCTCGATGTGGCTTCTACTGAGTTCTTTGAGGACGGCAAATATAATCTGAAAGGTGAGGGCAAAGTCCTTTCTTCTGATGATTTCGTCGATTATCTCGCTGAATTGACAGAAAGCTACCCCATCCTCTCCATCGAAGACGGTATGGCTGAAGATGATTGGGACGGTTGGGTTAATCTACAAGCTAAAATTGGTCATAAGACCCAGTTAGTCGGTGATGACCTGTTCGTGACAAATCCAAAGCGTCTTAAGACAGGTATCGATAAAAAGGCTGCTAATTCTATCCTCGTGAAGGTCAATCAAATCGGCACATTGTCAGAGACTATGGACGCCGTTGATATGGCACACCGCGCTGGCTTTACCTCTGTTATGTCACATCGTTCGGGTGAAACAGCCGATACGACAATTGCTGACTTGGCTGTTGCGTTGAATTGTGGGCAAATCAAAACGGGCTCACTCGCGCGTTCTGACCGTCTCGCAAAATATAACCAATTGCTTCGCATCAACGAGCAACTCGGTGCCATGGCGGAATATGCAGGGCGTTCTATCTTGAGAGGTTAGGTCTGTATTTATGATTCGATTTTTCATCGGTTCATAAGAGTCTTAAGTCTGTCTTAACCCTAATCCGCAATAGCGGGTTATGCGCTATACACCGCAAATCACGATGGAAAATGAGCCCGGCTTTGCTCCGCTTGTGTTTCTGCGTCGTTTTACGGAACGTGTGCGTTGGCCTGTCATGGCGATAATCATCCTTTATCTCTATTTGGCGTTCCATGCGTTTTCTGGATCGCAAGGCATCGTCAATTGGATGAATAATGACAGCCGCGCTAACAGCTTGCAGGTAAGGTTGGAAACACTAGAAGCGCGTCATGCCAATTTAGAAGCCGAAGTTGAGGCCCTAGACAGCCAACATCTTGATCTGGATGCCCTTGATCAGCTCGCGCGCGAAAAATTATTTTATTCACATCCGAAAGAGTTGACGATTTGGCTTGACCCACAAGGGTAATTTCGTCGATTAAGTCTTTCGAGAGAGACGGCTTTGGCCGTTAAATTAGTTCGTATCCAAACTATTGAGATTTCTATGGCGACGAAGCCCCGTAAATCGACTTCTAAAAAGTCAGCCCCTAAAACGAATGCAGATCAGCTTCTCGGTTATTACCGTGATATGCTTCTCATTCGACGGTTCGAGGAAAAAGCAGGGCAGCTTTACGGCATGGGCCAGATTGCTGGGTTCTGTCATCTTTACATTGGACAAGAAGCCGTTGTTGTGGGCTGTCGCGCCGCGATGAATGAAGGCGATCAGATGATTACGGGCTATCGTGATCATGGTCACATGTTAGCCTGTGGCATGGAAAGTCGCGGTGTTATGGCCGAGCTTACGGGTCGCTCAGGTGGATATTCGCGCGGCAAGGGCGGCTCCATGCACATGTTCAGCACGGATAAGAAGTTTTACGGCGGTCACGGTATCGTGGGCGCGCAAGTGCCAATTGGCGCAGGCCTTGGCTTTGCGAATAAATATCTTGAAAATAAAGCGGTTAGCTTGGCCTTCTTTGGTGACGGTGCGTCGAACCAAGGACAGGTCTATGAGACGTTTAACATGGCGAAGCTTTGGGACTTGCCTGTCGTCTTTGTGATTGAGAATAACCAATACGCCATGGGCACATCGGTTGAGCGTTCTTCCGCGGAAACCGAGCTTTATAAGCGCGGCAGTTCTTTTGAAATCGAAGGGATTCAAGTGGACGGGATGAATGTCCTTGAGGTGCGTGATGCCGCGCAAAAAGCGATTGACCACGCCCGTAACGGCAAAGGCCCCATGATTTTGGAAATGAAGACCTATCGTTATCGCGGTCACTCTATGTCTGACCCAGCGAAATACCGCTCACGTGATGAAGTGACGAAAACACGTTCGGAACGTGACCCAATTGATGCTGTTCGCGCGCAGCTTTTGGATAAAAAATGGGCTGACGAAGCCACACTCAAAGACCTCGATAAAGAGATTAAAGAAATCGTCAAAGACGCGGCAGACTTCTCGCTTGAATCACCAGAGCCTGATCCATCAGAGCTTTGGACAGATGTGCTGCTAGAGGCCTAGGCCTTGCACCTCGCGCAATTAAATATCGCTGATGCTCAGTTTCAGACGGATGCGTCTGAAATGGTGGGCTTTACGGGCCGTATCGACGCCATCAATGCGTTGGCCGAGCGTGCCGACGGTTTTGTCTGGCGTTTGACGGATGATGGCCCAGAAGACGGTGCTTTATCGCTACGTATGGAAGGCCACGGCCCAATGACTCTCGTCAATATGAGCGTCTGGGAAAATGTCGAAAGCCTATTTCAGTTCGTCTATAAAACCGCCCATGCCAAAGTCATGCGCGAAGAACGACCGATTTTTAACCGCATCCCGACAGACCATATGGTGCTGTGGTGGGTCGAAGAAGGCCACACGCCTGACCTTAATGAAGCCAAGGCAAAACTTGATGAAATTCGCGCCAATGGCCCAACCCCATCGGCTTTCTCATTCGCTATTCCGTTCAACGAAAATGGCGAACCGATTAAGACGAATTTCCCCAAAAAGGATTGCGCATAATGGAAACAGAACTCAAATATCTTGTCTCCGCTGTGGCACTATATCTTGTCATGATTGTGATGCAGGCTCTCGGCGCGGTGACGTCTAAGAAAGCGTCTATTGGTGAATTAGTGGGCGCACGTGATGATATGCCCTCAACAGGGTTGTCGCCCTTTCATTCCCGCGCGAAACGTGCTCAAGCCAATATGACCGAGGGCATGATGATGTTTGTGCCGCTCGTTCTTATTGCTGTGCATACAGGCCAAACGTCTGTCACAACGGCGGCGGGGGCGGCTTTATTTTTCTATGGGCGGCTCGCCTTTGCGCCGCTTTACTATTTTGGTGTGCCTTGGTTGCGAACCTTGGCGTGGGCCGTCTCTATTCTTGGCCTTCTCTTCTTCTTTGTGGAGTTATTGACCTAATGGCAATCGATATTCAAATGCCCGCTCTCTCTCCGACGATGGAAGAGGGTACTTTATCTAAATGGCTTGTCAAAGAAGGCGACACTGTTGCCTCTGGTGACATTCTAGCCGAAATTGAAACGGACAAAGCGACGATGGAAGTCGAGTCCATCGACGAAGGCGTCGTCGGTAAAATCGTCGTGCCTGCGGGAACCGATAATGTAAAAGTAGGTGAGGTTATTCTTCAACTACTCGAAGACGGTGAAGATGAGAGCGCTTTATCAGACGCGGCACCTAAAGCTGTCGCTATGCCGCAAACACCAGAGCAAACACCAAGCGAAGCCCCAGAGGCACGTGTGGAAGCGCCGAAAAAGGCAGCCATTGTGCAGTCTGATCCTGATATTCCTACGAACATCAAAATGGTCGAAACGACTGTGCGCGATG
>CAYGSV010000242.1:0-635 GCA_964352635.1 uncultured Algimonas sp.
ATCAATGATAGGGCCAAGGGATGTTTCCGCCGCGAGGGATACGGGGTTGTCCGCTAACCCCAGTCGCTTAGCGCGCCTACGCACTTGCCCAACTGATTCTTCGCCAGAAACATAAGCTGTTTTCACACCGCTCTTTGCGAGTTTACCCACGGCTTGCAAAAGAAGGGTGGATTTACCAATGCCTGGATCACCACCAACTAAGAGAGCTGACCCAGCTACAAGCCCGCCGCCGGTGACGCGATCAAGTTCAGCGATACCTGTTTTAATACGCGGCACATCTTGGCTCTCACCTCCCAAATCAACAAAATCAATGGCGCGCCCTTTGCGACGCTTATGTGCTGGTCGCTCATTTTGCGCCGTGATTTCTTCGACCAAAGTATTCCATTCGCCGCAGGCATCACACCGCCCAGCCCATTTCCCGTGGACTGTACCGCAAGATTGACACACAAATTGTGAGGATGGTTTAGGCAAGGCTTGGTCTCCTGTTCTCAATCTTCCTAATCTGACTCTGCATAAAGTCAATAATGTTTATGGTTTGTTCTATTTGATGAGTCGTTAAAGAAACGAAAATTTAACCCTGTTTCCCTTAATTGGATTTATGGGTTTGGGTCTCAAGTTTTCTATCAAGATAGAGC
>CAYGSV010000242.1:645-4075 GCA_964352635.1 uncultured Algimonas sp.
CAGGTGCTCTGTGGCTTAATTTCTGCCGCAACCATTGCCATGCCGACGAGCCTCTCCGCAGCAACAATTGATCGTCCTTTTTTTAGAGCGGGGCCTGTTGTCGTTGTTTTTTCAGGCGCTGATTTTATAGAAAATGATGGCGAAGCGCCTATTGTGCATGATTTCATTCTCTTGGACGGGGTCGCATCTGGTACAGAAGGAAATGACCTTATCGCTACGGATGGCGTGCCCGTAAATTATCCCTTCGATCCAATTAGTGATGGTACATCAGGCGGTTGGCCGTTTGAAATCATCAACCCCACATCTGGCGGGCAATATAATAATAACCCTTCGTTCCAAATGTTGGATGAGAATGATAGTTACACGGCTTTTGGATTGGACCAGACAACCGATATTGATTTGTTAGGCAATCAAGTTCGTTTTGCTTGGTTTTTTGTGGCGTCAAATGCGCCATTTGATATTTTTGCACAGGCAGGGAATCTGAAAGCGGAGGGGGACTTCACCGGATTGGATTTTTCAAACATATCGTATCGACTTCTTGTTCGTACGCCGTCCTCATCCTCAATAGGGCAGCTGTCTCAGAACCCATCGGTCGGAGGACAGGGCGTCGTCATAGGGAATACATCTCAGCTCTGGACGTTGGCTGATTTGGAAGGCACCTCGCAAAAAGTTTTTGATGGTGGGCGTCGCACAGCGCGAACGAGTGGTACTCTCGCACAGCAAGCGGCTGGATTTGCTTCCGTTTATAACCTTCGAGGCGCAAGCGTGAACGGCAATAATTATGACTTGTCCATGGGCACAGGCGTCTTGAGCGCAGATGTCGTTTATACGATTTATGCGCCGTAACTAAAACGCTTAGCTCTCAAGAGCGTCTTCGAGTAATCGGTCCAATAAGTCAGTGTTTGCTCCAGAAACGTAATCATCATTGACCATAAAGAACGGTGTACCTGTTAGTTGAGGTATACGGTTTGAAAGTAAAATCGTATCCTCAATTTGACGATCCAGTGCGACATCAGCCATATCGGCATCAAATTTTTTCATATCCAGACCTGCGTCTTTGACGATTTCGCGAACTCTGTCTGCGCTCAAAACACGTTCTTTCATAAATGCAAAATGTACGGCTGTGTATTTTCCTTGGCGCGCCGCAGCGAGGGCGGCTTTGGCTGCGTTGCGCGATGTGCGTGTACGATTATCTAGAATGGGCAACTCTTTGAAGATTACCCGTACATCATCCGGGTGCTCTTCAAGGACATTTTTTACCCACTCCGTTGAATTTTTACAAAAGCCGCAATTGTAATCAAAAAATTCAACGATGGTGACTTTCGCGTCTTTGGGGCCAATCACGACATCGCGCGGGTCGTTAAAGAGTTGGTCCGAGACAGCGGCAATCGCTTCGCGGTCGGCACGATTTTCCAATTCGATGAGGGCCTCTCGAATGATTTCGGGGTTTTCCATCAAATAGTCTTTTATTATCTCTTCGACTTCAGCTTTTTTAAGGTCGCTCGGCCCTGCTTGTGCACAGCCACTCATAGAAAATGATAGGGCCGTAATTGAGGCGGCTAAAAGAAAATGTTTCATGCGAGTCATGTCCGTAGAAATTTAACCTGTCAGATATCAGACAGACATTAAAAAGTATTGATGAAATTACCAGTTAGTTACGCGCTCACTCGATTGTGAAGTCGTGATATTGAAAGGCTTAGGCCCTCTGCGCTTACTACGGCTTTTCGCTAATTCTGCATCAGCTACAACAATAATGTCGGATGCGCGTCTCCAAGAAGGTTCATTGCGGGGCAAGTCTTCTTGAGCGCGTTGGGCAAAAGATCGTGCGCGTTGAATATCGCCAACCGCATAAAAGCGTTCAGCACTCGCATATTTCGCAAGCGCCTCTTTGCCTTGTTGTCCATAAGCTGTCGATAAAAGGTACCAACCGTAGCTGTTATCGCGTTCACTTTGCAGGGCTGACTTAATCAAGGTTACAGCTTCTTCAACTTGGGTGGATTCGCGCGTTTCTATAAGGGACTGGGCCAATGAAATTTTCAGAAGTGGGGCATCTGGTTTCAGCTCTAAAGCGCGGCGCGCAGAGGGTAGCGCGGCTTCACGTTGACCGCTTTCATAGAGGATCTGCGCTTTTAATTCATGAAAATAAGGGTTGTTTTCTTCTTCAACGATAAGCGAGTCGATCTCTTTCAAAGCACTTCGTAAGTCTGCTGATCTGAAATGCGCCACTGACCTAGCATATCGTGCATATTGGCTTTGATCAGAAAGGGGGTAACGCGAGAAAACGAGCTGTGGCCCCTCGAGGAAACCTCGCAATTTAGCTTTCATCATTTCATGGTCATGTTGATCTGCAGGGGAGTCGAGCACATCCGTATAGGGACTTTCTTCGACACGTTCGCGCAAAGCATCGATCCGATTTGAAGAGAGTGGATGGGAACGGAAATAAGGGTAACGGCGCGCTTGAGAGAGGACTTCTTGGGCACGAAATTTTTCAAAGAACGCAATCAATCCAGCGCCCGACTGACCCGTATTTTCCATGAAACTCATAGCATATTGGTCAGCGGAAGACTCATTGACGCGTGAATAGGCTAAGACCTCGAGTGTACCAAATTGTGTCGAACCGCCTAGGATAAGAGCCCCTGCGGAACCTTCGCCAGCCAAAATCGCGGCAATACCAAGACCTGCGGCAATCAACATAGAGCCATAAGCACTCCGATTTCCGTAATCTGATCTTACGATATGTCCGCCAACAATGTGCCCCGCCTCATGAGCGATGACGCCCTTTAACTCGTTCGGTGTTTTAGCTTCAAGAATGAGACCACTATGTAGAAAGATGTTTTGCCCACGCGTTACAAAGGCATTCAATGAATTGTCATTGACAATGTATAAATCAACGGACCGCGGGGATAGACCTGCGGCTCGTAGAATCGGAACTGTAAATTCTTCGAGGGTTTCTTCAATTTCTGTATCACGCAGTAGAGACTGCGCATTTGCGTTCATAACGGGTAAAAACGCACATGTGAGTGCTAAAACACTAACCTTAAGGCTACGAAGTAAAGCTTTAGAGCGCACGATTTAATCCTAAATAATTCAACATATAGTCCCAAACCTGACCCAAAGGGTCAAGTTACGCGGGCGTAACAATGCAGTGAGCGCAAAAGACCTCATTGCATCATATTTTGCTTTATTTCTTTAGGCCAAACCACTTACGTTTTTTTTTAGTGGGCTCAGCCTCAGCCTTTGTTTCATTGTTTGTATTAGGCACGCTTTTTGGCTCTGATACATTCTTCGAAACTACCTCTGCTTCAAGAGGAGCAGCCTTTTTAACAGGGGCTTTCCGTGTACGTGTCGTTTTAGGTTTCTCCGCAGGCGTTTCTGTCTCAGCCTTTTTTGGTAACGCTTTCCGACGCGCAGGTTTTGGCTTGCTTTCTAC
>CAYGSV010000243.1:0-2327 GCA_964352635.1 uncultured Algimonas sp.
CGACATTTCTATGGACGCTGCCGACGCTGGATTTTGGTCCGTCAAATTTGATACAGGTGAATACGAATACTCAGCAACTGTTCGAAAGCGTCTAAACCGAGAAGAATTATCTCGTATGATGAAGCATGGTTTGTTTTCCATTATTCATAAATCTGACTTGCCGAAAATTACCCGTAAATGGCAAGATATTTTAGCAGGAAATGCTCCGTTTGATCTAACCTATCGCGTTATAACGGAACAAGATGGCTTAATGTGGCAACGTTCTCGTGGTAAAGTTCAATATGGCGTTGATGGCAAACCTATTGGTGCGACCGCTTTCGTTATAGATATCACAAATGATGTCGAACGAAATCTTGCTCTGGAGAAGGAGCGCGAGCTATCCAAGTCTAAAAGTGAATTTTTGGCGAGGATGAGTCATGAGATAAGAACGCCGCTTAATGCCATTATTGGCATGAGTGACTCTCTTTCTGACGAAGACCTATCAGATGATGTTCGCGCCGTCGTGACCGATATCGAAGAATCTGCGGAAGGGTTGCATGCGCTTCTTTCCTCGACATTAGACCACGCTAAATTGGTGTCTAATAAAGTTGAAATTGATTTCGTCGAGATTGAACCACGGGCTCTGATTGAAACATGTTCAAAGCTATGGCGTCCGCAAATCACAAGAAAAGGGTTAAAGTTTCAGACATTTGTCGATCCACAAATTCCTGAAACAATGCTTTTGGATGGTTTTCGTTTGCAGCAATGTTTGAATAATCTTTTGTCTAATGCCGCAAAATTCACTCAGACGGGGCAAGTCTCCCTTATTTTGAATATGGTCAAACGCAAAGGTGTAGACAATCTTGTGATCGCAGTTCGAGACACTGGTATTGGAATGACGCAAACCCAAGCGAATAAAATTTTTGATCCCTTTACTCAGGCTGACGGTTCAATTTCGCGCCAGTTTGGCGGAACAGGTTTGGGCATGAGCATAACAAAACAACTATGCGAGCTTATGGGCGGGCAAATTCATGTGCGCTCCCAGCCAAATGAAGGTAGCACCTTTATGCTGCTCTTGCCTGTGAAATCCAACCCAGAGATCGTAGAACCTGAGATATCGACGCCTGTTACAAAGGCGCAAACCTTCACTTCTTTGCCACAAAAATTTTCAGAACCACCTATCGATACGACAGAGACTGAAAGACCATTCCAAGGCCTGTCAGTCCTTTGCGTTGAAGATAATGAAGTCAATCAACGTGTCGTAAAGAGACTGATTGGAAATCGTGTTTCGAAACTATATTTTGCCAATAATGGCCGTGATGCTCTCAACATGCTCAACACAGTGAATATTGATGTTGTGCTTATGGATATTCATATGCCCGTGATGGATGGTATTGAGGCAACCCTAGAAATCAGGCAATCGAAAGAGCCTTATGCAAATGTCATCATCATCGCTCTTACCGCAGACCCTGATTATCAGCAAAAACGTATCTGTAAGAACATTGGCATGGATGACACTATTGCGAAGCCTGTCCGGCGAGAAGATATATTGAATGCTTTCGATAGGACATTCGATAAAATCTCCCAAAACTTCGGAAGTAAAATAAGATTATCGGCTTAAGATATTTGCGACATCTTTATGACTAGCCGTACTTAATGAAACATCATAAGACTTCTTTAGATAATTAAAGGAGATCTTATGCGCCGTATACTTTTTTCAGCCACTAGCCTTTTGGCTATCACACTTGTTGCGTGTTCTAATCCCGCAACGGAGATAACACCTGTCGAATTGCCGACAATCGAAGCACCTAATTTTGACATTCTCAACGTCGAAATGCCCGCGATTGATAATGTGTTGCTAGCTGAATTTCAGGGCCCATATGAAGGCGTGCCAGCCTTTGATAAAATGGATTTGGCTGACCTCAAACCTGCGCTCGAATGGGGCATGGAAAAGAGCCTGAAAGAAGTAGACGCGATTGCCAATAACCCTGCGCCGCCAACTTTTGAAAACACGATTTTGACATTGGAGAAAAACGGTGATGATCTGAGCCGCGTTTTTCGCTATTGGGGGATTTGGAGTTCCAATATGTCCTCGCCAGAATTTCGTGCGATACAAGGTGAGATGGGCCCGAAAATCTCCGCTTACAGTTCCAAAATTACGCAAAATGAAAAGCTCTTTAATCGCGTCAAAGCTGTTTATGAAAGCGATGCAGTCAAGGATATGCGCCCCGATCAGCAACGCCTGATGACCCTCGTTTATGAAGGCTTTGCCAGAAATGGCGCGACTTTGGATGAAGCAAAGAAAGCGCGTTACGCGGAAATTAATTCTCGCTTGTCCGAGCTCCATA
>CAYGSV010000243.1:2337-4073 GCA_964352635.1 uncultured Algimonas sp.
CCATACAAAATTTGCGAATAATGTTTTGGCCGATGAAGAAGGCTACATTCTCTATATCACCAAGGATCAAATCGGCGGTCTCTCAGACAGCTTTGCTAAAGCGGCCGCTGCTACGGCGACAGCCAATGGCAAAGACGGGATGTATGCCATCACGAATACGCGCTCGTCTATGTCGCCTTTCTTGACGTTCTCGACGGAACGCGACCTCCGCCAGAAAGTCTGGGAGACGTATTATTCGCGCGGAGATAATGGCGACGAGCATGATAATAATGCCATCATTGCTGAAATTCTAAAGCTCCGTGATGAGCGCGTTGAATTGCTCGGCTATGATAATTACGCGCAATGGCGTCTCGAAAATCGTATGGCGGGTAATCCCGAAAATGCGCTGGAGTTAATGGAAGCTGTTTGGCCTGCCGCTATCGCACGCGTTGCTGAGGAAGTCGCCGATATGCAGGCGCTCGCAGATTCCGAGGGCGCGAACATCACAATCGCGCCGTGGGATTACCGCTTCTATGCCGAGAAAGTCCGTAAAGATAAATATGACCTCGATAGTGATGAGGTAAAACAATATCTGCAACTCGATAAACTCACTGATGCGATGTTCTATGTCGCGGGTAAATTATTTAATTTCGAATTTACCGCCGTCCCCGAAGGTTCCGTTCCGGTCTTTCACCCTGATGTAAGCGTCTATGAAGTCACGGATAAAACGACGGGTGAGAATGTCGGCGTGTGGTATCTCGATCCCTTTGCCCGCCCTGGCAAACGCTCTGGCGCTTGGGCGACGACATATCGGTCTCGCACGAGTTACGAGGGCGTAACGACGAATGTACTGTCGTCAAATAATTCCAACTTTATCAAAGGCGCCCCGGGCGAACCCGTCCTGATTTCTTGGGATGATGCCAATACGTTTTTCCATGAATTTGGTCATGCGCTCCACAGCCTCGCAGGGCAGGCGGTTTATCCAACGCTCAATGGCGGCGTGCGCGATTATACAGAGTTCCAATCGCAACTCTTGGAACGTTGGCTCTCAACGGATGAAGTCGTGAATAACTTCTTGGTTCACGCCGAAACAGGTGAGCCAATGCCAGCAGAGCTTCGCCAGAAAATCAAAAATGCGGCGACCTTTAATCAAGGCTTTGCCACGACGGAATATCTCGCCTCGGCCCTTGTGGATATGCGCTATCATACGACAGACCCCGAAGGGATTGATCCTGACACGTTCGAGCGCGAGACATTGAAAGAGCTCGGCATGCCAGATGAAATCGTCATGCGTCACCGCTCTCCACATTTCGGGCATATCTTTTCGGGCGAAGGCTATAGCGCGGGCTATTACGGCTATATGTGGGCAGATGTTTTAACCTCTGATGCGTCAGAATATTTCGCTAAGTCTCCGGGTGGATTTTATGATCAAGACATCGCGGCCAAGCTCGTAAAATATCTATTCGAGCCACGAAACGCGATGGACCCAGCAGAGGCCTACCGCGCCTTCCGCGGTCGTGACGCAGACATCGCACCGCTCATGCGGGACAGAGGCTTTCCTGTGCCTGAATAAAGGATAGGTCTTCACGATTAAAAAGAACGGTTAAAACAAGGCGAGTTTATTGTGCCACTCGCCATAACTGCAATTCCGTGAAGCGGAAATACAGGGGCTGAGCCTTCGCGCTAAATCCAAAAATGGACGTCCGCAGAGTTCAGTCTCTTACCGGAGACCGAAGTAAATATGTGTTTCGCAAGAG
>CAYGSV010000244.1:0-4072 GCA_964352635.1 uncultured Algimonas sp.
GTTTGGGATATGGGCGCAAAAATTACAATCGACTCTGCTAGCCTTATGAATAAGGGCCTAGAATTGATTGAGGCAAGTTATATTTTTGAGCGTCCATCCCCTGAGATTGACGTGATTATACATCCACAATCTATCATCCATTCAATGGTCGAATATATTGATGGCTCTGTTTTGGCGCAAATGGGTTCGCCAGATATGAGGACCCCGATTGCTTATGCGATGGGGTGGCCGACAAGGGTTGAAGCCCCTGTCGAAAGACTAGACCTCGCCAAAATTTCAGGACTTACGTTTTTTGAACCTGACACAACACGTTTTCCTGCTCTGAGATTGGCGCGTGAAGCCTTGGTTTCGGGTGGAAAAGCCCAAAACACCCTCAACGCAGCCAATGAAGTCGCCGTAGAGGCATTTTTGCAAGAGAAAATCGGTTTTCTGGATATTGCGGCGACTGTGGAACGAGCATTGAACTCCCTTTCCGCTAAGGCCTGTTTCACGACGCCTGATATAACAATTGAGGCGATTCTCGCGACAGATGAGCAAGCGCGGCGCACTGCACATGAGCATATTGTAAACTTGTTATAGCGTCAAAAAACGGGCAAACCCTCTGAGTTGATGCCAAAGATATCAACGGATTCGACTTAAGGGACACAGACAGACCGCAAAATGCTCTCCGGCTTTTTTGATATCGCTATATTCATAACGAGTTTCCTCGTTGTGTTGTCATTCCTCGTGTTTTTTCACGAACTAGGACATTACAGTGTTGGCCGGCTGTTCGGAATTTCCGTTGATCGTTTCTCTATCGGTTTTGGGAAACCCATTTGGCGTCGTAAAGCCAAAAGTGGCACCGAATGGATGATCGCTCAAATCCCTTTGGGTGGTTATGTGAAATTCACAGGTGATGCGACGGGGGCCAGTAACCCAGACGCGACAGCTTTGGCAGAGCTCAAGGAGAAAGTTGAGCGCGAGGGCGGGCAGAGTATAGATGATATTTTTCATTTTCGTCCTGTCTGGCAACGCGCTTTAGTGGTTCTAGCGGGGCCAATGGCAAATTTCCTACTGGCTGTTATCATTTTTGCTGGGTTGGCTATGGCGTACGGTTCCTATGATCGTCCGTCAGTTGTTGGAGAGGTTTTGCCCAATAGTGCCGCTGCATCAGCAGGCATTATGCCGGGAGATAAGATTCTCACAATGGATGGAAAAGATGTCTCGACCTTCTCAGAGCTATCAAAATATGTAGTTTTGCGAAGTGATACAGAGATTGAAGCCGTTATCGAGAGGGCAGGTCAACAGATGACGTTGACAGTTGCGCCTGAGCGAGTGCGTCGTCGTGACTTTGTTGGCGGTAAGTCTTCTTCAGGGCGTTTAGGCGTTTCTAGTGATCCTGAGAGCGAATTAATCCGCATAGAGTACAACCCGATTGAAGCTGTCGGATACGGTGTGTCTCGTTTAGGAGAAACATTTTCTATGACGGGCACTTATGTAGCTCGTATTTTTCAAGGGAAAGAAAATGGAGACCAGTTAGGTAGCGTTGTTAAGATTGCGACAATTACGGGTAAGTCTGCTGTAGATGCAGCCAACGCTGAGATGCCCTTTGGTGATCGAATGAAAGCTCTCGTTCTTCGCCTAATTCAACTGGCTGCCGTCATTTCAATTGGTTTAGGTATCGCAAATTTAATGCCTATTCCCGTCTTGGACGGTGGACATTTGGTTTACTACGCTTATGAAGCGGTTGCGGGTCGTCCGCTCAGTCAAGAAAAACAGGAGTTTGGGTTCCGAATTGGGTTTGCCGTATTGCTTACACTTTTTGTCGCTCTCACGATTAATGATATCAGCTACGTCAGTAGTTTCTTTTCCTAAATGGACGCCCTAATGCACTCAATAACGAGATATAACGCTATAGATATTAAGCTAATATCAAAGAGCTGGCTTTTGTCAGCCCTTATTGGCCTCGCATCTCTTTTCATAATCGCGATCACTTCTATACCAGCCTTTGCTCAGGATGAGTCTGCTGCTCCAACACCTATTGCGGCGCCGACCGTTATTCGAACAATACAAGTTCAGGGTAATGAGCGTGTAGAAGCCAATACTGTCGCGTCTTATCTGCTATTCTCTCCAGGCGACCCCTATAGCGAGTCACGTATCGATACGTCTGTAAAAACGCTCTATGCAACAGGTCTCTTTGCCGACGTCGCCATAGATCCGCGAGATGGTAATGTTCTCATTCAAGTTATTGAAAATCCAATCATCAACCGCGTTATTCTAGAAGGGAATAAATCCCTTAAGACAGATAAAATTACAGATGAGATCGAGGCTGAACCGCGCTCCATCTTCTCTCGTGCCAACGTACAAGCGGATGTGCAGCGTATTATTGAACTTTACCGTCAATCAGGTCGTTTCGCTGCAACCGTTTCGCCTAAGGTCGTGCAACAACCACAAAATCGTGTTGACCTAATTTTTGAAATAACTGAAGGCCCTGTCACAGGCGTGAAGCGAATCAATTTTATTGGTAACGCAGAATATCCTGACCGCCTTTTGCGTAAGGAAATCGCAACGGCTGAGTCGATTTGGTACAAATTCTTCAGCTCGAACGATAATTATGATCCAGGTCGCCTTGAATTCGATAGAGAGCAACTTCGGACATATTACACAAATCGTGGTTTTGCTGATTTCCGTGTTGTTTCGGCCGTAGCCGAACTGACGCCAGATCAAGAAGATTTCTACATTACCTTTACTCTGGATGAAGGCGAAGAATACCGATGGGGCGACATTAGCGTTGAAACACAATTGGATGAATTAGACCCTGAGTTTTTAGAACGCCTTATTCGTATTCAGCCCGGCGAAATTTATAATGCTAGCCAAGTTGAGAACGCAATTGATACACTTAACTTTGCATCAGGAACGACGGGTTATGCTTTTGTCGATATTCAACCAGACATCCGCCGAAACCGTGAAACTAAGACCGTCGATCTTGTCTTTAATGTTGTAGAAGGGCCGCGAGTCTATATTGAACGTATCGACATCGTTGGTAATACGACGACGCTCGATTATGTTATTCGCCGTGAGATGGAACTCGTTGAAGGCGATGCTTTTAACCGAATTTTATTAGACCGTTCGCGAAATCGCGTTCGTTCCCTTCGCTTCTTTGAAGAGGTTGAGATTACTGAAACGCAAGGCTCTGCGCCTGACCGTGCGGTCGTTGAAGTCGCCGTAAAAGAACAGCCAACGGGTGAACTGAGCTTCTCGGCAGGTTTCTCTTCAGCCGATGCTTTCTTGGTGGACTTGTCGATTACACAACGCAACCTTCGGGGTCGTGGGCAATTGATGCGTTTCGTGATTAGAGCTTCATCTAACCGTCGTGAAATTGACTTGCGCTTTACTGAACCCCGTTTCTTGGGTCGTAACCTTGCCGCGGGTGTAGAGCTTTTTGATGTCACAATTGACTTTTTAGAGGAAGCGGGTTTCCGCCAGTCTAGAACAGGGGGGCAGGTGACGTTGGCTTTCCCTCTGACTGAGTATACGTCGCTGACGACGCGTTACTCTTTGCGACAGGAAACTATTGAGTTCCCAGATGAAGTTAGGTGTGCAGGGCTTCAGTCTACACAGGCCAGTGGTGGGGTTGTCTCTGCAAGTGATATTCAGACATTGTCTCTCTGTGAGCAAGCTGGAGGTCGTCTATCCTCAATCTTCGGTTACACATTTGCATGGGATCGGCGAAATGATCCAATTACGCCAACAGGAGGCTTCGATGTTCGTTTCAGCCAAGATTTGGCAGGTATTGGCGGCGACGTGAAATATCTTAGAACTGATATTCGGGCCAATGCCTATAAAGGGCTTTACAAGAATGTGATTGCGAGTGCGACACTGGCAGGTGGCTATATTCGTGGGTGGGGCGGCGATGGAGTGTCCATTAATGACCGTTATTTCAAAGGTAACTTTGATTTTCGTGGATATGACAATGCGGGTATCGGACCACGCCTAGTGCAAGCTAATGGTGAAACAGGCGAAGTCGTACAACGTTTGAATGCCCTCGGGGGTAACGCTTTTGGTCTAGCTGCGGCTGAGGTGAGTTTTCCTG